>NZ_CP127382.2:1043726-1391635 GCF_003286645.3 Aerococcus tenax | reverse complement strand
AATGACGGATGACCAAGCAAAGAGTGGAAAGACGCGCTCGAGTCAATCATCAGGTTCACTCCACGACAAAGCCCTTACCATTATTGAAGGCTTAGGTGGACCGGAAAATATTGACCATGTGACCGCATGTGCTACTCGCTTACGGGTATCGGTTAAAGAAAATGGCAAGGTCAATAAAGACACCCTCAAAAGTTTAGGGGCTACCGGGGTGCTTGATGTCAAGAACGGTATCCAAGCCATTTACGGGGGTAAGTCGAATATTTATAGCGCTGAGATTAATGAAATTTTAGCTGATTCCAATTTTTCCAAGGCAACTGAAGCCATGAGTCTCTTTACACCAGTGGCAGGCTCCCTTTATAATTTAAGTGAAGTGAATGACCCAGTCTTTAGCCAAGGAACGATGGGACAAGGATTAGCCATTCGCCCTGAAAGTGACCAAGTGATTTCTCCTGTCAATGGGGTTGTAACCAGCCTATTCGAAACGGGCCATGCTATTGGTTTAACCAGTGAAGAGGGCATTGAAATCCTCATTCATATTGGTTTAGATACCGTGGAATTGAAGGGGCAAGGCTTTACTCCAACAGTTAAACAAGGCGACAAGGTAACTATTGGTGACCATCTGATCACTTTTGACCGCCAAGCCATTGAATCTGCCGGTTATGATACTTCGGTAATTCTTGTGGTAACCAATACGAGTGACTATGACCAAATTGAAACGGTGGCTAATGGGGAGGTCGGTCCTGGAGATGAGATTATCCGCTTGCATAAGTAGCTCACTTCTTGGGGATTGGTGTGAAGGATTAGGTTTCCATTTCAAAGGAAAAGCATATTGAAAGGGTGTTAGTGATGAAATATATCAAGGCAAAGGCCATCTTATTAGCTGACCACAAGGAAGAGGAGGCCTATCTAATCGTTAATGATGATGGAACTTTTGGTCAGGTGGTTAAGGCGGTTCCCGACCAGGCAGAAGTGATTGATTATAGTGATAATATCCTAGCTCCTGGTTTAGTGGATACCCATATCCATGGCTTCCACGGTTACGATGTTATGGACAAAGACCCAGAAGGCATTGAGGTGATTTCTAAGGGGCTCTTATCTTGTGGGGTGACCTCTTGGCTACCAACCACCTTAACCGATACCAGTGAGAACTTAACCACAGCCTGCCAAGTAATCGCTCAAAGTAAAGACCAAGTCTCCGGTGCTAAAATTCGGGGAATATTCTTTGAAGGCCCCTTCTTCACCGAAGAACATAAGGGCGCCCAAAATGAGAACTATATGTCTAACCCTGATATCGAAAAAGTAAAGACCTGGTTAGAGGCTTCTCAGGGACTCCTCAATAAATTAGCCTTAGCACCAGAGAGGCAAGGTGTTGTAGACTTCATCCCCCAAGCTGAGGCCTTAGGAGTTCATATTTCTCTCGGACACTCGAATGCGACTTACGATCAAGCCAAAGCTGCTGTTGAAGCTGGTGCTCATTTAATTAACCATACCTATAACGGCATGAGTGGGCTCCACCACCGTGAACCTGGTTTAGTAGGAGCAGCACTGACTTTAGATAACTTATATACCGAATTAATCTGTGACGGTTTCCACGTTAAACCTGGGGCTATTAATGTCGTCTTAAAGGCTCGGAAGAAAAGCGAAGTAGTGCTAATTACAGATTGTATGCGGGCAGGCGGCATGCCAGAAGGCCCCTCAATGTTGGGTGAACTTCCGGTTATCGTTAAAGACGGGGCCGCTCGTTTAGTTAACGGCGGTAACTTAGCAGGTTCTATCCTTACCCTAGCTAAGGCCGTGGAGAATTTGGTGGCCTGGAACTTAGTTTCCTTAGAAGAAGCCGTCCAAATGGCTTCCTATAATCCTGCCAAGTCAGTAGGGGTTGAAGACCAATGTGGCCAAATCAAAGCAGGGCTGGACGCGGACTTCATCGTTCTCAATGACCAAGGGCAATTACAAGCCACTTATCTCAATGGAGAAAAAGTTTATTAATCATAGTGAATGAAAGAGGCTAGGGCGAAAGCTTTTAGTCTCTTTTTAATCGAATAAGTTTTAGTGACGTGGACGCACGTTACACTCTTTTCTAAGCTAGGCTTATTGTTTTTATAAGTCTAGCTTTTTTGTGGCTAATATTTAAAAGATAAAGAAGTAATTGTTTGTTCTTTGATCGCTTTTAGCTAAGGTTTTATACAAAAATTGTATTGGACATCGCCTTTTTCATGAAAATAATTTACCCCCTTGACAAAATAATCTCCCGTGAAAATGCTTATCGAAATAAGCTTGGATTCTAGTGAAATTTTTCGCTTATGCTTTTGTATTTTTACATACACAATATAATGTAGGTGTTTACTTGTTAACCACTATATATTGTGCTAATTTATTCTATGCCAGATCGCATGCATGTAGTCCTGGAAAATTTTAACTGAAAAGTGGGATAGAAATCATGACAAAAAATTATTATGATCGGTCCGTGTCGCCGGTAGAATATGCCTATTTTGACCAAAGCCAAAATATGAGAGCCATCAATTGGAACAAAATAGTTGATGAAAAAGATTTAGAAGTTTGGAACCGGGTTACCCAAAACTTCTGGTTGCCTGAAAATATACCCGTTTCTAATGACCTCCCGTCGTGGAATGAGCTCGATGATGATTGGCAACAATTAATTACCCGAACCTTCACCGGACTCACCCTGTTAGACACTGTTCAAGCCTCGGTCGGGGATGTGGCTCAGATTAAGAATTCCCTCACTGAACAAGAACAAGTGATTTATGCTAATTTTGCCTTCATGGTGGGTGTTCACGCCCGTTCTTATGGAACAATTTTTTCTACCTTATGTACTAGTGAGCAAATTGAAGAAGCCCACGAATGGGTGGTAGATAATGAAGCGCTCCAAGCCCGGCCCAAAGCTCTGATTCCTTTCTACACCGCTGATGATCCCCTAAAATCTAAAATAGCTGCTGCCTTAATGCCAGGTTTCTTACTTTATGGGGGCTTCTATTTGCCATTTTATCTGTCAGCCCGGGGCAAATTGCCGAACACCTCAGATATTATCCGCCTCATTTTACGGGATAAGGTGATTCATAATTTCTATAGTGGTTATAAATATCAATTAAAGGTTGCTAAATTAAGCCCGGAAAGACAAGCCGAAATGAAACAATTTGTTTTCGACCTATTAGATAAGATGATTGGCTTAGAAAAAACTTATTTACGCCAACTCTATGACGGCTTTGGGTTAGCTGATGAAGCCATTCGCTTCTCCTTATACAATGCTGGTAAATTCCTACAAAACTTAGGCTATGAGTCACCATTTACCAAGGAAGAAACGCGGATTGCTCCAGAGGTCTTTGCGCAATTATCTGCACGTGCCGACGAAAATCATGACTTCTTCTCAGGAAGTGGGTCATCTTATATTATTGGAACAAGTGAAGAAACACTAGATGAGGACTGGGATTTCTAATGAAAGAATTAATTGTATATTTCTCAACACAATCAAATAACACCCACCGTTTTGTTCAAAAGTTGGACGCCGAATCCATCCGTATTCCTATTGATGAGGAAGAACGGATTAAGGTGGATGAAGACTATGTTTTAGTCGTACCTACTTATTCAGGCGGCAAAGTCACGGATGCCGGGCAGGTCGATGCCCATGGCGCTGTGCCTAAGCAGGTTATTCACTTCCTCAATGACCCTGATAATCGCAAACACTGTCTCGGGGTGATTTCATCTGGCAATACCAACTTTGGTGATTCCTTTGCCATTGCCGGGCCGGTGATCGCTTATAAATTAAAGGTTCCGCTCTTATATCAATTTGAACTGATCGGTACCAAAGAGGATGTTGAAGAAGTTAACCGCATTATTAGCGAAACCTTTAATGCTGACCAATAAGCAAGTGCAAGCCAAGCCCTAGTGGTGATTATTGAAAGGAGTATGTCTTAATGACATTCAAGCAAGAGGAAAACTACCTGTCACTGAATGCTTTAACCCGTTTTAAAGACCAAGCAGGTCACTATAATTTTCAAGCCGATAAAGAAGCCGTAGCTGTCTACATGAGAGACTATATCCAAGCCAAGACCAAGACTTTTGCTAACTTGGATAGTAAGTTGGACTATCTTTTTGAAAATAACTACTATGAAAAGGAAGTCTTTGACCAATATTCTAAAGACTTTATCCATGAAATCTACCAATGGGCAGAAGACCAAAATTTTGCCTTTCCTAATTTAATTGGGGCCATGAAATTCTATTCCGCCTATGCGCTGAAGACAGATGATAAGGCTTATTATCTAGAAACTTATGAAGACCGGGTGATTGCTAATGCGCTCTTCCTAGCCAATGGCGACCAAGACTTAGCCAAGGATTTGGCAGCTGATATCTTGTCTAATCGCTTTCAACCGGCGACCCCTACCTTTCTCAATGCGGCTAAGAAAAGACGGGGTGAATATATTTCCTGTTATCTCTTAAGGGTAGAGGACAATATGGAATCCATTGCTAGAAGTATTGCCACCAGTCTGCAATTATCCAAAAGAGGCGGGGGCGTAGCACTCTGCTTGACTAATTTGAGAGAGACCACTGCCCCTATTAAGGGAATGGCCAACCAGGCCTCTGGGGTTGTGCCCGTGATGAAACTCTTAGAAGATTCATTTTCCTATGCTAACCAACTAGGACAACGGCAAGGAGCAGGGGCGGTCTACCTCCATGCCCACCATCCGGATATCCTTAAATTCCTGGATACCAAAAGAGAAAATGCTGATGAAAAGATTCGGATTAAATCCCTGTCTTTAGGTGTTGTGATTCCAGATATCACCTTCCAACTCGCTAAGGAAAATAAGGACATGGCGCTCTTTTCACCTTACGACATTCAAAAAGTATACGGCAAGGCCATGTCAGATATTTCCATTACCGAAAAATATGACGAGTTATTGGCTAATCCAGCCATTCATAAGGACTTTATTTCAGCGAGAAAACTTTTCCAAGTCATTGCGGAACTGCACTTTGAATCAGGTTATCCTTATTTAATGTTTGAAGATACGGTTAACCGCCGCAATCCTCATAAGAAAAAAGGGCGGATCGTGATGTCCAATTTATGTTCAGAAATTACCCAAGTATCTACTCCTTCCAGCTTTAATGAAGATCTTTCCTTCCGTACTATCGGGGAAGACATTTGTTGTAACCTGGGTTCGCTCAATATCGCCAAAGCCATGGATCAAGCCCCAGACTTCGGCCACTTAGTCAGCCATGCTATCCAGGCCTTGGACCGCATTTCGAGAAAGTCTGACCTAGAGTCTGCTCCATCCATTAAGAAGGGTAACCAAGCCAACCATGCTGTTGGTTTAGGGGCTATGAACTTACACGGTTTCTTAGCTACCAACCATATTTACTATGATTCAGAAGAAGCAGTAGACTTTACCGACATGTTCTTCTATGCACTAGCCTACCATGCCTTCAAAGCCTCACATGCTTTAGTGAAAAAACATGGACCTTTTGCAGGCTTTGCTGAATCGGAATATGCGGATGGGTCTTATTTCAAGAAATATACTGAATCAAGGGTCCAACCTAAGACAGAAAGAGTTCGTCAATTACTCAAAGATTACGGCTTGCAGTTGCCAAGCCAAGAAGACTGGCAAGCCCTCGCTAAGGCTATTCAAGAAGACGGTATCGCTAATGCCCACCTGCTGGCAGTCGCTCCCACGGGGTCGATTTCCTACCTGTCTTCATGTACACCGAGCTTGCAACCAGTGGTTTCACCGGTAGAAACCCGTAAAGAAGGTAAATTAGGTCGGGTTTATGTTCCTGCTTATCAGATTGATAATGACAACTATGCTTATTATCAACGAGGAGCCTATGAAGTCGGTCCCCAAGCCATCATTGATATTGTGGCAGCTGCCCAAAAACATGTGGACCAAGCTATCTCCTTAACCCTCTTCATGTCTTCGGAAGCGACCACCCGTGATTTGAACCGGGCCTATATCTATGCCTATAGCAAGGGCTGTTCCACCATTTACTATGTTCGCGTCCGTCAAGATGTTTTAGCCGGCAGTGAACATTTAGAAAGTGATGAAGTGGTCTCTGCAGGTCCAACGTCTCCAGACCGTTCGTCCTGCAATGGCGACTCGGAATGTGAATCCTGTATGATCTAGGCGACCCCCCTAGTGAATGAATAATTAAAAGCATGTAAAAAAGCAGCTCCTATCTCGAAAAGGGAAGGAGCTGCTTTGATTTACTCGAAATTATTATTTATGTAAAACTGTCTTGTTAACAACATTGAGGTTTTCGTCGATGTCATAAACGATTGGTTCGCCAGTAGCGATTTCAACGCCCATGATGTCGTCATCGGAAATGTTTTCAATGTGTTTGGTTAGGGAACGTAAGCTGTTACCATGTGCCACAACTAAAACATTTTTGCCGTCTTTTAATTCTGGAGCAATGTGGTCTTCCCAGTAAGGAAGGGTACGATCAAGGGTATCCTTTAGACATTCACCAGCAAGCATGTGGCGGGTGTCTAAGTGGTCATAACGATGGTCAAAGGCTTGTTCACCGCTAGCTTGTGGAGGACGTACATCGTAGGAACGACGCCAGATATGAACTTGTTCATCACCATATTTTTCAGCGGTTTCAGCTTTATTTAAACCTTGTAAACCACCATAGTGACGTTCATTTAAGCGCCAATTTTTTTCTACTGGTAAGTAGAGGCGGTCCATTTCTTCTAAAACAATGTTACAGGTTTGGATAGCACGGGTTAGTACGGAAGTATGTACAGAATCAAATTCAATACCCGTTTCTTTTAAATCTTGACCCGCTTTAGCCGCTTCTTTACGACCGTTTTCACTTAATTTTGGATCTAACCAACCGGTAAAGACATTGGCTAAGTTTAATTCACTTTCACCGTGACGAATGAATACTAATTTCATTTTTTTCCTCCTAAATAATTCTTGCAAAACACCATGGCCTAGACCATAATATCTCACTTTATTCTTATTTTACTTGAGAAAAGCGCAGAGGGCAATAGCTTTTAAAAGAAAGTGATTATATTCACCAAGTTAAAAGCTAGCCTGTGATTATGATAGGATCTCCTTTTTTTGAATGTGGAAGTCGTGGTCAAAATGGTAGACAATAGGAAGAGCATTGGCGATTTCAATTTGGCTGGCTTCTTTGGGATCCAAGTCTTCAATGACTAGGGTCAAGGCCCGTAAGAGATTACCGTGGGAGACAATAAGCACATTTTTCCCCTGTTTAATTTGGGGGATGACTTGGTCTTCTAGGTAAGGCAGTAAGCGGGTTTGGGTATCCTTTAAACTTTCACTTTGTGGAAGGCTTTGACTATCTAAAAAGGGGTAGCGCTCGCTCAGTTGGCTATCAGTAGCCAGGGGAGGGCGGACATCATAGGAGCGGCGCCAGGCGTGGACTTGGTCTTTTCCAAACTTTTTCCGAGCTAGGTCTTTATTCATCCCTTCTAAAGCTCCATAATGGCGGCCATTTAAGCGCCAAGATTTTTGTAAGGGCAGGTAGAGTTGATCCATGGCTTCCAAAACGAGGTTGCTGGTTTGGATAGCCCGGCTTAAAAGCGAGGTGTGGATAGCATCGATATTGTATCCGGCAGCTTTCAGACGGAGCCCCGCAGCATAGGCTTGGTCCTTTCCTTTTTGGGTGAGTTTGGCATCGTACCAACCAGTAAATAAATTATTTAAATTGGAGCTACTTTGCCCATGACGCAGTAATATAAGCATAAGCTTACTCCTTCCATTGATTTTTTCCTCTCTATTTTAAATAAAAGCTTCTTTAAAGTAAATTCTCACTCCAATCATTTTATGGGAGAAATCTTTTCATTAAGTTAAGGATAAAGCCAATAAGAAATACCAAAAATTGTACCTTGTTATTGGCTTGGTGAAGCGCTTTATCCTGCCAAAGCCAGTCTTTAACAAGCATTCTAGGGGCTTCTAATGATTGGCTAAAAAGAAGATAAAAAAGATAGGCATCTTACTTGCTTTTATAATTCAATGTTAATAAAGTTAATATAGTTTAATTTTAATAAACATTATTTTAATGTAGAGAGGGAATTATTATGGCAAAAAAAGTTGTAGTTTTAGTAGGTAGTTTACGTGAGGGATCCTATGCACGCAAGATTGCTAAAAATGCGATCGACATGTTTAGTGACGACTATGATGCTGAAATTCTTGAAATTCGTGACTTACCTCTATATGATGCTGACTATGATGATGCTGAAATGACTAATAAACCTTTACCAGAAAGCTATGTAAGCTTCCGCCAAGCCATTAGTGATGCCGCTGGGATATTATTTGTAACCTCTGAAAATAACCGCACCATTCCTGCCTGCTTAAAGAATGCTGTTGATGTGGCTTCCAAACCTAAGGGTGCAGTGGCTTGGACTAATACACCTGCAGCGATTATTTCTCATTCAGTAGGGGCTATGGGTGGTTACAGCGCTAACAAGAACTTACGTCTGGCTTTATCTTACTTCGTGATGCCAACTATCCAACAACCTGAAGTCTTCTTGGGTCATTCGGCAGACCTCTTAGACGAAAACGGCAAGTTTAAACAAGAATCAACCATCAAATTTGTTCAATCATACATTGACCAATTCGAAGACTTAATGGCTAAAAATCCTAAAGCCTAGTATAGATTTTGATTTTAAATAAATAGAGTGGATGAGCATTCGTTTTACTTTTAAAATTTAGTCGTCTAAGAGCCATGGCACCGGCTCGAGCACGAGGTCTCTCGCCTAGCGAGCTTCAAAGCTAGAGTGTGACAAAAGTATAAAAGCCCTGGACCACTGGAATAAACGAAGGGAGAGCCTTAGCAAAGGCTCGGACATCGTTTATGAAGTGGGCGCCAGGGCTTCTTTTGGAACAGATTTCGGCTAGTATGGCTAGCGCCTACTATCCGTATTTCACACCGCTTGCTGGTTCATGGCTGACGACTAATTTCAAAGCGTCACTACTGCTCATGGCTAATTGATCAAACAAATTATGTATATTTGCTATTCATCAATATAAAAAGTAGTGAACTTAGCATTTATAAATAATAAAAGGGACTGTGAAAAAATCCACAGTCCCTTTTTCAATGAGAGCTTTTATCTATTTTAAGCGGCTAAAGCAGGATAGCGGTCAACGACCTTTTTCATTGGGTAGTAGAGTAGGGTCACTAGTACAGCTGTTACTGCGGCTGTGAATAAGCTGGCTGGCATGCCAGTAGCGGCGATGGCCATGGCTGCTGCTAAGGAATTCCCTAGTAAGACTTGGCGGAAAGTGTATTTGATGAAAATAACAATGACCTTGGTAACTCCAGCCACGATCCCGATGGTGGCCAAGCGTCCGATACTCAATCGTGAATGGAAGACCTTGCGGAAGAGTAGGGATACCACGGCAATGACGACCAGATTTTCTAGGACCGTAAAAATCGCTACTGAAGCATATCCATTGAGAACATCATAGAGAAATAGGCCGGCTACAGCGGCTAAAGTCCCCCGTTTCTCTCCCATTAAGAGGACCCCAAGGACCACTAGGGCGTTACCAGGGTGGACAAAACTTTTAGAAATGGCGGATGGCATGGGAATGTGAATAAAAGTAATGGCTAAAATAATGAGAGCTGCATACATCCCCATGGCTACCCATTCAAAGAGAGAATTGTTTTTATGCATAAGCTATCGCTCCTTTTTAATTAATGTGCTATAAATTATAACCCATATTTTAAGCCTTAAAAGGAAAAATTGAGCATATTATTCATAATTTTGCCTTGCTTTTGTTAAAGTGATTGTGAAAAGATAATTTATTCAAATGAAAAGAAAGGAAAGGGACAATAGAATGGCGACTATCGATGCATGGGTAGCAGGACTACGCGTATTGGAAGACTGGGGCATTAAGAATGTTTACGGCCTGCCAGCTGGTTCGCTCAACTCTTTAATGGATGCTTTTGAAAAGGAACAGGGCAAGATTAACTTTATCCAGGTCCGTCACGAAGAAACTGGGGCCTTGGCTGCTTCCATGAGTGCTAAATTCACAGGGAAGATTGCTGCTTGTATCGGGTCAGCGGGACCAGGAGCAACCCACCTCTACAATGGTCTCTATGACGCTAAGGAGGATAATGTGCCGGTCTTAGCAATTATTGGCCAACGCCCAGAAGTGCAATCTAACTATGACATGTTCCAAGAGTTCAACCAAAACCCTTATTTTGCTGATGTAGCTGTCTATAACCGTCGGGTGGCCTATGCTGAACAACTGCCTAAGGTCTTAGACGAAGCGATCCGTACTGCCATTGCCAGAAAAGGCGTGGCTGCAGTTGAAGTTCCGGTTAGCTTTGGATGGGAACCACTGGAAGAGGATTCCTGGTATTCTTCTGCTAAGAGTTACCGCGACTATCCTTTAATGACACCCGGTGAAAAAGATATCGATGAAGCGGTTAAAGTCTTAGAGGCCAGTGAACGGCCAATTATCTATGCTGGTATTGGGACCCAAGGTAGTGGTCAAGAAGTGATCGAACTTTCTAAGAAAATCAAAGCCCCAGTAGTAGTGACCGGGATTAACTTTGATAACTTCGACTATGAATTTGATGCCCTCTTAGGTTCTGCCTACCGGGTGGCTTGGAAGCCTGCCAATGAAGCCTTAGAAGAAGCGGACACCATTCTTTTTGCCGGGTCTAACTTTCCTTTTGCTGAAGTTGAAGGAACCTTTGACCATGTCAAACATTTCATCCAAATCGATATCGACCAACAAAAACTTGGTAAGCGTCATGATGCTGATGTTAGCATCTTAGGGGATGCGGGAGAAGCTATCCGCCAAATCACAGAAAAAATTGAAGAGAAAACCGATAGTGGCTGGTACAAGGCCAATATCGACAATGCCAAAAACTGGAAAGACTATCTCCAAAGTCTAGAGCAAAGAGAGAGCGGAGATTTGCAACTCTTCCAAGTCTACCATGCTATTAACCAAGTGGCTGATGAAGATGCGGTTTATTCGATTGATGTGGGCAATACTACCCAAACCTCAATCCGCCACCTGCATATGACACCGAAGAATACTTGGCGGACCTCTAATATCTTTGCTACCATGGGCAATGGCCTCCCAGGCGCCATTGCTGCAAAACTGGAAATGCCAGACCGTCAAGTATGGAACTTAGCCGGCGACGGGGGCTTCTCCATGGCTATGCAAGATATCGTTACCGCAGTCAAATACAAGCTTCCTATGATTAACGTGGTCTTCACCAATGAACGTTTTGGCTTTATCCGTGACGAGCAAGAAGATACCAATGATAACTTCTATGGGATTGATATCGCAGATGTTGACTTCGCGATGATTGGTAAAGCTCAAGGTGCTGTGTCCTACACCGTGACTGAAATTAGCCAGTTGAAGGACGTCTTCACCCAAGCGGTCGCTGATGAAAAAGACGGGAAAGTGGTTGTGATTGACTGTAAGATCAGTCTGGATCGTCCAATCCCAGTGGAACACTTAGAACTGGATCCTAAACTTCATAAAGAAGAAGCCATCGCTAAGTTTAAAGAACGCTACTACGCTGAAGAGCTCAAACCTTTAACGGATTATCTCCAAGCTGAAGGGGTAGACATCCGCCAATACCAATGGAAGGAAACGCTGTAAAGTTTTACAAGAATGGCATTGGACTCGACTGAATAATCATGTTAAGGAAATAATTACTTAGTGCTTTCGTATACATAATAAAACAGCGTGTGATTGAATTTTCCTGTCTACTGGACTAGGGAGTTCAGTCGCTCGCTGTTTTTTATGGTTCTTCAATCTGCTTGATACTTTCAAAAGAAAGTTGTGGCCAGGTCTTTTGCCAATTTTTCTTTTTAATGCGTTCTTGATAAACTTTTAGCCGCTCGCTATCCTCTAAAAAGTGAGGAGTAGGAGCCACTTTAAAGTGGATAATATCTTCGTAACCATAGGGGGCATAACATTCGACTTGATCGTCTTCATTCAAGCGGGCAGCAATAGCCGTACACTTTTCCGGAAATTTGCGGACAGCGTCTTTAGATGAGCGATATCTTTTACTATGAGGACTGTGCTTATGCATATAGTATTGATTTCTGACTTCCCAATTGTAGTGGGGGTAATTTTCTTTGATGCTTTTTTCGATATTCAGTGTCTGCTGATAGGAGATTTTTTCGTCATAGAAGATCACATCGATATCTGAAAAATAGAGACTTTTTCTGAGGTCACCGTGGCTTAAGTAGTCCCAAATATAATTACGCAGGCTTCCCGCACAGAGCCAACAATCCGGTAGTTGAAAGGATTGAATAATTTTAAGTAGGTGAATGAGTTCTGGACTTGATTCAATGATGGCTTTAATATTAACCAATTTAGAGGATTCCTTTCTTAGTTAATGATAAATATAATCATTATTCTTTACTTATAGATAATAATGCAACCAAGGCTGTAGTGCTAGTAAATACTAGCCAGGTCATGGTGAGGTTCAAGCTTGATATCAAATTAGTAAGGAAAACTTAATAACAAAAAGTAAGCTAAACACTTTTTCCCATTATCTAATCGTGGTAAAGTTAAGGAAATAGTCTAAGTACTTCAAGTACTATTAGGGAGAAAACAACTTATGAATCAATTACAAGCCTATATCAAAAACGAAAAGACCGCTGCCTTATTTGAAAATACCTCCATTGGTATTGAAAAAGAAGGCCACCGGGTAACGCCAGAAGGACATATTGCCCAAACGCCCCACCCTCAAAGAGTGGATGGGTCGAGTGAAAACCAGTATATTCAGCGCGACTTTGCTGAATCACAAACAGAATTGGTCTCACCCCCTGTGATTGGCCGTGAAGAGGGCGTGCTCGAGTGGATGCACGCGATTTATGATGTCACCCTCAGGCATCTAGACAAGGAAGAAGCGATCTGGCCTTACAGCATGCCACCGCAATTACCTAGTGATGACCAGATTAAGGTGGCTCAACTGGATGATCCTGCAGCTGTGGATTACCGGGAATACTTAGTCGGAGCCTATGGGAAGAAATTGCAAATGATTTCTGGTCTCCACTATAACTTTGGTCTCGATCCTGATTTTATCAAGGGCTTCTACCAGTCTGGATATAGTGACTATGAGAATCTATTTGATACTCAAAACGCCCTCTACTTAAAATTGGCCCGTAATTTTTTACGCCATCAATGGGTCATTGTTTACTTTTTGGGCGCTAGTCCCTATGCCCACGACTCTTTCTTTGAACCGGGAGTAGAACCAGTTGGCCATCCAGTGCGTAGTATCCGAAATTCTGAGCACGGCTATGTTAACCATGAGGATGTCCATGTTTCCTACCACGATTTAGAAACTTACATCACCACCCTAGAAAATAATGTCAAAACCGGCCATCTCATTGCTGAGAAGGAATTTTATTCTAATGTGCGTTTGCGGGGTGGTGCAAAGGTCAGAGACCTCCTCCATACCGGGATTAAGTACTTGGAAGTGCGTAATACCGATATCCAAGGCGACGCCCCTTATGGCATTCAATTAAAAGAGCTGGTCTTTATTAAATACTTCTTACTCTACTTGCTCTGGATCGATGAAATGGCGGATGACCCTGAAATTGAAGAGGGGGTTAAGATGAAGACCCAAGTGGCTAATGAAGATCCTTTCAGCCGAACCGCTTACTATGACGAAGGTAAGGAAATCGCAAATGGTATGCGTGAAATGCTAGCAAACTTAGCAGTAAGCCAAGACAAAGTAGACTTGATTGAAGAGATTCTCCACCGCCTGGAAGCTCCAGAAGAAACCCCAGCGGCTCAAATTGTTAAAGCTTATCCGACTGTGGAAGACTGGTTAGCGTCTGGCTTAGCGATTGCTGAAAAGAACCGTAAAAATGCTCTGAAGGCTCCTTATCAACTAGGTGGCTTTACCGATATGGAGCTCTCCACCCAGATTTTTATAGCTGATGCGATTCGTTCAGGGATCCAAGTGGAAATTTTAGACCGGTCGGACAATTTACTACGTCTCTCAGTTGGGAACCACATTGAATATGTTAAAAATGGAAATATCACCAGTAAGGACACCTATATTTCTCACTATCTCTTAGCTAATAAAGAGGTCACCAAACAAATTATCCAAGAAGCTGGCTTTCAAGCCCCTAAATCACGGACCTATCACAGTTTAAGCGAAATCGAGGCGGCAGCTGGTCTCTATCTTGACCGCCCCTTAGTAGTTAAACCCAAATCGACTAATATGGGGATCGGCATTTCCATCTTTAAGCAAGGGCCTAGCCGTGAAGAGCTCCTAGAGGCCGGTCGGATCGCCTTTGATGCTGACGATAGTGTGCTCTTAGAAGACTATGTGCCAGGGGTAGAGTACCGCTTCTTTGTCCTCGATGGCAAGACCTTCGCTGTTTTACTCCGGGTGCCTGCTAATGTAATCGGCGATGGGGAAGCGACAATCGCTCAATTAGTCGCTGAGAAGAATAAAGACCCTAAGCGAGGCTTAGACCACCGCACCCCATTGGAAAAGATTCAGCTGGGCGATATTGAAGCCTTGAACCTTAAACAACAAGGCTTGACCTTTGACAGTGTCTTAGGAGAAGGTCAAAAGGCTTACTTAAGAGAAAACTCCAATATTTCCACCGGAGGCGACTCCATCGATGTCACTGACCAAGTTCATCCGTCTTATCTAGACATCGCCAGTCAGATGGCTCAAGCCTTAGGCGTTAACATTACAGGAATTGATTTAATGGTCCAAGACATTAAACAAGCTGCCCAAGTGAGTGAAACTGGGGCCAATTATGGCTTTATTGAAGCCAACTTCAACCCCATGATGATGATGCACGTCTATCCTGCCCAAGGCCAAGGCGTCCGTGTGACTGAATCCTTGCTCCACTATCTCTTCCCTGAAAAAGAATTTTTGAAATAGAGTGCGACAGTCACATCAAAGGGCGAAATCGCTGGAGAAAACTGGAATAAGCTCAGTGCGGCTGAGCGTAACCAGTTTTTGAAGCGGACGTTCGTCCTGTGACTGGAGCAGGTTTAAATAGAGTGTGATAAAAGTTAGATCGAGTAGGACTCTGTCCGTTAGTCGGACAGAGGACCTCTCACACCACCGTACGTACGGTTCCGTATACGGCGGTTCAATATCTTAAATAGGCAGACTCCGCCAGGAGGGTTAATGATTTTAATCCCCACTGACGGAGTCTTTTTGTTGTCAGAGCGTAGTGCACCTCCGGTGTCTTGGATAGACGCCAATACTTCTTGCGTGAGAAAGCAATACGCTTCGCGCTTTCACTATCCAATCCCAACCGCATGAGGCGTATAATCTTCGTTCGACAGTTTTTCCATCGCTTCAAAATGAGTTGCCTTAGGCGATGGTTTAACCATTGTTCTATCTCTTCAATATAGGTTTTAATATAGCCTACTCCAAAATAGTTGATCCAACCTTGTGTGACTTGGTTGATCTCTTTTACAATGGTTTTAAAGGTACCTGGTCGCTTTCGACTTGTCAGACGTTTTAACTTTGCTTTGAATTTCTTCTTCGCTTCATTCGTCGGACGAAAACGACAACCCTTTCGGGTAGGCTTGATAAGGCAACCCAAGAATTTTAAACGGGTTGGCGAACCCACTTGACTTTTCTCATGGTTAACGGTTAATCGAAGATCTTTTTCAATGTAAGTAGTAATACTTTTTAGCACACGTTCTCCTGCTCGCTTAGATTTGACGAAAATCGCAAAGTCATCTGCGTAACGTACAAAACGATGTCCACGACGTTCTAATTCTCTATCCAATTCATTTAAATAAACATTACATAGAAGCGGTGAAATAACACCCCCTTGAGGGGTACCCGTATGACTGTCAATAAATTGACCAGACATATCAATAACACCTGCACTCATAAAACGTCTAAGAATACGTGATATCGCTGGATCTTTTACCATTTGTTCCAAGTAATGAATCATTTTATCTTGATTAAAATTATCGAAACAATTCTTTAGATCGCAATCAACCACAACTTTATAGCCTGTTTCGTAATAGTCGACACATTGTTTCAGTGCACTATGTGCACTCTTGCCTTTACGAAAGCCATGACTATAAGGTGATAGTTGAGGATCTATGATTGGTTCAATCACTTGTCGAATGGCTTGTTGAACAATGCGATCCCTGACCACAGGAATACCTAATCGACGAACTCCTCCATTGGCTTTGGGAATTTCTACCCGCTTGACCGGTTGAGGTTTATATGTTGCATTCATCAATTTCTGTTGTAAGGGTCTAAGATACTTTCTTACTTCAGCTTCCGCAGCTTCTGCGGAAACACCATCAATACCAGCTGCTCCTTTGTTCTTACGAACTAATTGAGCTGCTCGCATGAGGTTTTCTTCTCTGACAACGAGACTCATTAGAGACCCATCATGTCTTTTCATATATTCAATAGCTCTACCACTAAGCACATCTACATACTTTTCAGGTTCCACCTTATTCCTCTGTAGGCTGCGTTGCTTCCGCAACTTTTCTGCTTTTCCCATAATTGAGCTACCTCCCATCTAAATAAACATGGATATTGTTCAGTCCTTCGTTTCCTCTGGAAACTACTATGACTTCGGCTGACTTCTCACAGTAAACCTTTTTCGACCGGCTTCTTATAAGGGGACTCCTGCGCCGTCTGTGAGATCTCCCTGGGTAAGAACGACAACTTTCTACTCATGTCACTGCTTCATCTACTGTCTCAGATTCGTGCAGTATTGGACTTCACTTTGTCTGGCAAGCTCATCCATCTTTTGACAGCCTTTCTTTATGAAGTTTCTGTACGTCAGTGCAAGTATTTGCCTCCAACTTCCTTCAGATTCCACCTCACGGTGGACACCCTTGTCATTGGCTAACAGTTCCTACTGCAAAGGCCTGTAGTGGACTTTCACCACCGAGTTGTCGCCCATGCCAGGCGCACCAGAAAAAAGGCTCAGTTTAGAAACTGGGCCTTTTCACGTGGTCAATTGTATCTACAAGCTAGTCACAAAACAGGGATTTTGTGCTTTGTAGCCATGCTTTCATAAGTAATGGATTATGAAAGCGATGAAAAAATTATTAGGAGTCTAGTTTACTGATTTTTGGCTTGCTTGTCAACGGTTTTATCGATCACTGCTGCATGCAAATTGCGATATCCCCACTCCTATAATTTGCTCGTCAATCAAGGGTAAATTAGGGCATTCCTTTAATAGAGGAGTGTATTTAATGAAAATTTAAAAAATATATGTTAGAGTAGGATTGACGTACGTTTGTTCGATTGTAATTGAGAGATTAATCAGTAGCTTGGGCATTGCCTATTCCTTACTGATTAGTCCCTGTTTCTTTCAGATAGGGGGATATTAATGTCAACAATTGAATTGAAAAATGTGAGTAAACGTTATCCTGGCAATAAAAATTACTCCGTCAAAAACTTTAATTTAGATGTTGGTGACGGAGAATTTATTGTCTTTGTCGGCCCATCTGGCTGTGGTAAATCAACCACCTTGCGGATGATTGCCGGCTTGGAAGAAATTAGCCAAGGTGACTTATTAATTGATGGTGAAGTGGTGAATAATAAAGATGCCAAAGACCGCAATATTGCCATGGTCTTTCAAAATTATGCACTCTTCCCACACTTATCGGTTGCCGATAATATTGGCTTTGGCTTAAAAATTAGAAAGGTCGACAAGAGCACACGCGAACAAGCGGTCAAAGAGGCTGCTGAATTGGTGGGCTTAAGCGACTATTTAGATAAAAAACCAGCGGCCTTATCAGGCGGTCAGATGCAACGGGTTGCCCTTGCCAGAGCCATCGTTAAGTCAGCTGGTATTTTATTGATGGATGAACCTTTGAGTAACTTGGATGCTAAGCTCCGGGTGCAGATGCGGAGTGAGATTGTTAATTTACAAAAGCACCTCCATGCCACCACAGTTTACGTGACCCATGACCAAGCCGAAGCCATGACCATGGCTGACCGGATTGTCGTGATGAACCAAGGAGAAATCCAGCAAATTGGAGTTCCCTGGGAGGTTTATAACAACCCTAAGAATCTTTTTGTGGCAACCTTCTTGGGAACACCACCGATGAATACCATCCAAGCCCACGTCAAAGAGGGCAAGATTTTATCCAAAACCGACCGAGTCTTAGTCGACCACTTACCTGGCGATTTCGCTGAAGGCCAGGACATTGTGGTTGGCTTTAGGCCAGAAAAAGCCAAAGTGACGGATAATGTTGACCAAGCTCACTTTACTGGGACTATCCAGATGGTGGAACTCCTGGGGGCTGACTATGACCTCCATGTCAAGTTAG
Organism: Aerococcus tenax; assembly: GCF_003286645.3. Classification (NCBI taxonomy): domain Bacteria; kingdom Bacillati; phylum Bacillota; class Bacilli; order Lactobacillales; family Aerococcaceae; genus Aerococcus; species Aerococcus tenax. The sequence goes on along the minus strand of NZ_CP127382.2, from coordinate 1,373,384 downwards.
AGATCTCACAAGTCATCATTAAAGAATCGACTGATAAGCGCTATGAAGCCGGTCAGGAAATTGCCTTTAATCTAGATAGTAAGGATCTCTACTACTTCGACAAGGAAAGTGGGGAAAGACTGGTGACTGAAAATGATTAAAGACATGAATAAAAAGCAGTGGCTTATTTATATTTTAGTCCCACTCCTGCCTTTATTAATTTTCTGGTTCCTGCCAATGTTCATTTCCCTTTTCATTTCTTTTACCAATTGGGACTACATCTCACCAACTTATGACGTTGTCGGGTTAGAAAACTACACCGACCTGATCACTTCTGAAGAATTTGTTTCATCCTTGTGGAATACGGTGGTATTTTCACTAGGGACAGTGATACCGACCTTAGTGATCGGCTTTTTATTAGCTCTCTTATTAATTCGGCAAAAATTCATGCATAATTTCATCCAGGCCTGTCTCTTTGCCCCTTGGGTGACGCCTATGGTTGCGGTTTCCATTGTTTGGTCTTGGATGTATCAACCGGAAGGACTCATCAATAATCTTTTAGCCCATATTGGGGTTTCGGGACCGGACTGGTTGTCTTCCTCCACCTTTGCCATGGTGGCTGTGATCGTCGTGACCGTTTGGAAGAATGCGGGCTGGGCCATGTTATTTTATTCCACTGCCATGTCCAGTATTTCGCCAGCCTATGATGAAGTCTGTGATATTGCTGGGGCCAGTTACTGGCAAAGGATCCGGACGATTTACTTCCCCATGACCCTACCCACGACGCTCTTCTTATCGGTGATTACCTTAATTTCTTCTATCCAAGCTTATGACCAAATTAACGTCTTAACCCAAGGTGGGCCTGCTGGGGCGACACGAACCTTGTTATACATGTTCTATCAACTCGCCTTTGAAGAGTTTAACATGGGTAAGGCAACGGCCTTGTCAGTGATTATGCTAGTCATTACTGGTTTCTTAGCCTTTGCGATCTTTAGCTTACAAGGGCACTACCGTAAGGAGGGTGTGGCATGAGAAATAAAAAATGGGATAGTAAGGGAATTATCCGTTCGATCTTACTCTTATTCCTCAGCTTTTTAATGGTTTATCCCTTATTATGGATGGCATCAAATGCCTTTAAAGATGCGGCAACCATCTTATCTGATCCTGCGTCCTTAGCTCCTGATTTTCTTTCCTTTAAGAATTTTGCGGGTGTTTTTGAATTAGGGCCATTTGACCTCTATATCTTTAACAGTATCTTTACGGCTTTAGTCATTGTTATTGTGCAGTTAGTTCTGAGTGCTTTGATGGCTTATGGTTTAGTCTTCTTCCACTTTAAAGGGAAAAAATTTCTCTATACCTCCATCTTATTAACCTATATGTTACCGGTGGCCACTACCTATGTGCCATCTTTTGTGATCCTAGCACAAATGGGACTTTTAGATACCTTAACCGGTTTGATTGTATCCAATATTGCTAGTGTCTTCTCAATTTTTTATCTGGTGCAGACCTTCCGTTCCGTGCCGATTGAATTAGTCGAAGCCGGCCAAGTGGAGGGGGCCAATTCTTGGCAAATCTTATGGCGGATTATCGTTCCTTATTCACGTTCAGCGATTTTAACCACCGCCTTGATCAACTTTGTGACCCATTATAATAACTACATGTGGCCATCCCTGATCATCTCTAGTGAGGCCAAGATGCTGGTCTCCAATGGTTTGAACCAGCTCTTTACCACTCAAGGGAACTTTATCGATAACCTTCCACGGCTGATGGCAGCTAATACCCTGGTTGTGGTTCCCTTATTGATTCTCTTTATCCTCCTACAAAAATGGTTTGTACAAGGGATTTCTGGCTCGGGAACGAAAGGATGATCAAGATGAAGAAATTTGTAAGAATTTTACTGACCCTGTTTACTGCCTTGCTGTTCCTGGGAGGGTGCTCCCAGCAAGCCCAGGAAGCCCTAGCTGAATATGACCGCAAGCATAGTGACCAAGCAAGCGGTGACCGGGTGGAAATAGAATTTTGGTATGGTCTGGGTTCCATTGCCGGACAAACCATGGAGGAAATTATTGAGGACTTCAATAATAGCCAAGACCAAGTTCGCGTGATCGGTGTGGCTCAGGCTAATTATGATGAAACCTATCAGAAACTCCAAGCGGCCATTGCAGCTGACATCGCTCCGGCAGTGGTCTTATCGGATGACATTGTCGAACAATCGGACTCGCAAATTCTTAAACCTCTCAACGATTTCATGGATGCTACCATGGATCCCAATGACTTTCTGCCAGTTTTTATGGACTTAGCCATTTCTGACGGTAAAGTCTACGGTTTCCCGGCCTTTGGGACCACCCAGGTCATGTATTACCGTAAGGATATCTTAGACGAAGCGGGTGTTGACCCTGATGATATGTATGATTCCTGGGAAAACGTGATGGCTTATTCTAAACAGCTACAAGAAGATGGCTATGTTGAAAATGGTCATCAGTTAATGTGGGGGACCGATAATTTGATTGACATCGCCTATAGTTCTGGTGGGCAAATTATTTCTGATGATGGCACCCAGGTTCTGATTGACCAAGCGCCTTGGGTTGATTCCTGGAACTTCATCCGGAAAAATATCCATGACGGCACCAGTCCCATTGAATCTGGGGGACAAGGTTGGGAATATTGGTACCGGACTATTGACAATGTTATGACCGGTAAGTCGATCAGCTATACGGGTTCATCTGGTGATAAGGCGGACCTTGATTTTGATATTATTGGTTCAGCAGAACAACCAGGCTACAATGGCCATGAACCCCGCCCTATGTCGGAAGGCTTATACTTAGCTATCCCTGACCAAGCCTCTGACCAGGAGGCAAGAGCGGCTTTTGAATGGATTAAATACTTTACCAGTCCCCAAGTCCAAGCTGACTGGACCAAGGCGGTGGGTTATGTACCAGTCCGTATTGATGAAACTATGAATCAGGTCCCAGGCTTTAGTGAATTCCTAGCTGAAAATCCGGCCTATAAGACGCCCATGGACCAATCGACCCATGCTTCATATAGCTTTACGGATCCTACCGGTGGTAAAATTTATCAAGCCCTTTCTGACGCTCGAGATAAGGTAGAACTGCAAAATATCCCAGCAGAAGAAGCCCTAGCTGAAGCCCAAGAAACCGCTCAAAAAGCCCTCGACCAAGTCAATGCTAGGGAAGATTAATAAAAAATTATTACAGGAAAAGCCAAGTTAGGATAAAACTGACTTGGCTTTTTTTATGACTAAATTTAACAGGGTTCATTAAAACGGCTCTTTCTGAGCCCGCTAGACTGCTAAGCTGTGAGTGATTTGTTACAATAGGAAGCGAACCAGGAAAAGGAGATGGGTAGAGTGACAGTAAGTATTTTTTGTGGACATCCTGAATTGGAAAATTCTAGTAGTCACCAATTTCTAAGGGCAGCTTGCCCCAAAGAAATTAAATTTATCCCTGTCCCAACCAATTATAATGATGACTTTATCCAGGAATCCCAAGAAACCCTTTTAGAGAGTGAGCGAATTTATTTACAGTTCCCCCTCTATTGGTACCAAGCCCCCGGCCATATGGTGCAATGGTTACAGGACCTGTTAAGTGATGATTTCCTAGACCAGAATGGTAAGCATCTTGCAGGAAAATCACTGGGTTTGATAGTGACGGTAGGGAGCCCCTTGTCTTATTACCAGGCTGGCGGGAAGAACAATGTCAGCTTATCGACCCTCTTTAGCCCTTATCAAACCCTGTGTCAGACCTTAAAGTGGGAATTTCTTCCTGCCTTTATTCTCAGTCAATACCACTATCTCAGTGAAGAGGCCCAAGCCAAGAAATATGTTGCCTTTCAATACTATCTCTTGAATCCTAAACGGGGCAGTTTTAACCAAAGGAGCCGTTGGTTAATCGATCATTTAAGAAGTCGGCAGGAAGATTTTTCTCCTGAACTTATAAGCAAAATTGACTTATTGATCGATGCCTGGGAGGGGCGACTGGATGAATTAGAAATGCTGGAAGCCACCTTGCCAAAAACGACACGACACTAGGAGGTTATTATGATTGAACATGATCCATTAGGCCCCTGGGCCAAAGAAGTTCTCGAGAAGGCCGAAAAGGAAAGTCAAGACTACGGCCAACGCGCCTATCTAAAGGCCTGCCAAGCGGCCATTGAAGCCTTGGATTTACGTTACCAGCAAGCTAGCGGACAATTAGATGGCTTGTCTTGGGACAAGGAAAATTGGTAAAAAGTTAACAACTTAGCCTATCGAAATAAGGCTAAGAAATAGAAAAAAGCAGCGAATTGTTGTAGTGATTCCCAAAAGTTGAATGCTTAGTCCAACTGTTTGGGTCACCCGTTCTTCGCTGCTTTTTGTCTTAACGATAATAATCTTCTCTTAGGAGGCCGTAGTAGGCGGCATCACAGAGACCTTGGTTGTTTCGGTCGGCTTGGCGGAGGGTCCCTTCATAAACTAAGCCGCAATGTTCCATGACCTTGCCAGAGGCTGGGTTTTTAGGATCGTGCATGGATTCAATCCGGTTGACTCCAACTTCATCAAAGAAGAAAGGAATAATACGCTCAAAGGCTTCGGTAGTTATCCCCAAGCCCCACCATTTTCGGCCAATAGCATAGCCAATATGGACGGCAGAAATTTTTTCTTTGACATCAACGGCGGAAATACTACCGATCACTTCATTACTTGCCTTTAGAACAATGGCCCATTGGTAGAAGTCTGGGCGACTATAGTTAGCCACCCATTGGGAAATCACTTCCTTGGTGACAGCAGGAGACTGGTGGCTGGGCCAGGTTAGGTACTTGGTGACTTCCGGGTCACTGGTCCAGTGCTGGTAGGCCTGGTCGACATCAGTCAATTCAAAGGGTCGTAAGATGAGGCGCTCACTTTCTAGTTTTTGGCTACCTAAATGCTTCATAATAATTAACCTCCCAAAAAGTTAATTCATTATATATCATTCCCCTTAAAAAAACTAGCCAGTCCGGCATTGATTAGCTAGACATAAGCTAGGAAAACAATTCTGTCTTGACGATGGCGAGTGCTTTCTGGAGTTTACTGAGGTCAACGGCGGCATCATTCAAGAGAAAGAGCTGGCGACTTTCCGCCACTGGCTCCATATCATAGTCGGAAACACTCTTAATCCCGATTCCCTGCTGAAGTAAACGTTCTTTTACTTCTAGATCGGACAGGGAAGTCTGTAATTTTAAGACCAGGTGGAGCCCGGTTTCACCTTCGATAATTTGGCATTGATCAGTGGAAAAGTGGTCTTTAATCAACTGGGTGACTTTTTCTCTTTTCTTACTATAGTGGCGGCGCATGCGATTAATGTGCTTTTCAAAATAGCCTTCTTGGATAAACTGGGCTAGACTGTACTGCTCAAAGGTTGACACGGTGCAGGAGTAAAAGGAGAGGTCTCGATAGAATTGGTTGGCCAGTTGGGCTGGGAGAACCATATAGGAAATGCGAATGGTCGGAGCCAGGGACTTGGAAAAGGTGTTGAGATAAATCACTTTGGCACTGGCATCAATACTTTGCAGGGTGGGGAGGGGCTTACCATGGAAGCGAAATTCACTATCATAATCATCCTCAATAAGGTAACGGTCATTGGCTTCATTGGCCCAGGCCAGCAATTGGTAGCGGCGACTGACCGACATGGTGATGCCAGTAGGAAAGTGATGGGTGGGATTAAGGTGGGCGATTTGGGCTTGCTTTTTATCGAGTTCTTTCACCATTAATCCCTGGTCATCGATCCCGGCCAAGCGACAATCAACGCCTTGCTTGGTGTAAATTTGCCGTAGTTTGGGGTAGCCCGGATTTTCAATGCAATAGACCTTGTCCCGCCCTAGGAGTTGAATCAGTAAGCCGTAGAGGTATTCCGTCCCTGCTCCGACAATAATCTGCTTGGGATCGACAGCCATCCCGCGAAAGGAAGCCAAGTGACTAGCAATCGCTTCTCTTAAGGCGGCCACTCCACCACCCAGGGGCGGTTTGAGCAGGTCGGCATGGTAATTGACGATGGTGTCATGCATCATCCGGTTCATAATCGAAAAGGGAAAGCTATCGGACTGACTTTGATTTTCGGAAAAGTTGAAAATAAAGTGTTCTTCTTGGGGAAGGCGGATATGGTGGTCGATTTTTTCTTGCGCTTTTAGACTGGGAAGGCCGTGACACTCATTGACATAATAGCCCCGTTTCTCTTGGCTATAAACGAGGCCTTCAACAATCAACTGGTCATATGCATTTTCAACCGTTATGGTACTAACGCCTAAATTTCTGGCTAAGCTGCGTTTAGAAGGTAGTTTTTCTTCATTGACTAGTTTACCGGCCATGATATCGCTTTTAATAGCTTGGTATAATTGTTGATAAAGGGGGATTGGGCCTTTTTTTAGATGGTAGGTTAACATCTTTTCTTCTCCTTACTGGCTTCTTTTTTATTGTGACTTTGACTATTTGTCTATGACCACTTTTAATTTATGATATAGCTTAACAAGCGCAAAGCAACAAATCAAGGAGGTCATTATATGACAAAGACACAATATGAATTAAACCAAGCCCTGGCCCAGATGCTAAAGGGTGGGGTAATTATGGATGTTACCACACCAGAACAAGCGCGAATTGCCGAAGCTGCTGGAGCTGCAGCAGTTATGGCTCTGGAACGGATTCCAGCTGACATCCGAGCAGCCGGTGGGGTTTCCCGGATGAGTGATCCGAAAATGATTAAGGGTATCCAAGAGGCGGTATCGATTCCGGTTATGGCTAAGGTACGGATTGGTCACTTTGTTGAAGCGCAAATTCTAGAAGCCATTGAGATTGACTATATTGATGAATCAGAAGTTCTTTCCCCTGCTGATGACGTTTATCATATTGATAAGACCGCCTTCAAGGTGCCTTTTGTTTGTGGGGCTCGTGACCTAGGAGAAGCCCTACGTCGGATTGAAGAAGGAGCCTCCATGATTCGAACTAAGGGAGAACCAGGAACAGGTGACGTGGTTCAAGCTGTCCGTCACCTTCGAAAGATCAATGCCCAAATCCGCCAAGTCGCTTCATTAGCAGAAGATGAGCTCTATGAAGCAGCTAAACAACTTAAAGTCCCTTATCATTTAGTCCAATATGTCCACGACCATGGTAAATTACCTGTAGTTAACTTTTCTGCCGGTGGGGTAGCCACCCCAGCTGATGCCGCCTTAATGATGCAATTAGGGGCTGAAGGGGTCTTTGTTGGTTCAGGAATCTTCAAGTCAGGAGACCCAGCTAAGCGGGCTTCCGCCATCGTTCAAGCTGTGACCAACTACCAAGATGCCCAATTAATTGCCCACTTATCTGAAGACTTGGGAGAAGCCATGGTGGGGATCAATCCAAGTGAAATTCAAATCATTATGGAAGAGCGAGGCCAGTAAGATGACCATCGCTGTACTCGCCCTCCAAGGGGCTTTCATTGAGCATGAGAATATCCTCCGCCAGCTGGGAGCCCAAGTAAAAGAAATTCGTCAACTCAAAGACCTGGATCTGGATGATATTGATGGCCTTGTCCTACCGGGAGGGGAAAGTACAGTCCAGGGGCAATTGCTGGAAAAGTTAGGTCTATTAGAACCCGTGCGCCAATTGATTCAAGATGGGCTACCAACCCTAGCTACCTGTGCTGGATTAATTCTTCTAGCCGACCACATAGCCAACGACACTAATCGTTACCTAAGGACCTTACCCGTGACCGTGGAGCGGAATGCCTATGGCCGTCAACTAGGCAGTTTTGCTACCCAAACGCAAGTTGGTCCCCTTAGTGACTACCCGGCAGTCTTTATCCGGGCACCTTATGTTGCTGACTATGATCAAGATGTTCAAGTTCTGACCCAAGTGGATGGTAAGGTGGTGGGCGTTGAATATGAAAATCAAATTGGTCTAGCCTTCCACCCCGAACTGACCCAGGATTACCGGATCCACCAGTACTTTCTTCAAAAAGTGGAAGACTTTAAGCAAGCAGCCATAAAATAATTCCATGAAGTAAAAAAATCAGTGCTCACAGTGGCACTGATTTTTTTGATGACTAGCGATTTAAGCGAAGAACTAAGACTTAGCCATTTTCATTTTTTCGGCCTTTTCTTTGGCCGCTTTCTTCTTTAAACGCCGGCGGACCCGTTCTTGGCGTTGGCGACGGATTTGTTGTTCAGCTAGGTTAACAAACATAAAACCAAAAACAATGGCTCCGGAAACCTTGAAAACGTCCATCAGGTAGGAGACACTTAACTGATAATTGCCTTGCACGGCATAACGGATAAAGAGGTAGGCCGCATTACCAGGAACCAAGGGTAGAATCGCGGGGGTATTTAAAATAATCACCGGTAAGCGCAGCTTGCGCGAGAGGTAAATATAGATAATCCCGATAACGATAGCGGCCATGAAGTTAGCGACGATTAAGTCCCCAAACCAGGACATAAAAAAGTAGTAGGTCATCCAACCACTGGCTCCTGTTAAGCCACAATAAATCAAGGCTCGCTTAGGGACGTTAATAATGGTGGAAAAGGCGACCGTCCCAAAAAAGGACAAGGCAAACTGTTCAATAATGGTAAACATGGCTGAACTCCTTTCTAACCTAACCATTGCAGGGTGAGGGCAATACCGACACCGAGTACGATGGCAATTAGGATGGCGTTAACCGCTTGAACCATGCCCGAAATTAACTGGCGGGCAAAGAGGTCACGAAGGGCACCGGTAATGGCCAGTCCTGGGAGGAGAGGCATGATACAGCCCGTGATCAAGGAGTCCAGGTTATTGACCAGTCCTAGGCGGTTTAGGGATAGGGCTAAAAAGCCGATGACGGTAGTTGCAAAAAAGTCACTGAGGAAGGTAATTTCAAATTCTACCTTGCAGTATTCGGAAATAGCAAAACCGATGATCGCAATGGCAAAGGCAAAACCAATATCCCAGTAGTTGGTTGAGTCAATCATTAGCATAAAGGCAGCACTGGCAGCTCCCGCAGCTAATAATTGTACACTAAAGGGGAAGGTTTTTTCTTGCTTATCAACGGCCTGGAGCGCCTGATAGAGTTCTTCCAGGTTAAGTTTTCCTTCAGCGTAAGAGCGGGAAAGTTGGTTGGTATCATCAATTTTGGCTAAGTCGGTGGAGGTCTTTTTGACTAAGACCATTTGCATGTCTGAGTGCTTGTTTAAGCTCATAAAGACGGCCGTGTTGGTGACATAGGAGGCGGTATCGAAACGGTGGCTGTTTTGGGCGATCCGTTGCATAGTATCTTCGACCCGGTAGGATTCGGAACCCGATTCCATCATAATCTTCCCGGCCAGTAAACAAGTGGATAAAAGTAAGTGGTTTTGTTCTTCGTTGATGGCTGCCATAGTAATCTCCTTCCTGGATAATTTGGGCCAGTCATTTACTCTCATTCTAGCATAGAAAGACTTTTGTCGGTCTTATTTAAGCAATCGCACGCACAAAAAATGACCCACTGATTAGTGAGTCACTCTTAATCATTTATTTTAAAGTTTTTAATCTTAGTTAAATTGGCCTTCGATAATACCGCGTTCTTGTTCGAGCCGGGCTTGGTAGAAGACTGCAGCGGCTACTTTGGAGCGCAGACCGTAGTAAACGGAAACGAACACGATGAAGAGGGCGACAGCAAAGAAGAGGACCAGGCCTAAGATATTGAGTCCTGAACCATAGCTAGTGTCGACAGAGACAATCACCCCAAAACTCACAAGGAGGGAGATGAAAATGAGCAGGTAGGCGATCCACTTATAGCTAAGCATCAAGCAGAAATATCTCCAGCGGTTGCCTCTCATTAAGCCCCAGCTGGTCGTGATGACTTGGAAAGCACCCATCTCAGGTTCTTCTTTCAACAGGATAGGGGTCATGGCTAAACTAATATTGACCCAATAAGCAATTAAGCCAATCAAAAGTCCCCCGCCAACCAGGACAACTATGAGCCAGGCATCGTCAGAGCCAAAGACTAGAGCGGCAAAAACGAGGAGGGCAAAGGCTGTTAGAAAAGAGATTAGCCAAATCACAATAATGTTGACGATTTGCGCTAAGAGGCTGGTCCAAGCATTATGCCAGAAATGCTTCTTAAAGGGTCGGAACACACTCAAAGCTTGATAGGGCGTATGATTTTTTGCGGCGTCGACCAAGCCCCAGGTCATGCCATAGCTCAGCAGGGCGAAGACCAGGGTAGAAATCAAGGTGTTGACCAAATCAATGGAATTCTCGGAGAACTGAAAACGGGCAAAGGTAAAGTCAGTAATTGATGCAATGGCAGAACTAAGAATCACAATAATAGCAAAGTCAGCCAGTAAGAACTTGAGACTTTTTGGGGTAATTTCTTTTTCTGCTTGACGGATCGCCCGGTTAGGAAGCGCTAATTTATCCATAATAAACTCCTTTCCTGAGTTTAAGTGACTAATAATTTTTCTTAAGTCTAGGATAACACAGCAGACTTTATTTAAAAATGAAAAAAACGAAGTTCTTCAAGTCATTAAATAGCGAATCGCTTGACTATTTTATACAAAGTGAGCCATTAAAAAGGGCCGTGTCTCTTGTGGAGTCACGGCCCGATGTCGGTATTTTATCTGGTTAAAATCTTAGGCTTAAACGAATTTTGCGGCAAATTCAGCGAAAGCTTTACCAGCGTTAGCTAAGAATTCTTGGGTATCTTCGGCTGTGATTTCACCGTTTTCACCGATGAAGTTTGCGGAGTTACCAATGTAGAGTTCAGGTTGTTGCATCACTGGCATATCTAAGAAGACTAAGGATTGGCGGAGGGTGTGGTTAGCAATGGCCCCACCAATTCCTGCTGGTGATTGAGAAGCAACAAGTGCTGGTTTACCTTCCCAAACACTGGAACCGTATGGACGAGAACCTAAGTCAATGGCGTTCTTCAAGCTTGCTGGAACACTACGGTTGTGTTCTGGAGTCACGAAGATGATAGCATCTTGAGCTTTCACTTCTTCACGGAAACGCGTATATTCTTTCGGTTGTTCTGGCGCTTCGTCATAGTCTTGGCTATAGAGGGGAAGGTCAGCGGTTTCGATGAAGGTGACTTCTGCATCCTCAGGTAAACCTTTTACGATCCCTTTAGCAATAGCTTCTGAAAATGAGTTTTTACGGATTGAACCTAAAACAACACCATACTTAGTCATTATAATATCTCCTCTTTCATTTTTTTATTTTTTAATTTCTATCTACACTAACTAGTTTAAAAGCTAAGGCTTCAAATAACAAATTATCTGCTCACAAAAAGTAAGTACTTTTCATAAGCCTTGAAAGGCGCCTCGAAGATTATCTTGACAAATAGAACATATGTTCGTAAAATAAAGAAAAGTCCTCAAGTGAATCACTGAGTCAAATCGAGGTAATGGTCATGAAACGCTACAATTATGATTTTGATTATAGTAAAGAACCCAAACACGACATCCTATGCATCGACATGAAGTCTTTTTTCGCTAGTGTGGAATGTGTGGCCCGGCAACTGGACCCCTTGACAGCAGAATTGGTGGTCATGTCACGGGGAGAAGCCAATGGTGGGCTGGTTCTTGCTGCTACCCCAACCGTCAAGGCCAAGTATGGCTTGAAAACCGGGTCCCGTCTCTTCGAATTTCCCCGCCACCACAATATTCAAATTGTCCCCCCAAATATGAGCCAATATATTGAGATTAACCTGGATATTAACGAGATTTTCTTGAACTATGTTGCTCCAGAAGACCTCCATATCTATAGTATTGACGAAAGTTTTTTGGATGTTTCTTATAGTCACAAGTTATTTGGCAGTAATGAAGCTATCGCCCGTCAGATTCAAGCCGACGTCTACCAGGCTTTTGGAATTACCGCCACGGTGGGGATTGGAGATAATCTGCTCTTAGCCAAATTATGCCTGGATAACTCGGCCAAGAAGACCCCTCCCTACATTGATTACTGGTCCTATGACTCGATCCCCGAAACGGTTTGGAAGATTGCCCCACTGAGGGATTTTTGGGGCATTGCCAAGGGTTTAGAACGCCGGCTCAACCAATTAGGGATCTACAGCGTGGACGACTTGGCCCATGCGGATGTCTACCTCCTACAAAAGCGACTAGGAATTATTGGTGTGGAACTCTTTGAACATGCTAACGGGATTGACCACAGTATTATCCGTGACAAATATGTACCTTCCTCGCGGTCTTTTGGTAAGAGTCAAATTCTCCAGCGCGATTATACTGATCCGGGCCAAGTGGCCATTATTATTCGCGAGATGGGTAACGATATCGCGGCCCGCTTACGTCAGCACCATTTACTCGCCGGTCAAGTCTCGCTGTCAGTGGGCTATTCCCATGAGGTAGTTGACCGTGGCTTCCGCCATCAAGTCCCCATTGATCCCACCGACCGTCCTGAAGACCTCAATGCCGCCTGGGTGGAACTCTTTCGTTTGTATTATGAAGATCGGCAACCTATCCGTCAAATCGCTCTCAGCGCCAGCAAGTTTCAAGAGAAGGTAGGTATCCAGCTCAGTCTCTTTGAAGACCCTGAACGTACCTTACAGAAAGAACGTCTCTATGACACCATGCAAAAAATCCATGACCACTATGGCCCTAGTTCGCTTTTTTACGCCAATAGTTTGGTGGTAGGGGCGACTGGTCTGGAGCGCAATAAGTTGATCGGCGGCCACCAGGCTTAAGTCGTGATTGAGAAGCCAGCAGGGGGGCTATGGATTTGGTGTAAGGCTTATGTTTGCTATAATGGGCTTAGAAAATGAGAGAGGAAGATTCTGATGAAAGATACAAAGACCCTGTCAAAAATAAGTAACAATTTGTCGGCTTACTTCTTAAGTCTCTTCAGTGCCTTAGTGGTATTCTTACTAGGTGATGGGACTAATGTATTAGCGGGAACTTATTACAGCCAAAGCCTGCCACAAACTGGGGCCCAAGTGACAAGAACAGCCCTAATTGTCGGTGTCGTCCTACTGATCGTGGGCGGTTTTTTCTTCTTCCGTAACCGTAAAAAATAGAGAATAAGCAGTTTTTATACTAAGTTATCGATAAAGGCGAACACTAGTGATGATAAACCGGTATCAGGCGAACACTTGCTAAGGAACGATTCCTGGTGATAGACTAGGTACATAGTTAATTATCCATAAAATCATCCGTTGATAAGGAGAGTAAGTGTTAGCCACTTTGAAGAGAGGTTCCGTTTGGTGAGAGGGACCAGGTGAAAGGCGCTGAAGATGGCCTTTGAGGAAATCTTGTCAATAAGTAGACAAGGTCGGCTGGGCTCGGTCGATAGCAGGAGCGCTAGTCTAGACACTTAGGGTCTCGGCTAGGTCGAGGGGGTTACTACAATGATATCCATAGTAGTACTCTGAACAAAAGGTGGTAACACGATACGTCGTCCTTTGCTATTCAAGTGAATAGTAAGGGACTTTTTTTATGGAAAATATTAGGAGGTCTTTATAATGAAGAAATGGCAAAAAGTATTAGTAACAAGTGCATTAAGTATTCTTGCTTTGGCAGGTTGTGGGTCTAATAGTGGTAGTGGCAGTGAAGGCAAGCAAGAAACCACAGTCAAACTGGGTGTGGTTGGGGATGACACCCGCGACTGGGATACCGTCCAAGAACGTCTCAAAGGTGAGGGGATTAACTTGGAATACGTCAAATTCTCTGACTATAACCAACCTAATAAGGCCTTGGAAGAGGGGGAAGTTGACCTCAATGCCTTCCAACACCAAGTTTTCTTAGATAAATTCAATGAACAATTCGGCACGGACTTAGTCTCCATTGGGAATACCGTAGTGGCACCATTAGGGATCTACTCCCATAAGATTAAGGACCTGTCAGAATTACAAGACGGGGCCACTGTGTCGATTCCTAACGACGTGACCAATGGTGGCCGGGCCATTATCCTCTTAGAGTCTGCTGGTCTCATTGAAGTGGATGACGCCGCTGGCATTACCCCAACAGTGGATGACATTACTTCAAATCCTAAAAACTTAAAGATTGAAGAAATGGATGCGGCCCAAACCCCACGGACCTTAAATGATGTGGATATCGCTCTCATTAACAGTGGTTATGCTGTGGATGCCGGTTTAGCACCCCAAGACGCTATTTTCAAAGAACCGGTCGATGAACGGTCTAAACCTTATGTGAATATTGTGGTAGCCCGCCAAGAAGATAAGGATAACCCAACCTATAAGAAGGTTGTTGATACCTACCAAACTGATGAAACTGAACAAGTGATTAAGGATAAATCCAACGGGGCCAATGTTGCTGCTTGGAAACTATTTGGACGCAATTAGACCTTAACCACACCCTAGCAAAAACGAAACCATCACATGGAGAGGAAGTATGTCAAATGACCACTACCGATAAAAAAGCCCTACAAGAAACCATTAAGAACTATGTCAAAGACAATTTAGCCACTTACCAAGACAACGCCCTAAAAATCCACGCCAATCCTGAAACCAGTAACCATGAATACTTTGCCCAAGAGGTTTTAACCAAGCAGTTGGAAAAGGAAGGCTTTACGGTGAAAAAAGACGTCGCTGGTCATCCCACTGGCTTCGATGCCCGCTATAAGAGCGACAAGGAAGGGCCGACTCTGGTTTACTTGGCTGAATTCGATGCCTTACCTGATATTGGCCATGGCTGTGGCCACAATCTCTTTGGTAATTATTCCAGCCTGGCCGCAGCGGCCTTGAAGCAGGTTGTTGATCAAGTCGGTGGTGAAATTCGGGTCTACGGGACGCCTGGTGAAGAAGGTGGGGAGAACGGCTCAGCCAAGGAAAGCTTTGTCCGCGAAGGCTTTTTGGATGATGTCGATGCGGCTCTCTGTGTGCATCCTGGTGGTGACACCAGTCCTAGTGGCCACTTATACGCTAATGATCCTGTCGATATTGAATTCTTTGGTAAGTCAGCGCATGCTACTGCTAACCCAGAGGACGGGATCTCAGCCTTGGAACCATTAATTCTGACCTTTAACGGGATCGATGCCTTACGTCTTCACCTCCATGATGATGTCAGCATCCACGGCGTGATTCTCGATGGCGGTAAGGCGGCTAATGTGATTCCGGATTATTGCCGGGGGCGTTTCTATATTCGTGCTTATAACCGCCATACGCTCGACCAGGTCAGAGAGAAAGTAAAAAGAATTGCTGAAGGAGCCGCCCATGCCACAGGTGCAGAGTTGAAGTTTGGCCTCTTCCAAAACAAGGTCGATGATATGATCATTACTCCCTCCTTTGATGAGATTTTCTTCAGTCATGCGGACGAAGTGGGCTTGGATTTAGATACGGTTAAGGAGCCAGATAGCCAAGCCCATGGGTCATCTGATGTAGGCAATATTTCTTATGTGGTACCTACAATCCAACCCTTCCTAGCCATTTCTGAAGAACCCGTACCCGGCCACTCAACAGAACTAGTGGCCGCAGCGAAGTCAGCCAAGGGGCTCGATTCCATCCGTATTGCTGCCACTTTACTGGCCTTAACCGGCTTGGATTTAATTCTCGATCCCGATAAATTAGCCCAAATTAAAGCTGACCACCAAGTAGCCCTAGCCAAGGGTAACTAGACAGGTCAGACTTTATAAATAGATTCAGTTAACACTAAATACACAACAACCTCCTAAGCTCTTATCTTAGTTAATCGCTAAGCTAGGAGCTTTTTTCTTGGAAAAAGGTAAAAATTTTTGTTTTAAAGTCGTCGTCAAACTCAGTTCTAAGAACCATTAAAGACCATTTCAGCTTGACCACAATTGGATAAATATATAAATAAATACAATTTTCTAAAATAATGTTCTTTTTTGCGAAAAAGAATACACTAAAGCGTATAAAATCTTAAATTTGCTTTATTTTTACAAAAAATATGAGATAATCCTAACTAAATAATGTACCTTGAGCCCTTATTGTCTCAGGTATTTTCTTATATTTTTAGTCTGATCTATGTCTTTTAATTGTTATTAAGAAGGAGTTGCATATGAGGAAATTTAGGCATGGGGATTATCTAGAAACTGAACGTAAGACACGAGTGAAGATGTACAAAGCCGGGAAGTCCTGGGTGAAATCATGTCTTTCACAATTTGGTTTACTGCGTTTCTTCGGAAAATCACCCGTAATTGAGCATATTGAATCCTCCCAAGTTGAAGAAAAGCCTTCAACAGATAAAAAGGAGTACCTATTTAAAGGACTGACTGCCTTAGGTGCCTTAGCCGGTGGTGCAGCCTTAACCACACCACAAGTGAATGCGGATGAACTACCTAAGGAAAAAGTTCTTGAAAAAGAAACCTTAGTTAATACCGATTCCGCCGCATTGAAGGCAGCCGAATCAACGACCGAAACGGTTCAAGCAAGTGAAGTCGCGGATGAAGCTTCAGAAAACATTGACCAAAGTGCCTCCGCATCAGTGAGTGCCAGTGAATCGGAATCACTTTCAATTAGTGAGTCTGAATCTCTTAGCGAATCCGAGTCATTGTTAGCCTCTGAATCAGCTTCTGTCTCAAGTTCTGAATCCGCTACGATTAGCGCATCAGAATCGGCTGCCACTAGTGAAAGTGATAGTGAATCTGAATCCAATTCTAGTGAAAGTTCAGAAAGCTTAGTTGATAAGGATGCTGGTGTTATTGAGGAAGCCTCCGCTTCACCAAGCCAAGAAGCTCCAGTAGCGGCTGATGAAAGAGAACAAGCTGTTGAAGATCGCCTGGCGGTTCAAAATGATGCTGGCTTAAGAAGTGCCTCTAGTCCAGAAAAACATTATGGAGTTAGCGGGGTAGAAATTCCTGAAGTGCCAGTCAACAATTTTGTGGCGAGAACTGCTAGTGATGCTACGGATCTGGCTGGAGCAGCGAGCTTAAATAATGGAAAAACCAAAGCTGAAGCAGAACGTCAAGCTAATGACTTACAAGCAGGCCTAGAGCGTTCAACCGCCCAGGAAGATGATCGCGGCCAAGCGGGTTACTATGCGGCTGTCAGCGATCTAGCGGGTAATAAGGCTCAAGTTAAGGAAGACTTAGAGAAAGCCTTAGCCGGCAAGGCAGGAGCAAGCAGCGACTTAGCAGCTTATAAGGCACAAATCGATGCGGCAAATACCATTGGAGAAATTTCTGCAGTGGTCCAAGAAGCTCAAGCTAAGTATCCTGCCGCTAATGTCGGGCCAGGAGAGGAAAGTGCTGAAAACAAAGCGCAGAAGGAAGCGGAACTGAACCGTGTGAAAGAATCCGCTAAAGCGAGCGCCAAGACCATCCTAGACGCACGGACCCAAGCCACTAATTCGCAAGCCACTAGCGCTGACCCAGCCCATGTGGCAGCTGTTCAAGCTAAGATCGATACTGCCCAATCCACAGCAGAGGTCGATAAGATTATTTCTGACCTCAACGATTCGACCACAGCAGATACGATCTTGACACCGAAGATCGACCAAGATGGCCGGAAATACTTTGAAGACGTGGATACGGGTAAGAAGTATTATCTGGAGCCTAACTGGGATGAAGATTCCATTAAGGGTCAAAATTCCATGCGTTGGGAATTGGAACCTGGACAACAATTAAGAGTCATCAATAACCCATCCGAACCTTTGTTTGAGTGTTCAGCAATTGAAATACAAGGGCTTCCATGAGACAGCTGATGGGGATCAAGTGATTGATATGATGTATACCCATACCCCGCGTTCAGCTTACGCTTGGAATCGACTTAACTTAAGGATTTCTGATGATCTTCAGAAACGGATCGACTGGACCAAGTCTTACTATGAAGACCGAAATGGCGAAGTTTACCGCTTCACTAATGGTAGCCAGGCTAATAATAAGATCTTAGTGATGAACAATATCGAGACAGGAACCGAGACCAAGCGTTCGCCTATCCGTCTCTACCTGCGGGACAATGTGACCCGAGAAGAGTTGGATAACATTGACACGACGATCCAGGCTCGGCTTCTCGATGCTAATGGGAATGTTTACACTAAATTTATGGGAGACACGGCCGATTCTAATATGAAATTGACCGGTTATGGGGCCTACACCCAGTCCGTGACTATTCCTAAGACAACTTCTACTAACCTGAAGACAGGACTCAATCCTTACCTGCAAGTTATATCTTCTGTCGACCAGGCCCCAGATTTTGTGTCTAGCCAAAATACGGTTTCTTACAATCCGTCTGAAAACAAGCTCTATGTGGCGAGTCAATTCCACAAGAAGGATACTAATAACCGAAATGAAAATCTCAACGGTCAATCCATTGCCTATCGTTTGGCTTTCGATAAGGAACTCTTAGATGTTCTCAAGGAAGACGAATTTGGCTATATTGGTTATGTTGAGCCTTCTATCACTTCAGGAATGAAGGGCGCCGTTAATCCAAATGATGTCCGCACAGGATTCACTCGACGCCAGGTCAATGTGGTTGGGGATATGGCCTATGTTATTTACGCACCTGAAGAATTCGAAACCAACGATGAAATCGGCCAGATTGTTTACACCAACAAGGGAACCCAAGGCTTTATCGATAATGTTTCGACTGAGCTATCAGGCCAACAATTTACCTTGACAACTTTGAATATCGATTCAGACAATCTGAAGAAACTTTACCCAACCATCAATAATCAACAGCCTGAAATGACTGCGATTTCAGTTCATACGGGCATGATCATTGAAAATGACCATGGGATTGACCGGGTGAAGATGACAACAAATCAGGATGTTGTAGCTAGACAAGGGGATAAAATTGAAATCCGCTTTGCTAGACCAACTAACCAGGGTGTCAAACGGTCAGACTTGGTCAATGGTGAGATCCTCTATTGGGCAGATTCTGCTTCTAAATTAGCCATGAAAGCTGGCGAAGCACCAATCATCGGTCACTTAGGGGTTTACCCAGCTTCCCGTGGTGCCAGAGGGTCCGATGCCCGCTACGACTTTGATGTCAATGCCAATAATACGGTTTATACCTATACCTTGCCTCACGACTTCAAGCTAGCCGCTGGATCCGATATTAGCCTCTATACCGGAGCAAATGGTAAATTAGTTGATAACAGCGGTGAAGTTTATATCAATGGTGTCAAGGTTGCTGAATTTGGTCAAGGTCAGGCTGAAACATCCTATGCCCCACGTTTAATCATCGGGACAGAAGTGAACTCTTCAGCCTTACTCGACAGAACCCAATACATGCCAGTCGTTAAGGATATGTATGACTTTGACAAGGTGATTACCGGCTATACCTATGTGCCTAACCAATTGGTGGAAATTTCCTACATTGATGCCAATTCAGGTCAGACCCGCTATGTTCGAACTATGTCAGGCAACACGGCAGAACCAGGCGCAACTTACACCGTTGAAGGCGGCAAGACTTATCCAGAAGCAGGCAAGGGCTTGTATAAGTTTGAATATGCCATTCCTGATACAGACCGGGTAGTCAAGGATTCACCAATTGTGGCAAGATCCTTTAACTACCAAACCGCTAAAGACGCCGAAGAAAGAGCGCTTTCTGAAGATGAGGAAGCCATCCAAACGTCTGTAGGTTCAGATGCGGTTATCGCCCGCGTGCTTATCCAGGTGACTTACGATCTCAACAATCCTAACGGGACCTCTGCTCGTCGCGTGATGACTTACGCTGCGCCAGTAGAAACGAATGATGCAGCTGGCAACACGACAGCCATTGAGAACTCCGATGTTCCTCGGAACGAAGACTTCTCCAATGAAGTGGGTTACACCAATAACGGTCTCGAAGGCAATATGGCCAATGATCCGACCTTGGAAGGTTACCGTTTCTTAGGTTGGAATACCGCCCAAGACGGCTCAGGTAACTACATTACGCCTGAAACCGCCTTCCAAAACTCAACCACTGTCTATGCCCAATGGCAAAAAGTTACTATGGCTGAGGAATTCGAGCCAGGCTATGACAATGTTTCCGTTGAAGAAGGTCAAGCTGACACCGTCGCTGCACCAACCTTCATCAAGAACGGCCAAGTGGCTCATCCAGAAGTTAGCCAATTCACGACAAGCGAAGCAGGCGTCACCGTCAACGCTGACGGCTCAATCACTATCCCTGCAAGCTTCACTGAAGGCAAGGCTGGCCAAACCGTTCAAATTCCAGTCACCATTACTTATGCGGATAACACAACAGATACCGT
Source organism: Aerococcus tenax (assembly GCF_003286645.3). NCBI lineage: Bacteria > Bacillati > Bacillota > Bacilli > Lactobacillales > Aerococcaceae > Aerococcus > Aerococcus tenax. The sequence continues at coordinate 1,353,314 of NZ_CP127382.2, read as the reverse complement.
CGATGTCTATGTTGACATTACCCGCAAGCCTGAGAATGAACTCTATGATCCGACTGTAAACCCAGTTGAAAAAGACTACGGTCAATCGCCAACTGAAGATGAAATCAAGAAAGCCATAACTGTACCTGGTTACCAAGAAAATCCAGCTCATCCAGGTCAAACGCCAACTGTTACGATTGATAATCCAAATGCTTTACCAGACGGGAAGACCCCAGGTGTTCATGAAGTCCCTGTAACTGTGACTTATCCAGATGGGACAACAGATCCAGCGACTGTTACTGTAACGGTTAAGGAACAACCGGAAAAGGATAAGTACACGCCTGAAGTAACACCGATCAACAAAGACTATGGTCAAGAAACTACTGAAGATGAAATCAAGAATGCGGTAACTGTACCTAGTTACCAAGAAAACCCATCTTATCCAGGTCAAACGCCAACCGTAACAGTGGATGATCCAAATGCTTTACCAGATGGAAATACCCCAGGCGAACACAAGGTTCCAGTGACAGTAACTTATCCAGATGGCACACAAGACCAAACAGAAGTTACGGTAACGGTTAAACCACAGCCTGAAAAAGATAAGTATCAACCTGAAGTACAACCAGTTGAGAAAGACTACGGTCAGGCAACCACTGAAGATGAGATCAAGGGTGCGGTAACTGTACCTGGTTACCACGAAAATCCATCTTATCCAGGAAAAACACCAACCGTAACGATTGATGATCCAGCGACCTTACCAGACGGCAACACGCCAGGTGTTCATGAAGTTCCTATAACTGTGACTTATCCAGATGGGACGACAGATCCAGCGACTGTTACTGTAACTGTTAAGCCTCAACCGGAAAACGATAAGTACACACCTGAAGTAACTCCAATTGAAAAAGACTATGGTCAATCTCCAACGGAAGAAGAAATCAAGAATTCAGTAACGGTTCCAAACTATCCAACAACTGGAGAGAACGGTGAAGCTTTACCACAACCAACAGTAACTGTCGATAATCCAAATGCTTTACCAGATGGCAAGACCCCAGGTGTTCATGAGGTACCAGTTACTGTAGAGTATCCAGATGGCACAACAGATCCAGTGACCGTTAAGGTTGTTGTTAATAAATCGAATGAAGACACCTATCAACCAAGCTATCCTCAACCAACAGTTACAGCTGGTGAATCAACAGCTACTGAGTTAACGCCTAACTTTACTGCTAATGTGCCGAACGATCCAAATGATCCAACCGGTCCTTCTCATCAAGAGCAAGGGGTCACTCCGCCAGCAGGAACCAAATTTAGCATTAATGTAGGTACTGGTGGCACAGGTTTCAATACAGCAGATGGGGATAAAGCAACAATTGATCCAGATACTGGACTTATCAGCTTTACACCGGGGACCAACCATCCAACTGAGACACAGGTTAATATTCCGGTTAAGGTTACGTATCCAGATGGAACAGTTGATGAAGTTACAGCAACTGTAACGGTTAAGCCTCAACCAGAAAACGATAAGTACGATCCAAGTGTGGCTCCAGTTGAAAAAGAATATGGGGATCCAACAACTACAGCTGATATTGAAAAAGCAGTAACAGTTCCTGGCTACGAAGAGAATCCAGCCTATCCAGGTCAAACGCCAAACGTAACGGTGGATAATCCAAGTGCCTTACCAGATGGCAAGACTCCAGGAAACTATACTGTGCCAGTTACTGTGGAATATCCAGATGGGACTAAGGATCAAGCTGACGTTACTGTGACAGTTAAGATGAAGGATAAAGCCGTCTATGATACAGCATATCCTGCAGTAAATCATGCAGAATCTGGCCAAGGTTCGATCACGATCAAGCCAACCATTTTCACTGAAGCTGAAATTCAAGACCCTGCTTATCCAAACGACCCATTGAAGACAATCACTACTAAGAAGGCGATGTCCGATGTACCAACTGGAACAACATTCGCTTTCCAAGATCCGAACACAGCAGGTGTAACAACAACTGAAGTGACTTTGGATAATGGTGATACAGCTTCAATTAACCCAATAACTGGGGAAATTACTTATACGCCAGCTGCTGGGCATAAAGAAGATAGTGTTCAGAGTCTACCAGCTGTTGTTACAAATTATCCAACTGGTCAGGTAGACCATGATAATGTGACGGTAAACGTTGAAAAAGACAATGATTCATTATCTGAATCTACGCAGAATGCAGTGAGTGAATCAGCGCATAGCTTATCCGTAGCTATGTCCCAAGCAGCTTCAGCAAGCGCTTATAGCACATCAGCAGCTGCATCCGAATCCGCGCACAGTGCGTCTGTAGCCGCTAGTCAATCGGCTCACAGTGCATCAGTGGCAACTTCCGAGGCTGTAAGCCAAGTAGCAAGTACCTCAGCAGCTGCGTCTGAATCTGAGCACAGCTTGTCAGAGGCAATGTCCCAAGCGGCATCAGCAAGCGCCTATAGCACGTCAGTAGCTGCATCCGAATCTGCTCACAGTGCGTCTGTTGCTGCTAGTCAATCGGCTCATAGCGCATCAGTAGCAACTTCAGAAGCAGTGAGTCAAGTAGCAAGCACATCCGTAGCGATGTCTCAAGCAGCTTCAGAATCCGCACACAGTACATCTGTAGCCGCTAGTCAATCCGCACATAGCGCGTCAGTAGCGACTTCCGAAGCAGTGAGCCAAGTAGCAAGTACATCAGTAGCTGCGTCTGAATCAACTCATAGTGCGTCTGTAGCGGCATCAAACTCAGCCAATAGTTTATCTGAAGCGATGTCCCAAGCAGCTAGTGAGTCCGCTCATAGTGCATCCGTAGCTGCTAGTCAATCTGCCCATAGCGCATCTGTGGCGACTTCCGAAGCGGTAAGTCAAGTAGCAAGTACGTCTGTAGCTGCATCTGAATCCGCTCATAGCTTATCTGAAGCAATGTCTCTAGCGGCCTCAGCAAGTGCGTATAGCGCTTCCGCAGCAGCTTCAGAATCAGCTCACAGTGCGTCTGTAGCTGCATCGAATTCAGCTAATAGTTTATCTGAAGCGATGTCCCAAGCAGCTAGTGAGTCCGCTCATAGTGCATCCGAAGCTGCTAGTCAATCTGCCCATAGCGCTTCAGTAGCGACTTCCGAAGCATTGAGTCAGGTGGCAAGCACATCAGCAGCTGCATCCGAATCCACTCATAGCGCGTCTGTTGCTGCTAGTCAATCGGCTCATAGCGCATCAGTGGCTACTTCTGAAGCAGTGAGTCAAGCAGCAAGCACTTCCGAAGCAGCTCACGATGCATCAGTAGCTGCATCGAATTCAGCTAACAGTTTATCTGTAGCCATGTCACAAGCAGCCTCAACAAGTGCTTACAGTACATCAGTAGCGAACAGTGAGTCCGCGCACAGTGCATCGGTAGCCGCTAGTCAATCGGCACACAGTGCATCAGTAGCGACTTCAGAAGCAGTAAGCCAAGTGGCAAGCACATCACTAGCGATGTCCCAAGCAGCTAGCGAGTCCGCTCATAGTGCATCCGTAGCTGCTAGTCAATCGGCTCACAGCGCATCACTAGCAACCTCAGAAGCAGTGAGTCAAGTGGCAAGCACATCCGTAGCGATGTCCCAAGCAGCTAGCGAGTCTGCTCATAGTGCGTCCGTAGCAGCTAGTCAATCGGCTCATAGCGCTTCGGTAGCAACTTCAGAAGCAGTGAGCCAAGCAGCAAGCACGTCAGTAGCTGCATCTGAATCCGCTCATAGCTTATCTGAAGCAATGTCACAAGCGGCCTCAGCAAGTGCCTACAGTGCCTCAGTAGCAGCTAGTCAATCGGCTCATAGTGCATCCGTAGCAACCTCAGAAGCAGTAAGCCAAGTGACAAGCACATCAGTAGCCATGTCACAAGCCGCCAGTGAATCAGCGCACAGTACATCCGTAGCAGCTAGTCAATCTGCCTATAGCGCATCAGTAGCGACTTCCGAAGCAGCTAGCGAATCAGCGCATAGTTTATCTGTTGCCATGTCCCAAGCGGCTTCAGCAAGTGCCTATAGCACGTCAGTAGCGAACAGCGAATCCGCTCACAGTGCGTCCGTAGCAGCGAGTCAATCGGCACACAGCGCATCAGTAGCGACTTCAGAAGCAGTCAGCCAAGTAGCAAGTACTTCAGTAGCTGCGTCTGAATCTGCACATAGTGCGTCTGTTGCGGCGAGTCAATCGGCTCATAGCGCATCAGTGGCAACATCAGAAGCAGTAAGCCAGGTGGCAAGCACTTCAGTCGCCATGTCCCAAGCAGCTTCGGCAAGTGCCTACAGCACGTCAGTAGCGCACAGCCAGTCTGCACATAGCGCATCCGTAGCAACTTCCGAAGCAGTAAGTCAAGCAGCAAGCACTTCCGAAGCAGCTCACGATGCATCAGTAGCTGCGTCTGAATCTGCCCACAGTGCATCAGTAGCCGCTAGTCAATCTGCCCACAGCGCATCAGTAGCAACTTCAGAAGCAGTGAGCCAAGCAGTAAGCACGTCAGTAGCTGCATCTGAATCCGCTCATAGCTTATCTGAAGCAATGTCTCAAGCGGCCTCAGCAAGCGCCTACAGTACATCCGTAGCGAATAGTCAGTCTGCTTATAGTGCTTCAACAGCAGCTAGCGAATCCGCACACAGTGCCTCGGTGGCGACTTCAGAAGCAGTAAGCCAAGTGACAAGCACGTCAGTAGCCATGTCACAAGCCGCCAGTGAATCAGCGCACAGTACATCCGTAGTGGCTAGTCAATCTGCCCATAGCGCATCAGTAGCGACTTCAGAAGCAGTAAGTCAAGTTGCAAGCACATCCGTAGCGATGTCCCAAGCAGCTTCAGCCAGTGCCTACAGTACATCCGTAGCGAACAGCGAATCTGCCCATAGCGCATCTGTAGCGGCTAGTCAATCAGCTCACAGCGCTTCAATAGCAACCTCAGAAGCAGTGAGTCAAGCGGCAAGCACATCGGTAGCCATGTCACAAGCTGCTAGCGAATCGGCGAATAGTTTATCTGTTGCAATGTCCCAAGCAGCAAGTGAATCTGCTCATAGTGCGTCCGTAGCAGCCAGCGAATCCGCTCATAGTGCATCAGTAGCAATCTCAGAAGCAGTGAGTCAAGTAGCAAGCACATCTGTAGCAATGTCGCAAGCAGCTTCCGAATCCGCACATAGCGCGTCAGTAGCGACCTCTGAAGCAGTGAGTCAGGTAGCAAGTACCTCATTAGCGATGTCTCAAGCAGCAAGCGAGTCCGCTCATAGTGCGTCTGTAGCTGCATCAAACTCAGCTAATAGTTTATCAGTAGCTATGTCCCAAGCGGCGTCAGCAAGCGCCTACAGTACATCCGTAGCGAATAGCCAGTCTGCTTATAGTGCTTCAACAGTAGCTTCCGAATCCGCTCACAGTGCATCCGTAGCAGCTAGTCAATCGGCTCACAGCGCATCGGTGGCAACATCAGAAGCAGTAAGCCAAGTGACAAGCACGTCAGTAGCAATGTCACAAGCAGCGTCAGCAAGTGCCTACAGTACATCAGTAGCAAATAGCCAATCTGCTTATAGTGCTTCAACAGCAGCTTCAGAATCTGCCCACAGCGCATCCGTAGCAACTTCCGAAGCGATAAGCCAAGTGGCAAGCACATCTGTAGCAACTTCACAAGCGGCAAGTGAATTGGCACATAGCACATCCCAAGTTGCTAGTCAATCAGCACATAGTCTCTCTGAAGCCATGTCACAAGCAGCATCGGCAAGTGCCTACAGCACTTCTGTAGCGCACAGCGAATCGACTCACAGTTTATCTGTGGCCATGTCTGAAATAATTAGTGAACATGTTTCCCTATCTGAACTTGATTCTAGATCTGATTCACAATTTGCATCACAACTGGCCTCAACCAGTATTGAGCAATCTGCTACGATCTCTGAGCAAAATTCTGTAATTGCTAGTCTCTTATCAGAAACTCAGAGCCAAGCACCAACTTCTGAAGTTGATTCTAGTTCTGAAGTTCACTCGCATGGGCCAGGATGGATTGAGTCAGAACTACCAGAGTTTGATATTGAGAGCTTCTCTGCCTCATTATCTGCTTCTGAAAGCGAATCACTAGAAGCTTCGATTAGTGCTTCTCAAAGTGAATCTGCATCAATAAGTCTGAGCCAAGCTGTCTCAACATCAGAATCTATCTCGCTGTCAGAATCTGCTTCAATCAGCGCTAGTCAGTCAGCTTCACAAGCTCTAGTAGCACCAGATTCAGGAAGTGATTCTTACACTGGATCAGAGACCTCGACAGTATCAGAAGCGACTTCATCCGAAGTTGCTTCAACAAGTGATGAATCCTCTGAATCAGCTGGTGTAATAGCACCTACAATAATTGATTCAAGCCATAGTGGATCAGCAATTGATCATGTAGATTCCGCTTCAGCGTCAAGCTCTGATTCTCAATCTGATCAAACTTCATTAATCGCTAATGATGAAAGAAGACCAGATAGACAGACCGCTGTTGCAGAACCATCAGCTCACCGTCAACAATTGGTAGCAACTAACCAAGTCCTACCTAAGACGGGTGCTGTGTCCCCATTATTAACTCCAGGACTGCTCTTTGTTTTCGCAGGTCTTGGTATTGTTTCAAAAAAACGCAAAGAAAAATAATACAGCCAAGCAATTTCTTGCCTAAAGGATGAAAGAATTGCTAAGCTAACAGGTAGAAGAGGCTTTCTCCTCCGCCTGAATTTAATAAAAACTGTCCTGTAATTAACACGAAACAATGGATAAACTTTAATTATCGTGTAGCAGTATAGTATTGCGTTTAAGATAATAGGGCTTGGGAGATTTTTCTCCCAACCCTTTTATTTTTTATATAAAATAAAGAAGAAAGGAGAATCTTACTTGTGACTATGAATTTGAAGCGAATTTTCAATTTATCATTATTTCAACAAAAAATATTATTTACAGCACTTATTCTATTTATCCTTGTTATTGGAAAAACGCTCCCTTTGCCACTTGTGGATCTTCAAGCTTTACGGGCCCAGAATCAGATGGATGACTTTCTGTCGGTTGCGCTTAGTGTAACCGGAGGGGATATGCAGCGGGCCTCACTATTTTCTTTAGGAATCGGTCCCTACATGTCAACGATGATTATTTGGCGCTTTGTTTCCATGTCTAAATGGTATAAAAAATTAAAAATACCCATGAAGAAAGAAAACATCTATCGTAACGTTCTAACTCTTTTCATTGGTGCTATCCAAGCTTTGAGTATGGTAGTGACCTTTCCTCTGATGAGAGAAACCTCCTTACCAGACTGGTTTATGCAACTAGCAATTATGATTTTCTTATTAGGAGGGAGTTTTTACCTTATTTGGTTAGGTAATAAAAATACTGAATTTGGAATAGGTGGTCCAACGGTAATTATCTTATCCAACATGCTGTTAAGAATTCCTCGTAACTTTTCTGCCATACAGACTTATGCAAGAGGAGTACTTAGTAGAGAAGAAATATACTTGCTAATTTTCACTGGTCTCTTTGCAGCTTTTACCGCTTTGACTACTATTTTGATGGAGAAAGGGGAAAGAAGAATTCCTTTAAACCGTGTGATGATCAATAATGATTTTGCTGAAAAATCTTATCTCCCGATTAAGGTTAATCCAAGTGGGGGTATGGCAATCATGTATGCGGTAACCCTGACCGCTTTGCCACGTTATATTTTGCAATTGATTTTAAACTTCAATCCAGGTGCTGATTGGGCGAGAAATTTAATGGCAAATCTGGGAATGACCCAGCCTTTAGGCGTTGGTATTTACCTAGTAATTATTATTTTCCTAAGTCTAGGTTTTGCCTTTGTCAATACTGATCCAGAAGAACTGGCTGAAAATTTACAAAAGTCAGGAGACTATATCAGCGGAGTGAATCCTGGTAAACCCACGGAAGACTATCTTAGAAAAACGATTTTTAATATGGCTATTATCGGGACAACCTATATGACCTTCGTCGTGGGGGTACCAGCCTTATTAGGGCTTATTTATCCTGAATACGCTAGCACTTTGAGATTATCTTCAAGTATATTAATCTTGTTTTCACTTAGTTTAGGAATTTTAGAAGAGATAAAGGCCTTGCGGATACGTGAAAAATACAAGGGAATATTTGAGTAAGCAAAGAGAGGGGGGTTAGAATGTATTATTTTGTACCTTCTTGGTATGGAGAACACCAAACATGGGGCGAAGCCAACTTGTCCTATGAGCAATTAGTTTTTGACGATAGTGTTAATCAGATGCGTATTTTCAAAGGAGCTGGAGAGAATATTCAATTACTCCTATTGAATTATATGCCTCATTTAAGAAATCAATTGCATGATCAGGCCCTAGATCAAGTTGACTTCTGGTCCGTTTTTGATGAGGTTCAAGGGTTTTCTGGAGGAACTAGTCAAGCTATCTCCTTGGAAGATTTGATTTGGCCAAGTGGTATTCAATTTGTGCCCACACCATTTGCCATGTTAGCCTACCTAGAAGGGGATCGCTATGCGGACATCTATTATAGTTCAGAGGGTTGGATACATGATGTCGCTTATTACCGGAAAGGACAGGTAATTAAACGTTTGGTTTTTGATGATCGTGGATACTTATCTAGCGCTTACTTTTATGCAAATAATCAGATCATTAAGCAAGATTTTTTCAACTTATCAGGGCAGCGCGTTTTATCCCATGATTATCAAAGTGACCAAGTGGATTTTTATCAAACTGATCGGGTAAAGAAATATGACTCCATGACCGATTTTATTAAGGAGCGTGTATCAGAATATTTAACTAATCATTTATCTGAGAAAGACACCCTTATTATTGCTAATAATAGCCAGCATGATGACTTGTTATTACACGCTATTAGCAAGGGAAAAGTGGTTTATTCCATTTTTTCTAGTCGAGATTTTGACTTGCATTCACAATTATTAAAGTCTGCTGACTTAATTGTTGTCGATAACGATGAAAATCGCGAATTATTGCAGATGAACTGGGAGATTAAGCCACAAAGAATTCTTAACCTTACTCCCTTTGATACCCGTTTGCATTTAGGCTTGAGTCAGAGAGTTAAATCACTTAGAGTCTTTTTCCAAATTGATGGAATAGGGAATGAGAAAATAAAGGATTTTCTAGACTTAATGCTGAAAAAAATAAAAGCAGATCAACGAATTCATGTTATTTTAGCTGGTTTTCGTTTATCTTACGACAAGGAATTAGTCTTGCAAGATCTGCTTGAGTCTTATGAATACATTATTAATCCTAAGGAAGAAAAAGATGAGGATTTTCAGGATAAACTACCAGATAAGGAAGTTGAACCTGCTTTTCGATTAGTCATTTTGCAGACCGATAAAGATTTAATTCAAGAATTTCGCACAGTAAGACTAGTGATAGATGTGGCCCAAGCGCCTAATCTCTATACACAAATAGCTGCTATTAGTGCCGGCATACCACAGATAAACCAAGAAAGCAGTTCTTATGTTGAACACCAGAAGAATGGCTGGATTGCAAAAAATATTACCCAATTAAGTCAAGGCATTGATTACTATCTAACAGGCTTAAAGAATTGGAATGAGGCTTTGGTTTATGCAGTTGAAAAGATTAATCGCTACCAAGGTAAAGAAATTGTAGATAGCTGGCAGGCTTATCTAGGAGGTGAGAATTAGTGACTCGGGTATTGCAGTTAGGAACAAAGGACTGGTCACTAGGGGTAGACTTTCTATGTGAGGTCGATTGGACATTCATTGATTTGAATAAACCTTATGACAGTATAGAAGAAACAGAGCTTGACCAAGAGTCCGGCACTTTTTCCCTTGTTCTTATAACAGAAGAAGTTCCCCAGGCATATGCAGATGACCTATTAGACTATATGGAAGCCTATTGTGTTTTTATTGATAGTCGCTTTAATAGTTACTATCGTCAAAGTGCTTTTCATTCTTGGTTTGAATTTAAATTAGCAAAATTTGTTCATATTATGGATTCTGAATATTTTGTTGTGGAAATGACCAAGCGGTACTTTGATGGAAACTATGGAGAGAGGATGAATATTAAATTAATTCAACTTCAAGAGAAGTTTAAGGGGAATTTTCGCATTGAAGGGCATAATGAGTTAATTATTGATGCTATCTCTGAGAGGGAGTGGACTCCCTTACTCTATTGGCAGAGAAATCTTGTTGCTAGCCGTGATCGTTATCTAGATTTATGGTTGGAATATCAGACAACTAATTCTCTTGAAATACGACTTCGACTCTACTATACCCGCCTAGGCTCCATTAATGAGGTAGTAGAAATGACACTGCATAGTGAGGAAGACCTTAAAGAAGAGATTCTCTTAGAGCCCAAAGAAGATAGTTATGTCACCAGCTGCTTAGAGGTAAGGGGACAAGGTGACCTGAGTTTAAGGGATCTACATGTAAGGCATGCACGGAATGGCATAGGCGAATTTCTGCCAGGAGGAGAAATTATAAGAGATAAGAATCGCGAGGAATTGATTTTTTATTTCCATCCTGGGAATTTAAAGTCACCTTTAAACGTATACTTTTCTGGTTACCGGACAGCCGAGGGTTTTGAGGGATTTTGGATGATGAAAAATCTGGATCATCCCTTTATCCTGGTAGGAGATCCTAGATCAGAAGGCGGAGCTTTTTACCAGGTGAGCCAGGAATTAGAGGATAAGTTATTGAGTAAAATTAATGAATGTTTAGCAAATCTTGGATTTTCCCAAGAGGAAATTATTTTTTCTGGCTTGTCGATGGGAACTACGGGAGCTTGTTATTTTAGTAGTTTCTATCACCCTTATGCAGTTGTTATAGGGAAGCCCTTGCTTTCATTAGGAAATATGGCCAAGAAGCAACGCTTAGTTAGGCCAATTGATTTTCAAACTTCTTTAGACTTAGTCAATCGATTCGATCATGGAAATCAAGAAGAAGCGATAAACTTTCTGAACCAGAACATCATTGACCAGATGGACAAAGGGAACTATGAGGGAACGACCTTTGCGGTGACCTATATGAGAAATGATGATTATGATGATACCGCCTATTACAATCTTTTAGAGGTGCTAAAAGATAAGCATACCAAAGTCATTAGCAAGAGCTTTCTTGGCCGACATAATGATAATACCCCAGGAATTACTAATTGGTTCTTTAATCAGTATAAGCGTTTATTGAAAGAGGCAGAGAGTAGGGATAATGCATGCAAGTAGGAAAAGCAATACGATGGGGACAGACTAAAAGCGAAGACTATGCCTATGGGTCACAAATTATTTGGAAAAATCCCGATCATATCCAATTTAAAAATACCCTAATGCCTTCTGGTGAACGAATCACTTCTTGGTCATCACGTAGTGTCTTTCAAATGACTAAGGACAGTGCAAGATTACCCCTATTAACACGAGGAAAATCTTATCAACTGCTTTTTCAAGGGGAAACCGTTCCTGAACGAACGATCTTTTTTAAAGTATCCTTCTTTGACTTCTATGGTGAACTGATTGAAGACTACTATTTAAATACTCCGTCAGATTATTTCACTGTCCCTGATACTTATAATTATTATGAAATAGCGATGCATCACGGAGGGTGCGTGTCTTTTGACTTTAATCAAATCACTATAGTCCCCTATGAAGAAGAGCGTTCCAAAGAAACTGGGAAGCAGTATTGGATACACTCAAAGACAAAAAGCAATTACCTGGTCTTTGATGAATTAGGTAATGGCCCACAAGTATCTTCTTTATGGAGGTCTTCAAGTCAGTTTACTTATATGAGTTCAACTTTGACAAATGCTCATCTTTATTTACGAGAGGAAGCTCATCAGTTAATTGACCAGATTTTTAGCAAAAATCCACACTTAATCTTCGTCGGTTATGGTCCAATCAGTAATTTAGCTGCTCTTTATCATGCTGAAAGGTTAGGGGTTAAGGCATATATTACCGAGGATGTATTGACTGAGCGTGCTTATAATGATTTGCAGGCAAGCCTAAATATAACCAGTCGCTTGAGTCAAGGACATGTCACCTATCGAGACTTAGTCAAATCCCATGTTAAAGTATATGCACAAGGGTTAATTAAAGGTTCAGAGTGGGGAGCAGCTCTGTTATTAGATTACAAGCCGCAATTGGAGCATTTAATAAGTGAGAGTGACAGTAATGCCAAAATTTAATTTAGATAGGGGCCGCTTGCGTCGGTTACGAAAGATATTAAATAAAGTAAATCAAGAAGCAGATGCCATGGCTAGCTTATCTGAGGGGAAACTTCGCCATAAAACTCAGGAATTTAAGGAACGCTATCAAGCTGGGGAGACTCTAGACGAACTATTACCTGAAGCCTTTGCGGCGATTCGAGAAGCAGCTAAGCGGGTTCTAGGGATGTATCCTTACGATGTCCAGGTTCTTGGTGGTATTGTTCTCCATGAAGGCCATATTGCTGAGATGAAGACAGGTGAGGGGAAAACACTAACAGCAACCCTGCATATCTATCTGAATGCTCTGACTGGACGTGGAGTTATTCTAGTGACAGTGAATGACTACTTAAGTTGCCGGGATGCTGAAGAAATGGGACTACTCTACCGATTTATGGGCCTATCGATTGCCATGGGCGCACCTGAAGATGAGGATGACCTAAGCGCAGAAGATAAGAAGGTTATCTACGCAGCGGATATTGTCTATACTACCCATTCCAGTTTAGGTTTCGATTATTTAATTGAGAATTTGGCTGACTCACGGGATGAACAATATCTACGTGATTTCTATTATGTGATTATTGATGAAGTTGATTCTGTCTTGCTTGATAGTGCAACGAGTCCCTTAGTTATTGCCGGCTCACCCCGCGTCCAATCGAATCTTTATGCATTAGCTGATGCTTTTGTGGTGAGTTTAGACGACAAGGAAGACTATTATGTGACTGATGAAAAAGATGGGGTCTGGCTAACTCAAAAAGGCATTAAGCGTGCTGAAGATTATTTTCGATTAGAAAAATTTTACCATAAAGACAACCAAGAGCTGGTTAGACATGTTAGTCTCGCCTTGCGAGCACACTGTCTGTTTGAAAATGAGAAAGATTATGTTGTCCAAGGAGATGAGCTTGTCCTCTTAGATTCTACAGACGGCCGTCTACTTAAAGGAACTAGGCTTCAATCTGGACAACACCAGGCACTTGAAGCCAAGGAACAGGTTTCACTAACTGCAAATAATCGATCAATGGCTTCCATTACCTATCAGAACTTGTTTAAATTATTTGATAAAATAGCCGGAATGACAGGCACAGGTAAACCGGCTGAGGATGAGTTTATAGAAACTTATAATATGGAAGTTGTTTCTATTCCTACTAATAAGCCAGTTATACGTAAAGATTTACCAGATAGCATTTATCGTAGTTTCCCAGAAAAAGTCTTTGCGGCTATTCAATATATCAAGGAACGCCATGCTATGGGACAACCTTTGCTCATTGCAACTGGATCCGTTCAGTTGTCCTCATTATATTCAGCTATTTTACTCAGAGAAGGCATTCCTCATAATGTCTTGAATGCCTATAATGCTGTCAAAGAAGCCGAAATGGTTAAAGAAGCTGGCCAACTGGGAGCCGTCACAGTAGCCACCGCTATGGCAGGGCGGGGGACGGATATAAAGTTAGGACCAGGGGTTACTGAACTAGGAGGCTTAGCCGTGATTGGGACTGAACACATGACAAGTGAGCGTATCGACTTGCAATTGAGGGGGCGAGCTGGTCGTCAAGGTGATCCCGGTATGAGTAAATTTTTTGTTTCCTTAGAAGATGAATTAATCCATAAGTGGGGGCCTGAACACATTCGCTATTACTCTGATAACGATGAGGCGATTGAACAGGTTACCCCTTTATCAAATTTTCGCTACCAAAAGTATTTTGAGCAAGCCCAAGAGGCTAGTGATAGTAGCAGTGAAAGCTCCCGCCAGCAAATCCTCCAAATGGACGAAGATATGCGTATTCAGCGCGAATTAATTTACCGTGACCGTAATAGCCTCTTAGCCGGGGAAGGCTTAAAAACGATTGATTTTGAAACGATTGCCCAAGAAGTCTTTGAGTCTTTCACACAATCGCTAAATTCTGATCAGTCACGAACTTTTCAAATCGAACGCTTTATCTATGATTATCTCTCCTATAATATGAGTCCTGATTTAGAAAAGATTGATCATATGACTGATAAGCAGATTCAGGATTATTTAATGATGATATTTAAAAGACAGTTTCAAAACAAGAAAGGCCTATTTAGAAATAAGACTTTATTTGACGATTTTGTTCGCAAGTGTCTATTGAAGGCCATCGATACTACTTGGATTGAACAGGTGGACTACCTCACTCAATTCAAGCAAGTTGTGATGAGCAGGCGGTCAGCCCAGCAAAATCCTATTTATGAATATCAACATGAAGCCTACTGGTCCTACCAAGAAATGCGTAAACGGATCTATTTTGAGATTGTTCGTTATCTTTCACTGAGTGAAGTAAGTCAGTCAGATACAGGCCAGCCATTAGTACAATTTGCCTAGGGAAGAGGAGGAGCTTATGACAATTTATAATATTAACTTAGGTATTGGTTGGGCATCGAGTGGGGTCGAGTATTCACAAATCTATCGCTCGAAAATTTTCGATCAATTAAAGGAAGCAGCTAAGTTTGTCTTTGTAGACCTTATCCTAAATGAAAATATTGCCCACTTTACCCAAAACATTGGCTTTAGAGATGAAGACATTATTTGGATGTATCTTTATTTCACAGATATCAAGATCCGAGCGACTTCCTATCGCCTAGCAGATGTGAAGGCCAGCTTGGCCCATTTGATTGAAGAGGAAAAGAAAGAGGGCGATAACATTGTCCGGCTCTATTATGACCAAGGCCAGCAGTATGCGACCTGTTACCTTGTTGAAGGTAGCGATGATTTAGTAAACCGGGTGGAATTTGTTGTCAACGGCTGTTTGGTGCGCAAGGATTACTATAACTATACGCGTTTTCTCTCGGAGTACTATGCCCCTCAGGATAACAAGGCAAAGCTCTATCAGCGCCGCTATTTCAATGAGGACGGCTCTGTCGCTTATGAGGAAATTGTTGATGGCGACCACAGCATCTTTAAAATGCCAGATGCTATTCTTTATAACAAAGAGGAATTATTTGCCTATTTTATTCAAAAATTAGACTTATCCGAAAAAGATGTGGTTATTTTGGACCGGGCAACTGGTACGGGTCAGGCTGTCTTCCAATATGCTCCCCCAGCTAAAATTGGTGTTATTATCCATGCGGAGCACTTTAGTGAAGGACCAACAACCGACGACTACATCCTCTGGAATAATTATTATGACTACCAGTTCATGCATAGTGATGCGGTTGATTTCTTTATCGCCTCTACCCAGGCCCAAAAGGAAGTCTTAGACCAACAGTTTGCGCATTATTATGATAAAGAAGCTAAGGTCTACGCTATTCCTGTGGGAAGCATCTCGGATTTGAAATATCCTAAGCCTGGTGAGCGGCAAGCTTTCAGCCTGATGACTGCTTCGCGATTAGCTGCAGAGAAACATGTGGATTGGCTTGTTGAGGCGGTAGCACGGCTGAAGCCGCATCTTCCTCAAATCACTTTTGATATTTATGGTAAGGGGACTAAAGAAAATACCCTAAAGGATTTAATTAAGGAACTAGGCGCAGAGGATTATATTCAGCTTAAAGGCCACCAAGACCTTGACCAGGTTTACCAAAAATATGACTTGTATTTTGCGGGGTCAACGAGTGAAGGTTTTGGCCTGACGCTATTAGAAGCTATTGCTGCTGGCCTACCAATTATTGGCTTCGAAGTGAATTATGGGAATGTGACTTTTGTTGAGGATGGCATCAATGGCTATCTGATTTCCTACCAGCCGGGCAGGGATGCGGAAGATTATATCGAAGCCCTAGCGGATAACTTGTTTAAGTATTACCGAGAAGCAAATCGACAAGCCATGCAAGAAGCTTCCTACCGACGGGCGGAGGATTTCTTAGATGAGAAAATTATAGCTGCTTGGCATAGTTTATTGGAGGAGGTGCGGTCATGATTAATGTATTCGATAATTATAATGAAGCTAGCCGTGACTTACAACAGTCCTTAAAGCAAGCGGGCTACCAGTGGCCAACTATTGTTCTTAAGGACGAAGGCTTTTTACCCGAGGGAGTTTTGAGTCCCTATCAATTCTTTATGGGGGAAGAGGATGAGTCAGCCAAGGCACTTTATTTTAATGATTTGTCTGTGGGCTCTTATTGGGAAATTTCTGGTGACAATAGTAAGGCTCAGGTCAAAGACTTGGGACAGGTCAAGGCACAGATCTATTACGCAGAACCTAAGGAAAACCGTTTAATTAACAAGGTCGACTGGTTGGACGAACAAGGACGGGTGGCCTTTGTTGATCTTTATAATCAATTTGGTCGTCACTTTAGCCGGATTGCTTTTGATACAGCTGGTGGCATGTCCATGCAGTCCTACTATGATACCCAAGGACGCGAGGTTATTGTTCACAATCTAGTGACTGCTGCTGTCAGCCTGACCTACCAAGGTAAGTATTATTTCTTTAAAGACTTAATTGATTTTTTTTGCTTTTATCTGAAAGTAAGTGGCTGGGATCTATCTGCTTTATTGATAAATTCTTTAGCCTTACCCTTCCTGGTTTCTCATCGCTTGGATGTGGCTGGACAGGATATCTTGTTCTGGCAAGAGCCTATTGCAGACGAAATTCCTGGCAACATGCAGTTGATCTTCAATGGAGGAACTGGACGGGCCAAGCGGGTGATTGTAGATGATCTTACCAGCTATGACCGGTTAAGGCACTTGATGGATGAACAAGGAATCCCATCGATTGATGACAAGCTCGATCATTTAGGTTATATCTATTCCCTAGAACAACCAATGAGCCAAGCCAATGAGGCGCTCATCTTGACCAATACAGACCAAGTGGAGTCCTTGGAATATATCGTTAAGATGCTTCCTGAATGGCAATTCCATGTGGGAGCCATTACTGAAATGTCGGACAAACTGATGAATCTTGATAGTTATGATAACCTCCATCTCTATCCGAATATTTCTAAGGACAGGGTGGCAGAGCTATTTAAGACCTGTAATTGTTATTTAGATATTAACCATAGTATTGAAATTTACAATGCTGTCCGCCAAGCCTTTAACCACAGTCAGATTATCCTCGGCTTTAACGAGACCCTCCACCAGCCTAGATATATAGCACCTAGCCACCGCTTTAGCGCTGACTACCCGGTGAATTTAGTTGCTTTCATGCAGACCTTAGCTCAAGACCAGGAAGAACGAGATAGCGCCTTAGCGACCCAGCTCTCCTATGCTGGACAAACAACAGTGGCAGATTACCAGAGAGTGTTAGGTTAGAGATGCGATGAAAGATAAAGATAAAAATGTCCTAGACCAGGAAATTAAACGGATGGTAACTAAAGAACGCAATGAAAAAGTTGAAGACCAAGATAAGGAAGAAGATAAGCTCTCCAAACTCCCAACAATTTTGGGGATACTGATGGGCCTATCGATTATCCTAGGCTTGATCTTATCCTTGTTAGCAGTATTTAATGGTTGAGATTTGTAGAGTGAAAGGATAGTTAAGATGAAAAAATTTCTCACCGTGCTCTATGGCCATGCCCAATCAAGCACCGCGCAGATTTCTCAACATCAGGTTGCTAAGATAGCCAAGAATTTTGACTTTAATGAACTGGCTATTCCTACCCTAAGCCACGGAGGAGAAGGTGGGGCTGAGCGAACAATCCGGATAGAGGGCATCCTAGCAGGTGTTAGTCCAGGTGACTTAGTGATTGTACAATTCCCCAGCTGGAATGAGTTAGCCTTCGACCGGGCCTTAGTTGATCAGTTAAGACAAAGGCAAACGCGCCTGGCCCTCTTTGTTAACGATGTGCCCTTCTTAATGTTTGAGAGCCCCTCGTCGCTAATTCAAGAATATGTGGCGATCTTTAACCAGGCTGATTTACTGATTGTACCTAGCGAGCCTCTGTATAAGCAATTACTTAGCTATGGCGTCCAAGTTGATCGCTATGTGGTCCAAGAAATGTGGGACTATATCCAGCCCCTCCAGCTCGACCAAGCGAGATTCTCCCGCCAGGTACATTTTGCCGGTATTCCTGAGAAATTTCGCTTGGAAAAAGAATGGCCCCTTGATTATCCCCTGACAGTTTATGGCGAAGCTCCTGAAGATAACCAGCACCCAGCCTTTAATTACCAGGGTTGGCTTCCACAAGAAAACTTGATGCGTCGCTTGTCAAAGGGCGGTTTTGGTTTAGTTTGGGGTGGCAGTGAGGGCCCTTGGTATGATTATTATCACTATAACTGTATTTATAAGTTATCGACCTATTTGGCTGCGGGGATACCAGTGATTATTCCAGAAGATATCGGTCAGAAAGATATAGTCGTTGATAACGGTCTAGGGATAGCGATCCGCAGTCTAGATGAATTACCAGATTTATTGGAAAATTTTTCCAAAGCAAATTATGATAAACTTCTAGAAAATGTGGCAGAATTTAATCTTTTGATCAAGAATGGCTACTTCATACAAAAGCTTTTGGTTGAAACGGTCCACCAGATGATCAGAAAAGATGGACACAAAGCTCAGTACTTCAAAGGAAAAGTTACCGTCTTTACTAATTCCCAGGAAATCGAAGCCATTGAAGAGCTGATTCAAAATATGCCCGATTATTCTTTCCGAATTGCAGCACCAACGAATATGAGCCCAAAACTCATGCAGCTCAAGCAATATGCCAATTGCAGCCTCTATCCCTCTGCAGACCAAGCCTTGTTTGACCACTTACTTGAAGATACAGATATTTACTTAGATATAAACTACCAAGATGAGATTCCTGGGACCTTAGAGGCCTGTGTGAGAGAGGAAATTCCTGTTCTATCATTTGATAGCGCCTGCCATCGACCTGACTTGATCTCTAGACGGCAGATCCATTCTCAAGGTGATGTTCAAGGCATGGCTTGCCATATTGACCGAATCATGAAGAAAAAAGAATTAACGGCAAGTTGTCGGGCTGTCATCTGTACCAATACCGACCAAATAGAGCAGCTTGAAACCCTGATTGTCGGATGTCCTGAGATAAGCTTCCATATTGCTGCGCCGACCTTGATGGGGGACCGGTTATTGGATCTGAATCGATACAAGAATGTAATGCTCTATCCCCAAGCGGGTTCAGAAGCAATGGCGGACCTCTTAGCTGGAGCAGACCTCTATTTGGATATCAACCATTTTGCTGAAGTTGGCCATAGTGTAGAAACGGCCCACCGTCTGGGTCTTGAGATATTTACTTTTGCAGGTTTGGCTCATCATCCTGACTTAGCAGGGCAGCATGTTTATGAAAGGCAGCAGATTGAAGCGATGGTTACTGATCTAAGGAAATTTGCTGAGAGAGTAGCGAAACAGAACGAGCAGCTGACCAGTTTTCAGCCTCGAATTTTATCCATTGATGAAAGCTTAGACTACATCCGGTCTCATCATCCTTCAGTGGCACGTTTCGGCGATGGCGAAATGGCTATCATTTCAGGCCTCAGTGTCCACTACCAACATTACGATCCGAAATTAGCAGACCGACTCAAAGAAATTCTAGGACGGACAAGTGATGAAGATTTTATGGTTTGTCTACCAGATATCTTTACTGGTTGGGATCGCTATCAAGAACAGTTTTATGATTTTTGGCAGGACAATTTGAGTATCTATAGAAAAGCTTATGCCCGCTTATGTACAGCGGATTGGTATGGGAATAGCTTTATTTCAAGACCTTACATTGATTTAGTCGATAAGACACCGAGCGCTCGCTACTTCGATAAATTAAAGGCCCTGTGGCAGGACCGCGACCTATTGATTGTTGAGGGCATGTACTCCCGTTCAGGAGTAGGTAATGACCTCTTCAAGGGTGCTAAGTCTGTTCGGCGGATTATTGGGCCCCATAAGAATGCTTTTAGCCAAATTGAACAAATTGAATCTGCAATCTTGGAGGAACATAAGGGAGCCTTAGTCCTTTTGATGTTAGGACCAACAGCTAAAGTAATCGCCTATGACCTTTACCATGAGCTTGATCAAGTTATTGACCTGGGCCATATTGACTCCGAATACGAATGGTTTTTAATGGGAGCAGACCACAAGGTGAAACTGCCTGCCAAACACACTGCTGAACATAATTACGATGAAAATATTGATGAAGCAGTCAATGCAGACTATCTTTCTGAGATTATTTTGGATTTGAGTGATGGAGGAGACCAATGAATCTACCCATATCAATTATTATCCCCATTTACAATGTAGAAAAATATCTTATCGAATGCCTAGAGTCTGTGAGAAGGCAAACTTTTAAAGATTTTGAAGTGATCATGGTTAATGATGGTTCTCCAGATGCTTCTCCTGTTATCGCAGATAACTACTGTAAGAGAGATGAACGTTTTAAGTTATTTCACCAGGAAAATCAAGGCGTATCTGTTGCACGAAATTTTGGAATTAGTCAAGCTAAGGGAGATTATATCTTTTTCCTAGATTCTGACGACAAGATCGCCGAAAGTAGCTTGGATGTGCTGTACCGAATCGCTCAAGCACAAGAGGTAGATATTGTGATGTCGTCACACATACACTTTAATAATCAAGGAGATATTATTCATAAACCCGCCGGGGATGTTGAAATGATTACTTATAGTTCTGTAGAGGCTGTTGAAAGAATAGAATTAGCCAAGTTATGGGACCCTTTTGTTACCGTCTGGGCTAAACTCATCAAAAAGGAAATTGTAGCTAAGCATCTCTTCCCAGTAGGAAAATACTATGAAGACCTAGCCGTTACCTATAAATGGTACTTAGAGGCAAATAAAATATGTTATATCAATATAGACCTCTATCATTATCGTTTACATGATACTTCTATTATGTCTACTGAAAACACCAATTTAGCTAAGCGTTTGGGTGATTACATCAGCCACTACAAAGAAAAAATTGATTATATGGCTGACTATGATGTCTATCTTCCGGCAACCCTTGCTCTTCACTTATCTAAGCTATACCAAAGTCGGACAATGTATCAAGATTTTGAAGAAGATTCTAGAGAAGTTTGGGAAGAGGAATACAAGCGCTACTTTAGTTTTAAGAATTTCCCTTATCATGCATTCACTTTGACCTATTCAGCAGATTTGAAGCATGTTGAAGACTTAGCTCGTGCGCTTCCAGAGCTTTGCATACATATCGCAGCATATACTTCTGTGGCGCCTAACCTCATTGAATTAGCCGAAAAAGTGGAAAACGTCTTTATCCACCCACTTGCTCATAACGATCTAATCGAAGACCTACTAAACCAAGCTGATATTTATTTAGATATTAACCATTATAATGAGGTCGATAATATCGTCAGTCGAGCTATCCAAAAGAGCTTACCAGTGGTTGCCTTTGATTCAACCGTCCACCGACCAGACTTAGTCGATGAAGCGCTGATTTTCCCTGTAGATGATGGGGATGCCATGGTCGCTAAGATTAAATCCTTACTAAAAGAAGATACACGTTGTTCAGAATAGCCTAACAGTTCACACTATGAATAATCCTTTAATGCCAGTCTTTCTCAACTTTGAGCAACTGGCTTTTTTAGTCAAGCTTGATCGAAAATACAAAATTATTTTTAGAAAAACTGCCAAGTTCTCATTGAATTTACTTATTAGATATTTTATATTCTTAAGTGAGTAAAAATTAATATTAATTAGGTTAATTAATGATAGTTTTTATTACTATTAAATAACTTAATTAATAAAGATGAGAGGTTATTTATGCATATTAAAAGCGGGATTAGAAAACGAGCCATTATTACCACGATTTTAGCTTGTAGCTCCTGGGGACTAGGAGGCGTTTTGAGTCAGCATCTCATGCAGACCTATAATATGATGCCCCTGCAGCTGACCATGTATCGGATGTTGACGGCAGGGATCTCGATTTTCCTTTTCCTAGCCTATAAGCGAAAATTGCCCTTAGATAAATTAAAAAAAGATAAAAGATCTTTACTACAAATGGCAATATTTGGGATTTGTGGGATAGTTTTTAACCAGTTTTCCTACTTGATGACCATTCACTATAGTAATTCAGGGATGGCGACTATCCTTCAATTTATCGGGCCGATTTTTTTACTGGTTTATTATTGCTTAGTTGGGCGTCGCTGGCCCATTCGAAGAGAGATTGTGGCCCTCTTATTTACTATTATCGGCGTCTTTCTCTTGGTCACCCATGGTCAGTTAGGCCACTTTATTTTATCCAAAGAGGCCTTTTTCTGGGGATTGATGTCGGCAATAGGTCTAGCACTCCTCAATGTCCTTCCTTTAAAGGTCATTGATCACTATGGATCTTTACCGGTTACGGGAATTGGCATGCTATTTGGTGGAATTTTCTTGATATTTTTTAATTTTGAGCACCTAGTCCCACCAGAACTTTCCCTCCACTTTTTAGCTTGGTTTACCTTAACCATTATTGTAGGGACCATTGTTCCTTATATTTTCTATCTTTCCAGTGTGACTTTTATTGGACCCTTAGCTGCTTCTCTAATTGGATCGGTAGAGCCCTTAACAGCAACGATTCTATCGGTGATGCTTCTAGGCGAAAGTTTTGCTTTGATCGATTACTTGGGCATGGCCTTTATCCTGTTGACGGTCTTTCTAACTGCCCATGAATAAATCAGGTTTTGCAGTCTATTAAAAAAGCATGGTTTAGCTAAACTCAATTTCTAACAAGAATTGAGTTTAAAAGCAGACCATGCTTTTTATTGTTTATCCAAGGTAATTTTTCAATGTGACTACCTGTTTTTTGGCCACGTCAACTCCATGGTCGTAGGTGGCTTGTAAGCGGTCGGGATCACGTTCCAGGCGTTTGACCTCTAAGGGTTGGGCAGGTTGGAGGACAAAGGCACGGCCGTTTCTGGCTAATTCTTCCACGTCAGCGACCTGTTGATTGTACATGGATGGTCTGTCTTCGATAGTTTCCACTAAATGAGGGTATTTTTTGCCATAGACTTTTTTAGCAAGGAAAGTATTCTTATCTTGCTTACGGTAGCCATAGGGTTGGGTCAAAACGATAATCAAGCGATCTACTCCTAAAGACTGCATGAAGCGGTAGGGGATGGAATCAGCTAAACCCCGTCTAAATACTGCTTACCATTAATTGGAACGACTTTAGAAACGAAGGGCATGGAACCGCTAGCCCTCAAGACATCAATTTGCTCTTTGGCATTTTCAATTAATGGATACTCGGCCTGACCCGTTTCCACATTGGTAACCACCGCATAAAAATCTGTAGGAGTATCCTCATAGGTCTCCTCATCAAAGGGATCAAGTTCAAAGGGGACTTGATGGTAGGCAAAATCGGTCGACACAATATTGCCAGTTTTTACCCAGTTACTTAGACTAATATAGCGTTTATCCTTAATATACTTCTTGTTATAACGCAAGGCTCGGCCTTTCTGTTGGGAGGGATAATTGACTCCATAGAGAGCACCCGCTGAAACCCCGACAATTTGTTCTACACGAATGCCTTCAGTTAAAAAGACATCCAATACTCCTGCGGTAAATAAGGCCCGCATACCGCCACCTTCAAGAACAAGTCCAACAGTCAAAATGCCCACATTCCTTTCCACAATGATGTTAATTGTATCTATTTTAACATAAGTATTTTTTATCAGAGCTAATAGGGTCTCGCTTTTCAGCAAAAATTGAATAAACAAAAACAGCTTATCAGCCATGAAATGATGTCTTAGTTAGGGGAGTGATTCATGACTAGATAAGCTGTTTGCATGCATTAATTAGATGACATAGTCACCAATTCGGTTCCAGTTTTTATCATGGAGGATAATCCGAGCCGGCATACCAACTGCCGTCGCATAGGGCGGAACATCTTCTAGAACAACCGCATTAGCCCCAATTTTACTGTGGTGGCCAATGGTAATATTGCCTAATAGTTTAGCACCCGCTCCAATTTCAACATGGTCTTGTATTGTAGGGTGGCGTTTGCAGCCTTTTTCTCTACCGACACCACCTAAAGTAACGCCGTGAAATAGCTTGACATTATCACTGATCACAGCTGTTTCACCGATTACCACGCCCATGCCATGGTCTATAAAGACCGTATCACTGAGTTTGGCTCCTGGGTGAATTTCAATCCCAGTTTCTTTTCTGGCTTCTTCAGCTAATTGGCGGGCTAGATAGTAGTCACCATTATTGTAATAGTGGTGGGCTTGTTCATGGGCTCGGAGCGCTTTAATGCTGGGGTAGAGGTCATAGACTTCTTGCCAGGAGTGGGCCGCAGGGTCATTATCGTAGATGATCTTGGCTAGGCGGACCCACTTATCTTCATTATCTTCCATCGCTTCGATGGCCTCCTTAGGAAGTGAGGGGAGGGTCATCCCTGGAACTGTTTGTGACTGGATTTTGATGGTTTTTTTTCTCCATGTCAGAGGGAAGCTGGTCTTGACCGCTTGCCTTATTCTCCGTCATTTGAGAATGCTCCGGTAGAGAGGTAACGTTCACCAGTATCAGGAAGGACAGTTACAACATGTTTGCCAGGGCCAAGTTCCTTAGCTAGACGTTTAGCAGAAACATAGTTACCACCAGATGAGAAACCAGCGAGGATACCGTATTCATGGGCTAAATGAACAGCACCTTGGATAGCATCTTCGTTGGAAATGATATCAACTTTGTCGAGAACATTTTGGTCTAAGATCTTAGGAATGAAGTTAGCCCCAATCCCTTGAATCTTGTGTGATCCAGCTTTACCTTCGTTTAATAGTGGGGAGCCTTCAGGTTCAACACCCCAAACCACGGTGTTTTTGTCATGGGCTTTTAAGGTTTTACCAACACCAGTCACGGTACCACCAGTACCAATACCAGCCACGAAGCCATCCACTTGGTCTAAGTCGGCTAAGATTTCTTTAGCGGTGGTTTCTTCATGGGCTTGAACGTTTTCATGGCGGACAAATTGGCCAAAGATAGGAGCGTTCTTTTCTTTAGCAATTTCTGCTGCCTTTTCGCCGGCACCTTTCATCCCTTCAGACCCTGGGGTTAAGACCAGTTCAGCCCCGTAAGCTTGGATCAAGTTACGACGTTCAACCGACATGGTTTCTGGCATCACGATAATCACATGGAGTCCGAAAGCGGCACCTAACATGGAAAGGGCAACCCCAGTATTTCCTGAGGTAGATTCAACAATTGTTCCGCCTTCTTTTAATTCGCCAGAGTCGAGTAGGCTCTTGAGAATATATTTAACGGGACGATCTTTGACTGAACCACCTGGGTTACGAGATTCTAGCTTCACATAAATATCAGCAGAATCCTTGTCTTCGTGTGCTAATTTAATAATTGGTGTATTACCAATTGCTTCAGAAATATTGTTATAAACCATTTTAAAATTCCTCCTTAAGCTGTGGATAGAAAGATAAATTGTCACTTACTTTTTGTTAGCAAGTAGCTAATACTATTATAACGCATAATGCTTCTTCTGCAAAGCTAACCCCTTCAAAAGTTGGGAATAAATTACCAATCATTACTGATCGCTAGATTTGGCTATTAATTATAAATAAGGCAAAAAAGCCCTAACCGTGGGGCTAGGGAGTGATTAGTTAATAAGCTTATTAGCGAGAACGGTGACTAAAGTCTTGGTAGGGAATCTGACGGGCTTGGCACCAGTCTCTTACTGGTCCTGAAATAATCAAGTCAGTCTTTTCTAGGTCGCTAAGGCTTTGGCTATTGGTTAGGACCATGAGCATGCGGACCTGGTCTTTGAATTCTTCTACCCAATCAATGGTTTCTTGAACGCCGTGATTGAGAACCAGATGGAGGAATTGCCCACTCATCCCAACTGCCTTAGCTCCTAAGGCGAGTGACAGAACCACATGGAGTGGGGTTTTTACGCCCCCTGAAGCGATGATGTCGACTTGATCTTTTAGGCTTTGGGCTTCGAGTAAGGAGATTGCGGTACTTTGCCCCCATTGCGTCAGGTAGTCCATATCTTTAAGACTGCGGCGCTCGTTCTCGATAGCGATAAAGTTAGTTCCCCCTTGGCCACTGATATCCACTGTCTTGACACCAAGTGAGAGAAGTTCCTCAATCGTTTCACGACTCATGCCAAAGCCAACTTCCTTGACCATGACTGGGCGGTCAACCCCTTCAACAATGGCTTGGAGATTATCCCTAACGGCTTGGAAGTGGCGGTCGCCTTCTGGCATGGCCAGCTCTTGAGGGGTATTTAAATGAATAGCGAGGGCATCAGCCTCGGTAATTTCAAGCGCTTGTTTAGCTCCTGCTAGGCCATGATTCATGCCCACATTAGCAATGATGAAGCCCTCAGGATTAGTTTGGCGGACAATTTGGAAACTATCGGCTGTGTCGGGGTCTTTTATGGCTTGGGAGACTGACCCAGTTGCCATCATTAAGCCAGTTTCCCGGGCCACGGTGGCGAATTTTTCGTTAATGGCCTTGGTCCATTCACTGCCTCCAGTCATGGCGTTAATAAAGAAAGGAAAAGGGAATTCTTGACCGAAGAGCTGGGTATTGAGTTGAACTTGGTCAGCGTCAATATGGGGCAGGGAATGGTGGACAAAGCGGATGGCATCGAAATCAGTAGCGCTTTGAGCATACTGCCAATCGGCAAGCTTAATGTGGTCATCTTTACGATTCTTCATAGAATTCTCCTTTAAACTTTAGAATAATTTGGTCAATGGCGCCTATTTGTGAGAAGTGGATGAATTACTGGATGAAGCTAGGACACAGTCCCAAGTCGAGTTGGTGGATACCGGCTTCATGCCAGGCCTGGTCAATCTGCTCCCCAATGGCTGGCTGGTCGCTAAAGGCAATGGCACAGTCCCCGCCCCCCGCTCCGGAAACCTTACTCGTTCCTCCGGCAGCTCGGGCCAAATCGATAGCTGACTTTAAAGCGGCGGTTAAGTAAGGTTTTTGCCGGTGCTTGGTATAGTTATACAATAAATGACTGTTATAAGTTAAGGCCTTAGTAAAAACAAAGTAATCTTGGTCGATAATGGCTTGGCGGATTAGAATCACGCACTGTTGACTGGCATAGCGAAAATGGCGTTCGCTAAGTGAGAACTCATGGGCCTCTTTTTTTCTTGTTGACCTACCGGCTAACATGGCTTCGGTAGAACTCGGTTTTTCGGTCCAGACCACATGGAGCTTCCAATCGGGAGATAGGGTCAGCGGTTCGATCATGAGACCATCCCAGTGCATCTGGATGAGGTCTAGGACTTTCATTCCTTCATTCTTGATTCTTTCCTTCAACCAAGTATGGTCAAAATTTTGGTAATAGATGCAGCCTCCAAAAGCTGAAGCAGCCAAGTCGCCAAAGGAGCCCTTGAGGTCGATTTTGATTTGAGCGATGGCTCCTAGCTGATAGAGGAGATAGGCATAGGCTTTCTTGGAGTAGTCTTGGTTAACCTGGTAGCATTTAAGAATTGCTTCTAGGATAGCGATGCTGACTGCAGCACTGGAGCCTAGGCCATATTTTTTTCCGTCAGGACTGTCTAGTTCGCTAGTAATCTTTAAGTCAATGGCTCTAAAAGAATTTGCCACACGACCGCTTTCTCTTAAATACTGGTAGGCTGTTTGGATCAATGTCTTGACTAATAAGAATTGCTTAGGGATCCCAGAGATCTCACCGTCATCGCTAACTGTCCAGATAAAAGTTTCTTGGGCCTGGTTAGTCGATAAGCGCGACTGAGCTTGGTCAAGGGGGCGCAATTCGACGGTGACATAGGCATCAACCGCTACTAATAAAGCCCCTTGAAAGGAATGGACAATGGCGTATTCACCAGCCAGATATAACTTTCCTGGGCGTTTACTAATAATGGTTTCCATTTACAATTCCTCCTGTGAATCATTGGGATCATGGGGGAGCGGATTCGATGGTCTAAAAAAGTTGTGAGGGGCAGAGTGGTTAAAAATTTCTTCTAACTCTTCTTGCAGGGTGAGCTTTTGCTTGGCTAAACGTTTCATAAATTCTTCTTGGCTGTCTAAGCTGTCTTCACCCAACTCTTCATTGAGCAGCTCTAGCTTGTCGTCTTCATGGCTTTCTTCTTGGTTCACGCTTTGTGAAGCTTTGGTGCGAGTTTTCTGTTCAGAAAATGCTTTTAAATATTGGATACCTGGGCCCGGGCGGCTGGCAATTAGTCGGTCAGCCCCAAATTCAGGCGCCAAGGCATCGATAATCGCTTGGGACTGGGAATAAGGGCAGAGAATCTTCACATTAGGACCGGCGTCCATGGTGAAGTAGGCCTTATAGCCTTGTTGGCGTAGCCCTTTGACCGCTTCAATAGCCTTGAGTGATTCTGCTTCTAAATAGGTAAAGGCGGGGTCGGCCGATAGGGTAGTGGCGTGCATTAACATGGCGTGGTTTTCAGCTATTTCTCCCATCCAATCCAGGTCTCGAGCTTTAATAGCGGCTTTCATTTCTAGGAGCTTTTCTTCGCTCACCTGGGGCCATAATTGATAGAAGGGCGAGGTTGCAACCGTGTGCTTCATCCCACGCCTAGAACTGATGGCCTTCTTTTTGGTGTTTAAGGCCAGGACAACCATGCCCACATCCCAATTGGCATCATCGAAGGGGACAGCTTGGGAATCATGGTCGCCACTTCCCTTTTCCCATTCGACAAAGCCACCAAAAATGCTCCGGGTAGCTGATCCTGATCCGCGTCGGGCTAAGCGGGAGAGGGCAAGGGGGTCCAGGTCCAAGCGGAGGGCCTGATTACAAGCGCCCGCTAAGGCCGCAAAGGCAGAAGCTGATGAGGCCAAGCCTGCTGCAGTGGGCACATGGTTGTAGGAAATGACTTCACAAGCCAAATCCACCTGGGCCAATTGACGGAAGAGGTCAACAAAACGGCTAATCTTCTCAACTTCACTGTTGTCTTGCCACTCGCCATCGAGTTGGAAGCAGTCTTCCACGATATCCTTAGAGAAGCGGACCTGGGTTTCTGAATAAAAACGGTCCAAGGTTAGAGAGAGATTACTATTCATAGGTAGGATGAGTTCATCATCACGTTTTCCCCAATATTTAATCAGGGCGATATTGGTATGGGCTCGACAAATACCACGATATTTTTCCATAGTTTACTCCTTTTCACTTGTATTTGATTCACTTGAAAAAGGCATTAACCAGCTTTGACAGGCACTAGGACTATCCGCTAGGGCCTGGATGAGTTTTTCACCGCTTTGACGGTCAGGGACTAGGGCGTAGTAGCAGCCCCCACCCCCGCCACCGGTCAATTTGGCTGCCACGGCTCCATGTTGGCGCATGTAATCAATTCCCCAGCTCAATTCTGGGCTGGAGACTTGGAGAGCAGCCAGGTCATGTTGGGCCGCATTAATTAAAGTAGCCAGTTTCTCTAAGGAAGGCTGCGGTGCTTTTAAGGCCTGGGTCAGGTCGGTGGTTAAAAGTCCCAGATGTTTAATGGTTTTTTGGGTAGCAATTTGCCGGCTAGCAAAGGGGCTTTCATAGGCATCCCGGACATTTTTTACGGTTTGCTTAGTATTTCCTGAAATCCCAGTGTCAGCAATCACTAGCCAATAGGGGGTATGGAAATGGAAGGGTTGGGCTGCTTCCCCCTTTTTGAAGTAGAGGGGTTGGTTATAGGCCGTAACCCGGGCATCAAGGCCACTAGGGGTCCCGTGACTAATGGTTTCGGCAAAGTCCGCATAATCAAGTAAGACTTCATTGGATAAATCTTTACCTAAGTAATTAAAAAAGGCACGGATAAAGGCTACGGATAAGGCCGCTGAGCTCCCTAAGCCACGTTCAACCGGAATATTACTCTTCACTTTAATCAGGAAATGGTCATGACTGCTTAAGAAATCATGGCGGAGGCGGTTAAAGAGCCCCACCAAGGCGTCAAGTTTCTTGGGGGCTTCTTCAACGGGGCCTTCATAGATATCACTGAATAAGTAGGAATAATTACCAGCCGGTTCCAGCTTGACTTGGATGGTTACTGCTCGAAAGGGCAGGGCAATCGATGGCTGTCCATAGACCACACTGTGCTCCCCCATTAAAATTAATTTTCCATGTGATTTGCCGCAAATTTCGCGCATGTTTTTCCCTCGTTTCCGCCATTTCTAATAGCCTTATCATACAATAAAAGCCCTAATTATAACAACTTGGAATTATCTCCTGCAGTATTTTAATAAATACTTTATAAAAAGACGAACCCGCTAAAGGATCTCCTTTTGTATCGGTTAAATAGATAGAAAAAGTAATAAATCCGAATTAAAGGAAAGGAATACTAGAATTATGTGCGCGTTTTTGATAAAATGAGAAAGAAATTATAAGGGAAGTGAGTGATAACTTAGGATGAAAGCCTTAAAGGACCTAGAAAAGATCATCGTTCTTGACTACGGTAGCCAGTACAACCAACTGATTACCCGCCGTATTCGTGAACTGGGAGTCTATTCTGAATTACAATCTCACCGGCAAACTGCTCAAGAAATTAAAGACCAGGGGCAGGTGAAGGGAATCATTCTTTCGGGAGGACCTAACTCAGTCTATGAAGAAGGCTCCTTCGATATTGACGAGGAAATTTTTAACTTAGGAATACCAGTTTTAGGAATTTGTTATGGGATGCAACTAATCACTAAGAAATTCGGTGGTGTGGTTGAAGCCTCTGACAAACGCGAATATGGTCAACAAGAAATGACCATTCAAAAGACCGATTCTAAAATATTTAAAGATTTAGCCGATAAAGAAACCGTCTTAATGAGTCACGGCGACCGTATTGCTGAGATCCCTGAAGGTTTTGAAATCACAGGTGTGGCTCCTCACAGCCCAGCTGCTGCTTTTGAGAACGAAGAAGCCCAAGTTTATGGTTTCCAATACCATCCTGAAGTACGCTCATCCATCCATGGCCAACAAATGTTGAAAAACTTTGTCTATGAGATTTGTGGTTGCCAGGGAGACTGGACCATGGCTGACTTCATTGACATGCAAATTAAGAGCATTCGTGACCGTGTTGGTGATAAGAAAGTTCTCCTCGGCCTCTCCGGTGGGGTAGACTCTTCCGTGGTTGGTGTTCTCTTACAAAAAGCGATTGGCGATCAATTGACCTGTATCTTTGTTGACCACGGTTTACTCCGTAAAGGTGAAGCTGACCAAGTGATGGAAACCCTAGGTGGCAAATTCGGCTTAAACATCATCAAAGCCGATGCCCAAGAGCGCTTCTTAGGGAAATTAGCTGGCGTTTCTGATCCTGAAACTAAACGGAAGATTATTGGCCATGAATTTGTGGCCGTATTCGATGACGAAGCGACCAAGTTAGATGGGATGGATTTCTTAGCTCAAGGGACCTTGTATACTGACGTGATTGAATCAGGAACCGAAACCGCTGAAACCATCAAGTCTCACCATAATGTTGGGGGACTGCCTGAAGACATGCAATTTGAACTCATCGAGCCTCTCAACACCTTATTTAAGGATGAAGTGCGCGCTGTGGGAACGGAATTAGGCATGCCAGATAACATTGTTTGGCGTCAACCTTTCCCAGGTCCTGGTTTAGCCATTCGTGTGATTGGCGAAGTCACCAAAGAAAAACTTCACATTGTTCGTGAATCAGACGCCATTCTCCGTGAAGAAATCGCCAATGCTGGTTTAGATCGAGACATTTGGCAATACTTCACCGTTCTCCCTGGCTTTAAGTCAGTTGGGGTTATGGGCGACAAACGGACCTATGAATACACCATTGCTATCCGTGCCATTACCTCAGTGGATGGGATGACCGCGGATTGGGCGCGGATTCCATATGGTATCCTCGACCACATTAGCCGTCGCATCGTTAATGAAGTAGATGGCATTAACCGCGTGGTCTTAGATGTTACCTCTAAGCCACCAGCAACCGTGGAATGGGAATAATTGAAAAGATAATAAAAAAGGCCGCTACTAGAATTTCTGGTAGCGGTTTTTGTTGTTACAATAAGTTTTTTAGGCATAGTGTTTGCAAATGTAGAATTGAAAATGGAGATTTTGGGCTTAAATTGGGCTTATTAATAAAGAAGCTATTTCTGTAGATACAATATGAAAATAGAGGCAAATTAGCATTTTATAGGATCTTTAAAAATTAGTTCTATTCTTTTGACGAGTTAGAGGGAGAAAATTTTGTTACTTATGCTACTGAGGAAGTTTTTGTGAATTATTATGCCAGTCATTAGGAAAACCTAATTGATTAAGGATAATATTAAAATCTATTGATTCAATTTTTTTATCTAAATTCTTTAAAGATTTTAAAATAGAATTATGCAACTTATTAAATTCAATTTGGCTAGTAAAGCATTGAAGCAGTATAAATGTGTGATAGAAACTTCTTCTTTCACTGGTTTTTTTGATATTATATTTTTTATGTAAATCATCATAATATTTAATATCAGACCTTAAACGAAAGCCAATTAATTTCTTATCATGGGCACAAGTATTCCTTAGTTCATTAATTGCAGCGAGAAAACTGTCAAAAATATCAATGGAAAAGGGACCTTTAATATCTTTTATATGTTCAGAAATAAAGGTTCGCATTTCTTTAGCGATTTTATCTCTTAAACTTTGAGGAAGATTTTTTATGAAATACCGAAGTTCGCCTAAAGTTAAATAATTAATTATTACCCAAATTGGTACATTATCGTAGCTTTTCACATAATGTTGAATAGAGTTACTAGGTTGCCTTGACTTGGAATAGTAGTTTATTTTCTCAGAAAATTTGGAAATAGTTTTAATAGCCGCGACTGTTTTTGTGTGGTCATAGCAATTAATATCTAAATAAGCATATCTAGTATCTGGATATTCTTTTGCAAATAGATATGCAGTTATGGATTTGATATGATTTTCAGTTTCTAGAACAGTTTTCAACGTGTAATGCTTTATTTGTTGGTCGTAAAAGTTAGTATAAGTGATTTCACTAAAATTGGAACCTAGAATATATTTGTCAGTACTTTCCTGAAAATATTTGCTATATCCATTTATCAAGTTGTAATAATTATTTGTTAATAGATATTGTTTGGCACGATCTTCATTATCGATAGTCAATCTCCGACGCTTTAATAGATTTATTTGCTCTTCAAGTGATTTAAATTCTTTATTAATAAAAAGCACCTCCATTCAATATGAACAGAGGTGCTAGTCGTACTGGTCTCCTGAGAGATACCAGCGCTTTCTCTATTCATATGGTATCAGATTAGGGGAAATATTCAAGTAAAAGATTCCTTTGATTAAGTATTCATTGATATACATGATTATAGTTAACTAGAAAATGAATTATAAGGAAGCTTAAAATAGAAGCTGAACAGTTACAATTCATCTTTAAAATTTTATAAGCAGCAGTCGAGGCTTATAGCTCCGATTAATAAAGGTAAGTAGATAGCAGAGCTATATTATTTATTCCATTCTATTTCACTAGGATTAGACATGTTAGAATGACCTAAAATATCGGAATTAAAACGAACGGATAGAAACACATGATGATCTTCTGGCTGAATATTCGCTTTCATCATGAGAGCGAGCTCACCTTTACCTTGAAGTTGACTAGCTATTTCATGTCTTTCATTTTCAGGTAATTCCATGAAATTTGGATCAACTTGTGCAACAAGGACACCATCATTATCAAATGATAAATCAGTGATATTTAATGAGTACTGCATGTCAGGATCAGGCGTACCATTCTCAGTGGGATTACCATTTTCATCTAATTTACCTAGTGCGAAATTATGATCTTCTTCTAAACTTTGAGATAAGTAAGCATTAACTTCTTTTAATTGTTCTTCAGAAAGATTATATTTATTTTCTGTATTTTCTTCACTATTTGATTCATTAGAAGCAATCTGACTAGTTTGTTCTTCTGATGAAGAAGACTCATTTTGATCATTTGTATTACCGCAAGCAACAAGTGTTAAGGCGCTGAGCATTAATAATGATGTTTTCACTAAAGTGAATAGTTTCATTTTCACTATATTTCCTCCTAAACTACAAAGTAACTATCTAATAATTAAACTGTTTTATTAAAAAATCTTTTTATATTTTCGAATTCTGCGGAAGTAGCCTTAAATGGTATTTGAATGATTTCACCATCAACAACACTTCTTAGATAGATACGTCCTTTACCAGGTTTCTCTTCTTGTGTCGAAGTAGATTCATATGATCCTTTTTTGCCTCGACTGGCTCCAGTAGCAGCACCAACAATACCACCAACACCGGGTAAAACCATATTGCCCACTAATCCTCCTAATAGAGCACTACCAGCACGTCCTTTTCTTTTTGTTTTTCCTTTAGTATGTGTAATAATTTCACTACCAGAAAAGTCGATATTCTCAAAAGTAAAACGAGGGGCATCTTCGCTATAGCGACCAAGGTAATAGAGACCATTAATATCTTGACGAATAGCCTTGTTACCTATTTTCATATGTATCTCTTGATTAGCCTTCTTTTGAATGACTTTATAATCATCATATTTATCCTTAGCAGTTTCAGCTAATTCCTTTGATTTTAAACTTAATTCATTCATCTTTTCTTTTCAGTCCATCGGTTATTTCCTTCCTATAAAGTATTTTTGTGGTTATATGATACAATCAAATTTTATATTATATTATGAGTGGACATTAAATTTTTAGTGATGTTATAAAAAAACAAATTACATTTATATATATATTATTTTGTTCAATAGCGGTGTATCAATATTTATTGGTGTAAGTTCATTTTCCCTGGGCCTATATTAGTATCACTTTTTTCAACCTAACATTTGGCCCAACTATACTTGCTCTGTACAAAATATATTACATCAATCTTTTAAATTTGAATTAAACATCTTATAGTTTCATTTTAATAATATAGTAACATTATTTCAGTATAAGTGAAATTTAATGGGATATATCCCTAAAGAATATGAAATTAAATATATGAGGCAACTTTCACTCATATATAACATGATGCTAGTTATTACCTTATAAAATCACTTTCTCATTGATACTGTAAATGAGAATATTTACTTATAGAATTAAATTTCTTTATTTAACGGGATAAATGATATTTTAGAACTGACTTAATTCTATTGACTCTTACTGTAAGATCGATTTTAATTGTTCTAAGATAAGACTTAGTAGGATTATTCGTTAATATGTATTAACTCAAAGCCAAGAGGTGTAAAAAATTCAACAGCATTATGGATGAAATCGAAAAATGAGAGCAAAGAAAAAATCTGACCAATAAGTTAGTCAGATTGTAAGTTAATAATATTAGTCATGTATTTGATTAAAATAATAATTTATATGACCTAGTTAATCATTAAATAACAACTTTAAATTACTATCTTTATCAACTAGATCTATATAAACATTATACTGTTAGTCTTATTATTGATAGTTTGATACACGTCGATATCATTTCTTCTATTCGCCCACCATGCCATCGCCGTCGCGATCGATCATATAAGGGTATAGCCAGTGGTCACTTCTGATTGGCATGGAGAAACCTGCCGCTCTAGCTTCTTTGATAGTAACAATGCCATTGCCATCTGTATCAATACCGGCTAGCGAAGCTTGTGGTTGTACTGGTTGCGGAGCTGGTGCAGGAGCAGGCGGTTGCACTGGCTCTGGGGCCGGAGCTGGACTAGGAGATGACTCTTGAGCGGATGCTTGATTAGCGGGTTGGCCTTCTACTTCTGGCTGAGCGGTAGACTCAGTAGCAGGGCTAGGCTTTTCATCTTTGTTCTCGGTCTTGTTTTCAGTTTTAGCCTTGTTTTCTGACTGAGGAAGTCTTTCTAACTGGGTATCCTTTGAATATTCTTGTGGGCCAGCTGGACCTTTACTGCTTCCATCGGCATAGTTAATTTCAACATCTTTTTGCCGGTTAGGAATGTAAATATTGAAACAGAGTCCTTTTCCTTCATCTTCGATGGAGTAGCCTTCCATATAGATACCGCTGGCTAATAAATTCTTTCCTTCAAAAACTGGAGTTACCCGATATCTCACATGATTGTTGGTTTTTTCAATGTAGTTAGCGACAAAATTTTCAAAGGGGAGCATGCCCTCATTATTAAACCAATGGGTACCGGTCATTAAATTTTTAGGGTTGGCGTTCTCGCCAGTTAATTGATAGCCAATCAGATGGCATCGATTATATAACCAACCACCAGGAATATTCACATAGCGGGCTTGCTTCCAGCCAGTAGGTTTAACTTCAGAGATACTTTCTCTTACCTTATCGGGCATTAATTCTGTCCCTAATACGGCGTTGGCGGCAGTAACCCGGCCGAGTTTATCTAAGTCACCGTATTTTTCATAGGCTTCATTACTCTTTAAATCCTCATCAGTAAAGAAGGGTTTATTCCCATTGACCTCAACATAGGCCTTATCCTGAGGGACATCTCTACTTTTGGATAATTCCTTTTCAGCATCGGATTGGGATTTTTTACTTTCCGATTCGCTCTTAGCTTTTTCTTTTTTGGATTCTGAAGTCTTTGAAGCACTTTGACTGACGGCAGCCTGGTTGGAAGTGCTTTCTTTGTGGTTAAATAAGGTAGGAGTTACAAATAATGTCCCAAAAAGACCGACAACCGCAAAAAAAGTGGCGATATTCCTATTTCTCTGATTGACTTTTTTCTTGGTAAAATAGAAGATAAAAAAGAGCGATAGGGCAAGTATAAATGGTGCCAGATAAGCAAAAAGCATGAAAATAATGCCTATGAATAAGATGGAAAGTATTATTCCTAGGCAGCCAGGATATCCCTGTATGGATTTCTTCATAAAATCTCCCCTTTAAGTGATTTAATTAATGGATTAAAGGAAGTTAATTGAAAGGGGGCACTAGTAAAATTCAGCCTTAAATTGAATAGAAACATTTTATTTTAAGGTTGAGCATTCATAAACAAGCCAGGCCAATTCTTTTAAGCCTAGCCTTTAGCTAATGACTAGTGGGACCTTTCAAGTCTTTCTCTAATACAGCATATATATATTTTGGGTTATTATACAAGAAAAGTAATCTGTGTAAATATAAAATAAAGTTTCAATTATTAAATAAACTTTACAAGTGAACAGATTTTTTTAATAAAAAAAGCCACCTCTAAGCAATCTAGCAGTGGCTAATTTTGTGAAGAATGGCGGGCTTAAGTTTTCTATAAACAATGATGCCAACTAAGGGGA
This sequence comes from Aerococcus tenax, assembly GCF_003286645.3. NCBI lineage: Bacteria > Bacillati > Bacillota > Bacilli > Lactobacillales > Aerococcaceae > Aerococcus > Aerococcus tenax. The sequence continues at coordinate 1,316,191 of NZ_CP127382.2, read as the reverse complement.
GTTATCATGTCTACTAGTAATTTTACGATTTTTACTAACTACTTATCGATTGATAAATTTTTTCTAAAACGCGCACATCTCTTCCCATGTCGTCAACTCCTTGGCAAAAGAAATGATAGTTCATCTTTTCATAGAGGCCGACATGTTGGGTAATCGTATATATCTTTGTATACCCAATATGTTTCGCAAATAATTCGATTTTATTTACCAATTGGTAAGAAAAACCTTGCTTACGGTAGGAGGGGTTGACGTAAACCGTGCTTAAAAATGGACCAAAATTGGCATTGGAAATAATATCTTCTAAAAGTAGAGCGGCAAAGCCAATCAATTGACCAGCTTGGTCCCGACAAAAATAAATCATTTCAGTATTTTTCAAGCATTTATTTTTTAATTTAGTGGCTAGGTAGCTAGCGGCTTTCCAGTCGACGTCAGCTAATAAATGGAGTCCTTGCTGAATTTCAAAGGCATTTGATTCATTAGTGATTTTTAAATCGGTATTCATTATAATTTCTTCCTCCCAATTTGCTGATTCAAGCTCAAGCGGATAAGACAGAGTCGTGTAGAAAAATTGACTAAAGATTATTGTGCAATTCTTATTTTTTGTGCTTATTTCTTTTTTAAAATTCCTCATATAATCAATGGTAGACAAAAAAAGAAAATCCGCCATTAAAAGCTTCTAATGGCGGATCGTTTTGTAATGAAAGGCTGGCTTATAGGAACCTATTTCTTGGCATCGTCATCGATTACCTTACCCGTGTCATCTTGAACATCCAGTTCTTCACGACGGGTGGTTTCAGAAACGGTTTCGGTATCTTGGTGAGTTTGTTTTTCAATTTCAACTTCACCAGTTACCACGGTATTCTTATTCACAGAAACTTCTTCTTCAGAGATTGGAACCACAAATTCTTCTTCTTCAAAGGCATTGTCATCCACTTCGCCCTCACTAGGGGTTACTTTCTTAATATGAATTTCTTCCCGTTGAATGGGCACTTCTACCGTCTTGGTGTCTTCAACGACATTCTTAGACACTTGAACTTCACCGAGATCTTTTTTGTGTTTTTGAACGTCAACTTGTTCTTCGTGGAGACGGATTCTTTCGGTATCGTTATCAGCTGTTTTAGCAGTGCTTGGAGGGGTTTCTTGACGGGAGCTTGCCTCATTGACTGGTCTTTGGGTATCAGTATGGACAGCTTCTTTTTCATATTCAGGTTCAACCGCACCAGCACTTGCGCCTGCCACACCAGCGGTAGCATAGCCAGTAGCTTCTTCACTTGCTTCAGGGCCAGTGGTGTAAGGGGAACGTTCGAGGTTGCTTACTGCGCCTTCATATTCTTGATCGATGAGGACTAAGATATCGCCACGGTTCAAGGAAGCTTCATAACCCTTGTAGTCGATATCGTCATTTCTGGTGTCTTCTTCGTCATCAGAGAAGAAACCTAAGACATTGTCCCACCAACTTCTTTCTTCTCCTTCAATTAATTCATCAGAAGTGACCACGTCAACCTCTGAACCATATTCTTGGTCAATTGGGGCATTGGATACTAAAACGACAGCAGAACGGGGAACACCCTTACTGATCAAGTCGCTAATCGCAGCACGGGCTTGATCATTAGTAGAAAATACATCATAGACAAAACGCTTAGTCATTATGATACACCCTTTCTTAAGACATCCAATTACAGTGATATAATCGCACAATTCATACTTTATTTATGCTTAATTATATTTTAAATAAAAATAAAAGCGTTTTCCAACTTAAAGACTTCTAAATGGCTAATTATTTCATTTTTAAAATATAAATAATACAATAATAAATATAATTTGTACATACAATTCAACTGTAAGGCAGGCTTAACAGAGGTCTTTTTGATAAGATAAGGGGCATCTTCCAAAATCACCACAAAAGGGCCTATGCTATTCAAAACATAGGTCCTTTTCAAGAAAATTCGCTATTTGTTTTTAATAGGTCTTTAGGTCAAATTGTTGGATATCTTCAAGCGTCAGGCGGCGCAGGAAAGTTTTAACCAGGTGGGTCGTATTCAAAAAATCATCATAGGAACAGAAGCAGGCATTGGTATGGGCGTAGCGACTGGGAATACCGATTGTGGCGCAAGGTGTTCCTAGATTACCCAGGTGAATAGGACCAGCATTGGTGCCGCCGCCTTCGCGGACAGCATGTTGACTCGGAATATTCTCAGCTCTTGCAGCTTGCTTAAAGAGGTCGATTAATTGGGTGTTGGCTACATAGGAATTGTCACGGTGACGGATTTGTGGTCCTTGGCCAAGTTGCCCTTGTAAGAGCTCTTTGGCATTGGTAAAGTCATCGGCGGGTGTCCCTTCCAGGATAATCGCGATATGAGGTTGAACCCGTTTAACCGTTAGCGAAGCGCCTCGAGTGCCCACTTCTTCTTGAGCAGCAGGGGCGGCGACGAGGTTAAAGGGAAAATCGCCCACTTCATCCGCTAAGTCGCGCATAATGGCGATTGCACAGGCGGTTCCAATCCGGTTATCGAAGGCCTTGGCCAGGATGGTTCGGGTGATTTCATTATAAGAGAACTTAGTGGCTGGTACGATTGGTTGACCTATTTCAATCCCCAAGTCATTGACGACTTGTTCTCTAGAAGTTGCGCCCATGTCGATCTTAATATCGCTGATGGCGATTTTTTCCTCCCGTTCTTCAGGAGTCATAAAGTGAATGGGCTTGGTGGCTGAAATCCCTTTATAATATTTTCCTTCACGATTACGGACGTAGAAGACTTGGGCAGTTAAGTTAGAGGGGACCCATCCGCCAATAGTTTGAATGAGGATGAGGCCATCCTTGTCAATGGCTTTCACCATGAGGCCCACTTCATCCAGGTGGGAGTCTAGCATGACGGTAGGCTTAGTGGGGTCGACCTGGTCCAGGTTAAGGTAGCAGTTTTTTAAATTATCTACTTGCAAGGTATAATTTCCCTTGTGTTTATTAATGACCTCGATGACCTCATCTTCGAAGCCGGACATCCCTTTAGCATTGGTTAGATCTTCAATTAATTGTAAATAATCCATCATCAAACGTCCTTTCTAAAGTAGAACTTAATCTATAATTAATCATAGCTTAGCACGTTTTTAGAGAGAAGACATGGGCTTTAGTGATAAAAGGCCGCGTACCTGATAAAAAGTGCACCAGACAATGCTTCTAAGGCTGTCTGATGCACTTTTGCTATTATTTAATCGTGAGTCGATCGTCTAGCTATTAATCGTGGCTAACCTTGGCATGGATACGAGCGATGGGCTCTTGGGCATTAAGGGGGTGGAGGTCCATGGTAATTTGGTCAAAAGCTTGACTGGGGTCATACTTGACAAAGAATTGTGAGCGAGCAATTTGGCCTTGGTCTACGGATTTGTCCCCATCTACTCGGTCGATGGCTTCTAATTGATTACCATTTTGGTCCGTGATCGTGAAGTTTTCTGGTCCAATGGCCATGGCATCCTCAGAAGCGATATTCTTATATTCAATTTCAATTGTGGCTAGGGTCTTGTGGTCGTAGTTAGGATCTTCAACCATGTCTTGGGGCAGGGCGTTGACAGTATTTGACACTTGCGTTACTTTCAATTCGGCAATTAATTTTTCTGGATCGTCAGGGCAGAAGATTGGAATTGTTTGATTGACTTGGTAGTTGGCATCTTTGTCAATATTTTCTTGTTTGGTACTATCAGCCGGATTTTCCAGATTGTGCTGACTAGCTTCTTTATCGGCATCTTCTTTAATCGTATGGGCTTGAGATTGACTTTGGTTTTGAGCTTGAGCACTGGCTGCCTCATTGGCTTGATTTTGACAAGAGCTGAGGAGGAGACCAGTAGTTAATAGAGATAGGCTTATCAGTGAGAACTTTTGTAATTTCATCAGAGGACTCCTTTCATAGCGCTTTTACGAATTGCATTAAGTATAGCAAATCCCAAAGACAAATAAAAAACTTTGGCTAATATTTAATCAAATAATAAGTTATCTGTAACCTCGCTGAAAAATAAATTTCCCCCTTAGGAGGCGGGTCATTTATCCAGTCAAAATCCTAGCTGACGGGCAGAGTGGCCAATAAATCGTGTTATAATTGAACAAATAACAGAAGAGGAAAGAAGCGACCATGAAACAGAATTTTAAAGGTTTCCTCAAGGCCAGTCTTGGTGTTTTAGGGCTTAGTAGTTTAGCTATCCTGCTGCAGAGGAAGAAGCATGCCCGTCAAAGTCGAATAAGATCTCCCCAAGGAATCCAAGAAAATGTCATCATTCAAGCGGGCGGTATCCAACAGACCTTGCAATTAAGAGGTAATCAAAGGACTAATCCAGTGGTTTTATGGGTCCACGGAGGCCCAGGGATGGCTAACCCCTTCTTGACCTATGCTTATCAACCTGCCCTTGAAGCTGATTATACCTTTGCTTATTGGAGTCAGCGGGGAGCGGGACGAACTTATTACTTAAATCAAGGGCAAGTCTCAGGGATGACCCTAGCCCAAGTCATCGATGATATGGATGAGGTCGTGGATTATTTAAGGGCTCGTTTTAAGCAAGAGAAAATCTTTATTATCGGTCACTCTTGGGGAAGTCAATTGAGCAGCCTTTATATTAAAACCCATCCCCATAAGGTTAGGGCCTATCTGGGAGTGAGCCAGATTATTGATATCATTGCTTCCCAGAGAAACCTGCTCGACCAGGCAGAAAACGCTGCCCGAGCAGCAGGGGATAGGGACGGTTTACTGGAAATTTGTTCTTTAAAACGGGCCAGTGATGACCAACTCAACCACCGTTTGATTCCCGCCCAAGACTACTTAACCATTGAACAGGTAGCGGGAAAATATTTACCGGGTAACCCTCTCATAGACGCCCTAAAAGGGACATGGCTTGCCTTGACCGCGCCTGATTTTTCTTGGATGGATTTAAGATGGTATGGACTTTTTCTCTTTCAATTGTCGTATTATATTGCTATTCAAGCTCCCTTAATGATTGTTTCCAATCAATTTAAACTGGCCCAGGGTGATTCCTACCAGGTACCGATTTACTTTATCTCTGGGGGAAGAGACTGGACCGCGCCTTTTAGTCAGGTCTTTAACTATTACCAGTCCATAACCGCTCCCGATAAGGCCTTTTACTTGCTGAAAGATTGCGGTCATAGCCCTTATCTTGATGATCCTGATCGATTTGCTGAACGGGTCAGGGCCTGTTTTGATAAGTATTAAGAGAATTGTTAATAAATAATAGGATAAGAAGGAGGCAGGTCATCCGATGGAAATTCATCCCATAGCCCATATCTATACTCCCTTTAAGGAAAAGTTTGGCATTCCACGCCAAGGGGTTAAGGCCGAACATTCCTATGGGGAAATTATCTTTGAAAAAGAATACCGTCAGTTGGAAGCCTTTAAAGGAATTGAAGACTTTACCTATCTCTGGTTAATCTGGGGATTTTCTCAAGTTAAGGAGAGTGCACCTTTTAAAGCGACCGTCCGACCGCCACGTTTAGGAGGCAACCAGCGAGTGGGCGTCTTCGCCTCGCGCTCGCCATTCCGTCCTAATCGTTTAGCCTTGTCAGCCGTGAAATTTGAAGGCTTAGAAAGTGATAGTCCCGAGGGCCCCAAGTTAATTGTGTCGGGGATCGACATGGTGGACGGGACACCAATTTATGATATTAAACCCTATTCTAGTGAATCAGATGCTTTAAATGACGGGCACTCTGGTTTTATTGACCAGGTGGCCTTTAATACCCTCCAAGTCCACTGGCCCAAGGACCTGGCGGACCAAGTTTCTCAAGCGGAAAGAGAGGGGATTACTGAGGTCTTAGCCGCTGATCCCAGGCCTGCTTACCAAAGGCAGGAGGATCGTGAATATGGGATGCTTTATGGATCCTATAATATTCGCTTTGAAGTGAAAGACCAGACTTGTTATATTTTATCCCTTGACCCGATTAGCGACTAGGATCTAACTGGGATTCCTGAGTCACTTAGGGTAAAATAAGGGCAGAAATAATTACTGTTTATGCAGATAGCCGTCAAAAAGGGAGGAAATCTAATGATTATCGCAATTGCATTTGTTGTCATTCTCGTTCTAATCGTCGTTTGGGGGATTGGTGCTTATAACCGTATGATCCAATCCAAGGAAATGATTGATAATTCCATGGGTCAAATAGCTGCTCAAGTGGAATCACGCTGGGACGCCTTGACGAATTTGATCCAAGCTACCAAGAACTACCAAAGTCATGAAGCCGACACCTTGATTAATGTGGTGAAAAACCGGCAAAAAATTAATCCAGATGCGACGGTTGAAGAAGTGGAACATGACCAAGACCTCTTCCAAAAAGCCATGCGGTCGATTGACGTCGTGGTCGAACAATATCCAGAATTGAAAGCAGCTGCTGTTTACCAAACTACCATGGACAGTGTCAATAACTATGAAAACAATGTCCGTCAAGCCCGGATGATTTTTAATGACACGGTTACTAAATATAACCGCACCATTAAAACTTTCCCTAATTCCTTAGTTGCAGGAATGACTGGTTTCTATCCTGAAGAATACTTCCGGGGTAGTGAAGAAAAACAGGAGATGCCTCAATGGTAGTCAAACGCCCATTTTCCCTATTACTAAAACTAGCCCTAGCCCTGGCTGTTATCTTTTCTTTTGATTTGATTCGTTCAGACCAGGAGCCCGTCTTAGCGGTTGACCAGGATATCCATTCCATCACGGTGGATACTGTCCTCCAGGAAGATGGATCCGCCAAGATTACTGAGTACTGGGATATTACTACCCATGAAGGAACTGAAATTTATAAACCCCTGGTTTTGACGGATGCCCAAGAATTATCTGACTACCAAGTCAGCATGGATGGCCAGCCCTTTAGCCCACAAAAGTCTTGGGATGTGGATGCTTCTTTTAATGCCAAGGCCTATCAATTTGGTCGCAATGAAAATAGTGAGCTCAACTGGGGGATTTCTGACTATGGTCGTCACACTTACCAGGTGTCCTACCGAATCTCTAATTTTGTGATGCAAACGACTACTAATCAAATGATCTATTGGCGCTTTATTTCCGATAATTTGGCAGACAGCCCAGAAAGTATACGCATGACCATTGCTTCGGAAAAGGAAGATTTTAACCTGGAAAACAATCGGGTTTGGGGCTTTGGTTTTCGTGGCCAAGTCCATATTGAAGATGGAAAAGTCGTGGCTGAATCTAAGGAAAGCTTGCCTAGCTCTGGGAGCGGCATCCTCTTAGTCCGTATTCCTCAAGGAACCTACCCAACCCAGTGGACTTCGGATAAGGCCTTTGATGATTATGTTAAGGAAGCCTTTGAAGGGTCCGACTATAACTGGGAAGACTATGATAGTAATGCTGCGGTTGAAGACATTACCTCCATGCCAGGTGAGGGGATGCCTAAGCTAATCAAATGGGGTCTGATAGGACTTGGTGGACTAGGGGTAGTCGGTATCCTAGCTGGTGAGTTCCAGTACATCAAGAGTAAACGAGCTTTGAAGAAGTGGTACCCCTCTATTGAACGGAGAAGTCAGGAATTAGACGGTCAGTATTACCGTGACCTGCCTGCTGATAATATTTATTCGGATTACTTCATTTTGGACCAACTGGCCATTGATGACCTCGATAGCAACTATTTAACCGGGACCATCCTTTACTTGGTGAAAGAAGGCGGCCTCAAGTTAGGAGGCGAAACGGGTTTGTTCAAGGATAATCATTACTTTATGGTGAATTCCGCTTACCAAGCGCCAGATTTGGATCCCATTAAGGACTGGTGGCGGATTTTTAATGAAGTTGCGGATGACAAGGGTCAGTTTTCAGAAAAGGACTTCAAAAAATATTGTCAAAGCCGTACTGATCGACTAAAAGGCGTCTCCATATCTTACCGGTCTTATAGTAAAAACTATTTGCTGGCAGGGGACTTTATTCAAAATAAGACCTACGCCAAGGCTAAGGAAGACCAAGACCAGCGCTACCTAGCGGATAGCCAGGTGACTTATCCCTTTACCGACAAAGGTCATCAATTAAGAGATAATTGGGTCAAATTCTATAACTATCTTAAGGATTTCTCCTTATTAAATGAACGTGGTGCTCAAGAAGTGGCACTGTGGGACCGCTTATTAATTTATGCAGCGGTTTTAGGAATCGCTGCAGAAGTTGCTAAAGAATTTGCCAATCTCTATCCTGATTTTGAAAAACAATCGGTTTATACCGGTACTGGTGATATTAACTTCTGGCAGTATTACTATATTGCTAATATTATGAACCGTTCTTATACCCAATCCATAGCGCCAGAAATGACTTCAGCCATGTCTAGTGGTGGCGGGGGCTTTTCGAGTTTTGGTGGCGGGGGCGGAGCCTTCGGCGGAGGTGGAGGCGGCGGTGCCCGCTAATATACACATTATTTTAGACTCTAGAAGAGGTGGGACCAAGGTCTTGCCTCTTTTTTGTGGACTGGTTTAGCGATAAGAATAGAAAGACTAATATTGTTTATATACAACTTAAAAATATTTTAATTTATTTATTAAATAGTGAAGGTTTTGATATAATAAAAGCATTACTATAATTTAAAAAGATTGAGGACTTGTTGATGGATGCATATATCAAAAACTTTGTAGGAAAATTTTCGCGTCAGGAAACCTTGACCCCGCGCCAGCATGCTATCCTCCAAGCAAGTATTGATTTATTTGCCGATTACGGCTACAGCAATACTTCGACGAAAGAAATCGCTGGTCGGGCCGGCGTAGGGGAAGGAACGCTCTTCAAACACTTTGGGAGCAAACAAAACTTACTCTTCGCTTGTATCTTACCCATCATTGCTGAAATGTCTAAGGAAAAATATGCCCAAGAATTTGACTTAGAACGGATTAAAGATGACAAGTGGATTTTCCAAGACTTTGTCCACCATATTCTAGCCAATTGTTTCCAAGAGGATTCTGACCACTATAAGGTGATGAAGATATTTGCCCAAGAGATGCTTTACCGGGAAAATTTCTTAAAGCGTTTGGCTGAATTGATTCCGCTACATTTGAAGATGGGCTTTTTTAACATTCTAGAGTATTTTAAGGACAAGGGAGAACTGAATAACTGGCCCAATGCCCTGATTGTTCGGCTCATGATTTCACCGATTTTATCCTTCCAGTGGGTTCAATTCGAGAGTGGGAGTCAGGAAGATTTTGCTCAAGCCTTGTCTTATATTGAAGCTTTTATTGTCAGGGGCCTGTGTTGCTAAAGCCTATTATTGCCAGCAAGGTCTGATTATTGTCATATTGTTTGCGCTCTGGAGGACTTAGTGTTACTGTACTTGAGTTAAAAGTGAGTCCTCACTCAATGAAGTAACTGACTAAGAGACTGTCTTAGTCAATGCTTTCCTAATAAAAAGCAAGTAAAAGTAAGGAGTAAGCATATGGCAATATTAAGCTTAAATGCCGTGAATAAATACTATTCCCTGGCTAATGGCGACCGATTCCAGGCCTTAAAGGATATTAACTTGGATTTTGAAGCTGGAGAATTAGTCGCCATTGTTGGTGAATCAGGAAGCGGTAAATCTACCCTCATGAACTTAATTGGTGGTTTAGATACTGATTTTACTGGAGAAATTCGAGTTGAAGGGGAGAACATCGCTGACTTCAAGGAGCGCGACTTAGTTAATTATCATAAGGATAAGATTGGCTTTGTTTTTCAAAACTTTAACTTAATTTCCCATCTTTCGGTCTTAGAAAATGTGGCCCTAGCGATGAATTTATCCAATATTTCTAAAGGCAAACGGGAAAAACAAGCCCGGGCTGTCCTTGAGCAACTAGGTCTCGGTCAACAAGTCCATAAGCGGCCCAACCAGTTATCGGGTGGGCAAAAGCAAAGGGTGGCTATTGCCCGAGCCCTAGTCAATAATCCAGAAATTATTATCGCTGATGAGCCGACCGGAGCCTTGGATTCACAGACAGCTGACGCCGTCTTAGATATTTTTAAGGAAATCGCTGCTTCAGGAAAATTAGTCCTTATTGTCACCCATTCCCAAGCAGTGGCTGGGATCGCTAGCCGTTTAGTCAGGATTGGCGACGGCGAAATCGTTGCCGATGAAAGGGTTAATGAAAATCAAAGAGCACTGGCCAACTATCAAGGCATGCGCCAGCTTCCCCAAGTGGAGAAAGCCTCTTCCAATGCCTTTTCTTTCTGGTCAGCTATCCAACTGGCCTTAAAAAATATGCGGGCTAAGTGGTCGCGTAATCTCTTGATTGCCTTTGGCTTTTCAGTAGGAATTATGAGTATTATTTTGATGTTAGCTTTAGGGTCGGGGGTCAATAATTATTTGACGGATACCATGGAAAGCCAGGTCAATCCCCAGGTGACTGAAGTCCGCATGCCTATGAATAATCCAGAAATGCAAGCCACGGAAGAGCGCAACCGGTCAAAAGAGGGACAAAATCTTCCCCAAACCACTATCAGCCCCGATTTTCAAGATCCGGCCTTCGAGCAGGAAAATATTGAAGAACTTGGGGCGATATCGGGGGTAGAAGCCCTTGAAGTTGGCTATACCAATTTCTCTTTAGGGACCGATTACCTCAAAAAAGAGGATCCGACCTACCCCTTCATGAACTTACAGACGATTTCGTCATTAATCACTCCCGCTAACCTGCCTGAAGGCCATTTACCCGAACAGGGAGAAATCTTAGTTAGTCGTGGGATTGCCGATAAGTTGGCTGAAGATACTGGTCAGTCAGCAATCGGTCAAAAGCTGAGCCTCAAGTTGACTTTGAAACAAAAGATCTCAAAGCAGATTTTACTATTTCTGGCATTTACCAGGCTGACGAGACTATGGGATCAGCGGCTATCTTTGACACCGTTTATTTAAACTATGATGACTTAGAAACGTTAGCAGCTGACCAAGACATTGACCTCAAGCCCAATGTGGTGTATTTATTGGCAGAAGATGAGAGTCTGACCCCACAAATCAAGGAGAGCATCGCGGATATGGGCTATCGGGGCTCGGCCACCGAAAGTTTGGTCAAAACCTTTACGGAAATGATTGATATCTTCACCTTTGTCCTTATCGGTGTGGCCGGTATTTCCTTACTGGTTTCTGCGATCATGATTTTAACCGTTCTTTATATTAGTGTCGTGGAACGAACCCAAGAAATTGGGGTCATTAAGGCTATTGGAGGACGGCGTAAGGATATTCGCCGTATCTTTATTTCTGAATCCTTCTTGATCGGTCTTTTCTCCGGACTTTTAGGGGGAGGACTGGCCATTGCCTTTGCTGCTTTAGCTAACCAGGTCTTAAATCAGCTCTTCCAAGTCTCCATGTTAGATATTACTTGGCAATTCCTACTTATCGGCTTGGCTATTGCTGTGGTGATTGCTACTATTTCTGGTCTCCTACCCGCCAACCGGGCTTCCAAACTTGACTCGGTCGAAGCCTTACGGGCAGAGTAAATCTTAGTTGGGCGAATCGGGCCACTCTTTAAAGAAAGTTTAATTTTACCGAAAAACGGCCTATACGGCTGAATTTCGGTTATAATGGTGAAATTAATGATTAATTTGGAGGCATTTTAATGACTGATTCACATAATAATGACATTGAAAATGAAGACAAAGTCTTTTCAAAGGACTGGTGGTTACGCTTGGTCAAGGGAGCTTTTGTCGGTATTGGGGGAATCTTACCAGGCTTATCTGGTGGGGTTCTAGCAGTAATTTTTGGTATTTATGACAAATTACTGAATTTCTTAGGCAATATTACCCATAAATTTTGGCAAAATGTCCGTTACTTTATCCCAGTAGGTATCGGTTTTGTCATTGGGATTATTCTCTTTTCCTTCTTCGTTATGAAGGCCTTTGGTTCTTATGAGGCCCTCTTTACCTGCCTCTTTATCGGTTTTGTGGTAGGAACTTTTCCATCTCTCTTTAAACAAGCCGGGCAAGAAGGGCGAAGCACAGCCGATTACCTGGTCATGGGTCTGACTGCCTTGGCCTTATTTGCCTTAATGGTCTTTGGTGGCCAACATTTTTCTCACTTAACACCTAGTTTTGGGGTTTGGTTATTTTCTGGGGCCTTGATCGGTTTAGGCGTGATTGTCCCAGGCATGAGCCCAAGTAATTTCTTGATTTACTTTGGCTTATACGAAAAGATGTCAGCGGGAATATCTCATTTAAACATGGGCGTCATTATTCCTCTAGGCCTTGGTGCTATTCTCTGTGTCTTGGCCCTAGCCAAAGTAGCTAACTGGCTTTTTGACCACTACTATGCCAAAATGTACCACTTTATTTTAGGAACTGTGATCGGTTCTTCTTTAGCTATCTTTCCGACCGTGGTCTTTCCAGCTTTTACTCCAGAAGGGTTAATGGAAACAGGCTTGAGTTTTATGACAACTTTAATTTTGGCCATAGTAATGTTTGTGGCGGGGGTTATCTTCTCTTATTGGTTTAGTGGCATCGAAGAGAAATATTCACCCGATAATCGTTAAAATTTTTGAAAGGATGGATGAAACTTCCATTCTTTTTTGTTTACACTCTAATCCAAATCTCTTTCAGTGACAGGACGAAGCTCCTTTTTGTGACTGTCACACGCTTTTTATTATTAACTAAAAAGATATTGAGATGCTTACTTTTTTCAATTATTATAAATGCTGCAGGTAATTCAGATTTTTCTTAGATAGGTGGGAAGTCGATTTATGAAACGTTTGATAAGTGCTTTTCCCAGTGAAGTTAAAAACTTTACTAAGGATGAGCTCAAAAAAAGTATTCAAGCCAGTGAAGGCCGGATTATTATGGCTGAAACGGTGGTAACCGCTGCTCCTTTAATTGAGGGGGTAACCAACGCCGAAGTGATGACGGCTTTTGGGGCAGACCTCATCTGTTTGAATGAATTGGATGTCTTTCACCCCAAAATTAAGGGGTTTGAAAGCAAGCAGCCTGTGATTGAAGCCATTAAAGAACTTACCGGGCGTCCCATTGGCATCAACCTGGAACCCGTATCTGCTGACAGTCAGGTCCTCGATGAAAAGGTTGAAATTAGTCCAGGAAGACGGGCGAGCTCCAAAGCTTTCGCCACGGCAGAAGACTTAGGCGTGGATTTTGTCATGGTAACCGCTAATCCCTCGACGGGTGTGACTAATGCCGATATCTTAGCTGCCCTAGCAGCGGGCCGGCAAGCTTATTCTGGTTTAATCTTAGCGGGGAAAATGCATGGTGCCGGTAAACGAGTAACTTTGATTGATGCTAGCTTATTTAGGCAATTTATTGAAGCAGGTGCGGACGGGGTCTTGATGCCTAGTGTCGGCACAGTGCCTGGAGTATTACTAGAAGAAGCTCATCAAGCTTGCCAAGCAGTCCAAGCCCAAGATGGCTTAGTGATGGCAACTATTGGCACCAGCCAAGAAAGTGCTAGTCCAGATACCATTCGCTCCTTTGCCTTAAATAATAAGCAGGTTGGGGCGGATATTCATCATATTGGTGATGGGAGCTATGGACGAATGCCAGACCCCGAAAATATTATGGCCTTAAGCATTGCTATCCGTGGTAAGCGCCACACCTATTTCAAAATGGCTCAGTCCTTGAGACGTTAATTATTGAATACTAGAGAGAAAAGAGATTTCATATGTTAGATTACTTACAAAAAATCGGCCGGTCCCTGATGCTGCCTGTTTCCGTATTGGTAGTGGCCTCTTTATTTATGGGAACTGGCTATGCCATCGATGCTAATGCCTTACAAGGAAGTTCGAACGTTTTAGCGACTTTCCTAGTTCAAGCAGGTTTAGTCGTGATTAATAACTTGCCTCTACTGTTTGCTTTGGGAATTTCCATGGGGATTGCTGAAGATAATAACGGGGCAGCTGCCTTGAGTGGGGCGGTTTCTTTCTTAATGATCACCACCTTATTAAGTCCGGAAATTTTAAGTGGAATAACCGGCCAAGCCATCGACCAAGTTAACCCAGCCTTTAAGGCCATTAATAATGTCTTCATAGGAATTATTTCCGGGGTTCTTGCTGGAGAAATGTATAACCGTTTCCACAATGTTAAGTTACCCCAATGGCTAGGTTTCTTCAGTGGTAAGCGAGCCGTTCCTATTGTAACGGCTGCTTTGTCAGCAGTATTAGCGGTTATCTTACTCTTCCTTTGGCCCACTGTCTATGGTGGTTTAGTAGCCTTTGGGACCGGCATCGCTAACTTAGGAGATATCGGAGCGGGTATCTACGGCATTACTAACAAACTGATGATTCCCTTTGGACTCCACCATGCTGTTAATAATGTCTTTTGGTTTGATACCATTGGGATTAATGACATTGGTAATTTCTGGTCCAGTCAAGGAGAACCTGGGGTGACAGGACGCTACCTAGCCGGTTTCTTCCCGATTATGATGTTTGGTTTACCTGGGGCCGCCTTAGCCATGTATAAGAATGCTCGTCCAGAAAACCGGGCATCGGTTGCTTCCTTACTGATTGCTGGTTCTGTTGCAGCCTTTGTGACTGGGATTACCGAACCACTGGAATTTTCCTTTATGTTTGCCGCTCCAGCCCTCTATGCTGTCCACGCTTGTTTAACCGGCTTGTCCCTTTTTATTTGCTCAGCCTTACATGCAACCCTAGGCTTTTCCTTCTCAGCAGGTTTGATTGATATGGTCTTGTCTTGGCGGATGCCTATGGCTAATAACCAATGGATGATCCTTGTTCTAGGTCTAGCTATGTTTGTCATTTATTTCTTCCTTTTCGACTTCTTAATCCGTCGCTTTGATTTTAAAACGCCAGGACGGGAAGCGGTCAGTGAAGCAGACCAAACAGCAAGCCATGCAGCTAAGGACGCTAAGCAAAGTGGAGATAAATACCAAGTCATGGCCCAAAATATTTACCAAGGTCTTGGAGGAAAAGATAATCTTCAATTAGTAGCCAATTGCGCTACCCGCCTACGTCTTCAATTGAAGGATACAGATGCTATTGATGAAGGCAAAATCAAGGCTACCGGTGTTCCTGGCTTAAGAAAAGTGAATGAACATAATTTACAAATCGTGGTCGGTACCGATGTTCAGTTTGTTGCCGATGAATTAAAAGATATTTTAGAAACAGATAAAAGCCAAGATAAAGACTAATTTTATAAAATTGAATAAGGGGCTGGGATAACTTTCTCAGCTCTTTTTATTATTAAGGCAATGACTAGTCAAGCCCTCGTGTCAATGGTAGAATAAGGAGTAAATGTTCAGGAAAGGAGACTGTTCATGACTGAGTCGCAACAAGAATATACCGCTCATTTTGGAAAACAAACAGTAAAAATTGTTGGCAGTAAATCTGAAGAACATATTGAAGAAGTGGTTCGCCGGGTAAATATCGCCTTAAATGAAATTAAAAGCAAACCTTCAATTCTTTCAAATCAGAAAATGGCCCTCTTAGTCGCTGTTAATGCGACCTCCCACTGGCTAGAGAGTGAAGCTGAAATAGCCAGCCAAAGAGAGCAAATTGAACGCCTAAGCCGGCAAAAAGCCCGCTTAGAGTCTGAACTACAAGCCTTAAAGCAAACTATTCAACAACCTCATTTGACCGCTTTCTCTGAAGGAGGCAAGCTGATCCAAGCTAAAAGTCAACCTTCCTATAGCCAAGCTAGTCAAAACTTACTCCGTGAAAGTCAAAGCCAGGCTAAGGCGAGTGAAAATAAAGGGCAAAGTGGTAAAAAAACTTCAAAGCAGGCTAAAGCTAACCAAGGCAAGAAAAAAGCCGACCCTTCTGTGGTTTACTATGATCCCTTTGCAGCTAAGAAAGCCCAAGGCCTCTCTAAGACGCCCCGCGATTAGAAAGGAGGGCTTGGCTTGTCTAATACCACCATTACCTTAATCTTAGTCCTGATATTTTTTGCCTTAACCATTATGGATTATAGTCGCCGGACTTTTGGTGTGCAGCTCCTGCAGGTCCTATCCTTAGGAGTCAGCTTCTTTGTGGCTAAGGAGTACTTTTTACCTTTAGCGGAGAAGTTAGAATTGATTATCCCTTTTCCTGGCTATTCCATGACCAGTGACTTCTCATACTATCCTGATGCCGTCTTGACTAATATGGATGTGATTTACTACCGAGCCATGGCCTTTGCCCTTATTTTAGTGGGGGTCCAAGTTATTAAGAGTTTTATTCTTTACCTCTTCTCACCGTCTAAGTATCGAAAAGGCCAAGGAAAGGTTTTGAGCCTGGGCGGCTTTATTACTGGTTTTATCACTGCCTGGTTCACCTTGTTTTTTGTCTTTGCCATTTTGTCTTTACTGGGATTGGAAGGTGTCCAAGGCTTCTTAAGTCATAATAGTGTGGCCGAGTTCTTTATCCGCCGTACCCCCTTCCTTACCCATGAAGTCTTTAACTTATGGTTTGCCGGCATAGCACTTGCTATTTAACTAGGGGCTCTGACTTTGGTCATAGCCTCTTTTTTTATTAGATGGTCAGTTTATCGTGAAAAAGGAGCATCTCTGTGAATAAAAAAATAGAAAAAATCTTAGAATTCGATAAAATTACCGGGGCCCTAGCCAAAGAAACTGTGACGGCCCTGGGTAAAAACATAGCCTTACAGCTTAAACCCATGACCGAACCCGAAAAGATTGAGTCCGCTTTGACTGATGTCGATGAAATGCAAAGCATTGATGAAGCCCAACGCAGTCTGCCCCTGGGCCAATTAGTTGATGTGGGGCCTTTGATGAAGCGCTTAGATATCGGCGGCATCTTGAATGGCCAAGAACTGGCCCATGTGGGTCGGGTCTTGAAAAGCGTCAGTGAAGTCAGTCAATTCTTTAAAGAGATTGAGGATTTAGACCTTGACGTAGAGCAAATGCAAGGCTATGTGAGTGACTTTGCTAACCATAAGGACCTGGCTAAAAAGATTAACCAGGCCATTGCTAGTGATGGCTCTGTCTATGATGAAGCCAGCAGTCACTTACATAGTATTCGCCAAAGTATCAAGGCAGAAGAAGCCCATATTCGGATGAGTTTGGATAATATCATTAAATCCAGCCAAGCCGACTATCTGAGTGATCAAATTGTGACCATCCGTAATGACCGCTATGTCTTACCGGTTAAACAAGAATATCGGCGGAAGTTTGGTGGCGTGGTCCACGACCAAAGTGCCTCAGGTCAGACCCTCTATATTGAACCCCAAGTCGTGATGGAATCCAACAATAAGGTCCATAGCTTGCGGATCGAAGAGCAGGCAGAAATTGAGCGGATTTTTGCGGAGTTATCAGCCGACCTGGCTCCCCATAGTCATGAAATTGATCAAAATAACCAAATCTTAGGGCAACTTGATTTCATCCAAGCCAAGTGGCGCTATGCCAAAAAGCAGGGCGCCCACCGGCCTCTCATTGCTACGGATCACCAGTCTTTAAATTTAGAGGAAGCCGTTCACCCCTTATTAAATCCAAAAACTGCTGTAGCAAATACTATAAGCTTTAATGGCGATTATTGCATGTTAATCATTACCGGGCCCAATACCGGTGGGAAGACCATTACCTTAAAGACTACGGGTTTACTGCAGCTAATGGGTCAATCGGGGCTTTATATTACTGCCAAGGCTGATAGCCGCATTGGAGTCTTTGACCATATCTTTGCTGATATTGGGGATGAGCAATCGATTGAAGCCAACCTATCAACTTTTTCTGGTCATATGACTAATATTATCTCGATCTTAGAGGCAATTGATGACCAATCCTTAGTCCTAATCGATGAATTGGGTTCGGGAACTGACCCTAAAGAAGGGGCTGCCCTAGCGATGGCAATTTTAAACCGGCTTGCTCAAGTGGGCTGTACGGTTCTAGCAACCACCCACTATCCTGAGCTAAAGGCCTATGCCTTTGAAGAACCCAATGCCATTAATGCCAGTGTTGAATTCGATGAGAAAACTTTAACGCCGACTTACCGACTATTGATCGGTCAACCGGGCCGTTCTAATGCCTTTGATATCTCCCAACGCTTAGGCTTGGATCAAAGCATCGTGGACGAGGCCCGCTATTATGTCGGAGAAGAAAGTCAGTCCTTAAACGAAATGATCGATGACTTGGATAAGAAGCGCCAAGCCTATGAAAGGGATAACCAAGCCCTAAGCCAAGATTTACAAGAGGCTGACAGGTTACTGGCTGATTTGAAGAAGGCCTACCACGCCCTGGAAAATGATAAGATCACCTATTTGAACCGGGCTAAAAGAGAAGCGAATGACCTGGTAGCTAAGACCCAGGAAAAGGCTGATAAGCTATTGGGTGATATTAGAGAATGGCAGAAGAATAATCCACAGGGCCAAACCGTCAAAGAACATGAAATGATTGACAAACAAAAACAAATCGCTAACTTGACCCAAGAAGAGCAACAGTTGAGAAAGAACAAGGTGCTCAAACGTCAAAAACGCAAGAAAAATAAGGACTTGGAAGTTGGCGACGAAGTCAAGGTTATCCCATATAGTCAGATGGGAACCTTGGTGGAAAAACGCGAAGATAAACACTGGTTGGTTCAAATGGGCATGTTGAAGATGGAAATCCCCGAAAAGGACCTAGAGCTCCAAGAAAAAAGTCAGCCTAAGTCTAAGGGGAAGAAGGGCTCGAGTAGCGTACGGGCTAGTCAAAGTAAGAATATTAAGTCTGAACTCGACCTCCGGGGTATGCGCTATGAGGAGGCCATGACCGCTCTTGACCGCTATATCGACCAGGCTCTCCTGGCCAATTACCCCCAAGTCACCATTATTCATGGCTTCGGTACTGGAGTGATCCGGGACGGGGTACAGAAATACTTAAGAAATAATAAACGGGTTAAATCCTTCTCCTACGCTCCCCATAACCTGGGTGGCCAAGGGGCAACTATTGTTAAATTTGGCGACTAATGGCCTTTACTAAATAAAAGTAAGCAAAATATTTTGCTAAATGGGAGAACATGCTATAATTAAGCCTGAAAGTGAGGGGGAGGTCAGTAGCGACTCCCTGCCACTTTAAAGCATTGCTCATAGAGTGACTAATTGAAATAATTTGAGGAGGAAGTTAAATGGTACAAACATTAACTGATCAAAATTTTGTAGAAGAAACCAGTGAAGGTGTCGTTTTAATCGACTTCTGGGCAACTTGGTGTGGTCCTTGCCGGATGCAATCTCCAATTGTTGACCAACTCGATGAAGAAATGGGCGACCAAGTGAAATTTGCTAAGATGGATGTGGATGAAAATCCTGATACCCCACGTGAATTTGGTATTATGTCCATCCCAACCTTAATCGTTAAAAAAGACGGCCAAGTCGTTGAACAACTGGTTGGTTACACACCAAAAGAAAAATTGGAAAGTATCCTTGAAAATCATTTAGACTAAGTAAGAGTTAAAGGAGTGCTGCATTAAAGTGCGGCACTTTTTATTTTTCTGAGGATTTATTATTTAATTTTTGGGGGTAATCGCTCTAGAGACTAGCGGATTTGTTCTCAAATTTAAACTTTTATCTTATCACTCACTTTGAGACTTATGATTTTACATGAATGGATTTTTATTTATACTAAAAATAGATGGGAAAGAAAACTTTGTAAAGCTCAAAAAAGCATACCAATAAGGAGATGATCCAAATGGTTAAGTTACTTCGTTTCTTAAATGCAATTCCCCTTATCTATATCCTGGTCGTTTTTGCCTTGTCAGGTCTGGCCTGGGTAATGTCTAGTCCGGACATTTTAGAAGCCCTAGGAGGATTATTGATGTCCTTGGTAGTGATTTCCTACCCAGCTATCGGTCTATTATCAATTCTCCTGCTGACTTTAGGTCTTCTCGTTTACTTTAAGGAGGGGAGTTCTCAAGCCAAACAGGCCTTGAAGAAACACGCTCTCTTTCTTATCCTAATGAATGCGATTTATTACGCAGCCTTTCCCATTGACGACTTTTTGATGGCAAGAACCCAGTTAAATACTGATTTTGTCGTCTATGCTTTATACCTTTCAGTGTTTGTCTTGTCAGTCCTACTATGGTGGAATAACCATAACTGGCGGCAGGTTGATCACTAAAAAAAATAAGTAAAAAGAAAAAGTCAACTCGGATTCTCTCATAATTGAGAAGTCTGAGTTGACCTTATTATTTTGCTTAATCTTCTTTAAGCGGGCGGTTGACGCTACCATGGTTGAGGTTTTCGCGGATATCGCGGTTAACCTGACCATCGGCATAGTCCTCTCGCCAATTGATTAACCCAGCGCCCAAGCCGCGGACTAGGACTTCTGCACTGCCAATATTGGTCGCTAAGGGAACATTGTAGACATCACAGAGACGAATCAGAGCATTCACATCCGGTTCATGGGGCATGGCTGTTAGGGGGTCTCTTAAGAAAATGACGCAATCGATCTGATTTTGTGAGACTTCAGCACCGATTTGCTGGTCACCACCTAAGGGGCCAGATTGGTAGCAATGGACTTTGAGGCCAGTCGCTTGACTAACGCGTTTGCCAGTGGTCCCGGTCGCCACTAAGTCATGCTGACTGAGAATATCCTGGTAGGCCGTGGTCAATTGGATCATTAGTTCTTTCTTACTGTCGTGGGCAATGAGTGCTATCCGCATGGAGGTCTTCCTTTCCTGTGTAATAGAACATTGTTCATTTCTATCATAAACAAATTCCTAGGGAAAAGAAAGTTAAGTGATGACTATCCGCTGGCCTAAGCAATCAGATGGATGAAGCCGTAGATAGCAAAGATATTGATAAAATCAATAAAAAGGGCTCCCACGATAGAAACGGCTAGAAAGGCTAACGGGCTAGCACCATATTCATGGGTGATTTGCCGCATGCAGGCCATGGCGTTGGAGGAGGACCCCATCCCAAAGCCAATAAATCCTGCAGTCATCACGGCCGAGTCGTAATTTTTCCCCATAGTATAAAAGACAATATAACGGGCAAAAGCTAGAGTAACGACTGTTTCTGCCACAATAATTAAAAGCATGGGTAGAGCCATATCAATAATAGTCCATAACTCTAAACCCACCATGGTTAAGGCCAGGAAGAGATTGAGTGAGATATCCGAAGTCACATCCAGAGCGGCATCATCAAGGATAGGTCGTTCCTTGGCATCAGAGATATTCCGAGCGGTGGCTGCCACAATCATCGGCCCAATATAAACGGGGAAGGTGATTCCTCCCACTAATTTACCCACTACAGTGTTAATGATTTCGGTGACAAAAGTCCCCACAAAAATCACTAGTAAGGTGCCATACAACATATAACCAATCCGTTCAGCGGTTAAGCGTTGGTGTTGGGGATGGCGGTGGTAGCGGTTGCTGGTATTCGCCGATGCATTCTCATCTTTAGCGGATAGGGAATATTTTTTTGCAATACCTGAGGCAATTGGACCACCAGAAAGTGAGCCCAACACAATCCCTAGAGTAGCTGCAATAATCCCTACCGAGGTAGCATTGTCGTAACCTAAGTTGACAATGGTAGGAGAGACAGCTGCCGCTGTCCCTGGGCCGCCGACTAAGGCAGGGGAACCGAGCAAGAGGGCCAAGGGGCCAGGAATATCTAAGAATTTCCCCAAAACCAGGGCCAGAATATTTTGGATAAAGATGGCTAAAATGGCAATAAAGAGGAACTTCATCACCACACCCTTAGCCCGTGACAAGGCTTGGATACTAGCGGAAAAACCAATGGTGGTAAAGTATACCACCATAAATAGGGTTGACAAGGAAGTGTCCAAGTTAAATGTGACCAGGTTAGTCAAACGTAAAAACATGTTGACTAGGGCAAAGGCTAAGCCACCTACAATGGCAGGGGGCAGGGAATATTCTTCGAGCACCGGAAAGACATTGGTCATCCACTTACCAAAAAATAAGGCAAGCACTGCAAGGCCGAGTGTCTGAACGATATCAAAATTAATTGTAATCATATAATCGCTCCTCAATATGATTGAACATTGTATGTAAATAAGTACTTATAATTATAATACCATGTAATATAAATTAATGTCATTAATTATGTCATTTAATATATCATATTGATCTGCTTACTAATAAAATTATTGCTAATTAAATGCAGAGGAAAGCCTGTCAAATTGGGGCTTATTGGTAGATGCCCACTTTTAAGGCTTCAATAAATTGTAATAAAAATTAACATTACAAACACCTCCTTTTTGTTAAGCCAATTAGCTCTAACATTTTTAGCTAAGGGATTACTATAATTAGAAAAGTACTTTTGCTATAATAGAAGTATTGATTTGAGTTTTTATTGTTAGGAGTGTCGCCATGAAGCGTCCCATTGGTTTTCTCGATTCAGGAGTGGGTGGCTTAACTGTTGTCAAAGAAGCCATGCGGCAGTTGCCCAATGAGTCGATAATTTATATTGGGGATAATGCCCGCTGTCCTTATGGGCCCCGGCCAGAGGCAGAGATAAACGAATTCACCCAAGAATTAGTTGATTTTCTCTTGGAGCAAAATATTAAAATGCTTGTGATTGCTTGCAATACCGCGACAGCAGTGTCATTGGAGCGGATCCGCCAACGGGTGAATATTCCGGTCATTGGTGTTATCCACCCCGGTGCTCGTGCAGCCAACCGTTATAGTGAAAACGGCCATATCGGGATTTTGGCTACTGAAGCCACTATCAACAGCCATTTCTATCAGAATGTCTTATTGAACCATAACAAGCATTTAACCTTGTATCCTTTGGTCTGTTCCAAATTCGTGCCCTTAGTGGAAAGTGGCCAATATTCCTCGCCAATAGCTAAGAAGATCGTGGCTGAAAGTCTTTATGATTTAAAACAGACAGCTATCGACACCCTCATTCTGGGTTGCACTCACTATCCCTTATTAGCTCCACTGATCCAAAAATTCATGGGACCAGGGGTACGCTTGGTCAATTCCGGAGCTGAAACCGTGAGTGATGTTTCGGCAATTCTCGACCTCTATAATCTAGCGGAATCTTCATGGAACCCAGAAGTCGCCACTTATCAGTTTTATACTACCGGAGGGGTGGCCTTGTTCAAGGATATTGCCAAGGCTTGGCTACAAAAAGATATTCCGGTCAGCCGGATCCCCCTCAGTCAATTAGAAGCAAAAAAGGAGTAGACCATGGCTAATAATGATCTCTTAATCGCCACCAAAAATCCTGGCAAGGCCAGGGAATTCCAACAATTATTTGCCCCCTTAGGTTTCAAAATCAAGACCCTTTTAGATTATCCTGAAATCAATAATATTCCAGAAACCGGATCCAGCTTTTTAGAAAACGCTAGTCAAAAGGCCAGTACAGCAGCTAAACTCTTACAGGTTCCCACTATCGCTGATGACTCTGGCTTGGAAATTGAAGCTCTAAATGGAGAGCCAGGGATCTATTCGGCTCGCTATGCTGGCTTAGACAAGAATGATCAAGCCAACCGCCATAAAGTCTTACTAGCTATGGAAGATATTCCCGATGGCAAGCGTCAAGCCCAATTTACTTGTGCCATGGTCTTAAGTCATTCGGATGGCCAAGTCTATAAACATTATATTGGTCACTTGTCCGGAGAAATCCTAAGGGAAGAGCGGGGCAGTAACGGCTTTGGTTATGATTCAATCTTTTACCTTCCAGACTACCAAAAAACTACAGCAGAAATTGAGCCTGACTTAAAAAATAAGATCAGTCACCGTGGTCAAGTCATGGCCCAACTCAAAGCCGATATTGAAGCAGGAAAGGTGGAATTGCAATGAAAATATTACTAATCTCAGATAGTCATGGAGATAGCCAGATTCTCTCAGACCTCGTCGCACGCTACCAAGACCAAGTTGACCTCATGCTCCATTGCGGTGATTCTGAATTAGATGCTGGCGACAGTATTTGGAATGTGATCGAACCGGTGAAGGGAAATTGCGATTTTGGCCCCTACCAGCCTGAACGCATTATCGATACACCAGAAGGCCGGCTGATCTATACCCATGGCCACCTTTATGGGGTCAAGGCGGGAGTAGAGAAATACGCTGAATATGCCAAGAAACAAGGCTGTCAAATTGCTGTCTATGGTCACACACACATCATGGATGACCAGTTCCTTGATGGAGTGCACTTAATTAACCCTGGGTCCGTGACCTTCCCTCGTGGCAACTATCTCACTCCCACCTATGCCATCCTAGACTGGCAAGCTGGCCAGGAAGAAGTCACCTTCTACCAAAGAAACGGCGAAAAAGTCCCCGAAAAATTCCTGCCTTAAGGAGAGTGTGACAAGTGCACCAAAAGACAAAATTACAGAAATACCATTCAATAAAAACGTAATGCATGAAAAAGGCTGGGAAGATCATCCCAGCCTTTAAGATCTTGTCTAAAAAAATATCTTACTGTAGAAATCCATTAATCTTTATCATGGCTTTTTATTTGTCTTGGTTTTTAGTTTCTGTATGTTTATAATCGACACTAATGTGAGAGACAGCTCTTTGGGAGTCAGGTTGTTCTATGCCTGCTTCTCTTAAGGCATTGGTGAGTTCTTCATAGTACTTGCTTTGAATATCTTCCTGGCTGCCGTTTACACAGAAGAAGCGAATGCGATAAACGAGTTGGTGGTCAACATTTCGAGTCACCCCTAGTAATACCGGTGGCTTAGATAGGTTTTCGTCGGGAGCCAAATCGCCAAGACGTTTCTTAATGACAGCGACGAATTCATTAATATCGGTATCAGCAAAGTAAGATAAATCAACTTCACTACGGATAGGGTTTCGTGAATTATTGACCACCACTTCAATTTGGCGGTTAGGGATAAAATTCATAGTTCCGTCGAAACCACGGATAACAGTGGTTTTAATCCCGATCTTTTCTACGATCCCGCTGACTTGGTCGATTACTACGGAATCACCAACGTCTAGCTGGTGTTCTAGCAGGATGAACATGCCATTGACCATGTCAGTAACCAAGCCCTGGGCGCCAATACCTACTGCAATACTGGCTATCCCAGCACCAGCTAAGAGCGTGGCAACTGGTACGCCAAGAATGGCTAGGGTAGAGTAACCAAGCAGGAAGTAATACACGTACTGGGTAATATTGGTCAACAGGGCTTTCATGGTTTTTGACCGGTAGTTATTGTTGGAAAAACGGGCAGTTTTATCAAAGTAGGTATTAATCAAACGCACTGTAATTCGGCGAATGATGTATAGCAAGACCACCGTAAGAACTAATTGTAAGAGGGTAGTGAGTAAGTGGGATAAAATACTTTCAATATCGATATTGCCAAGATAATTGGTGAACCATTGACTGATGAATTGCATTGAGACTTTCCTTTCTTATTCATAGATATAGTTTATACGTTATTCCCATAAAGGTAAAGCCAAGCCACTGGAAGCGATTATATTTTGTATTATAGGTAAAAAATGGTATCATATAGGTATATTAAAAATAAGAAAGTCACTTAAAGATGTGAGGAGTGATGTATAGCATGACATGGAGTGAGATAGCGGCAATTATTGCTGCAGTATCCTTCGCTGTTTTAGTGGTTTTTCTTGTTTTATTTATCCGTCAATTGACACAAACGGTTAAAGAAGTTGTGAATACAGTTGATGAGGCCAATAAAACAATTGCCGTTCTCCGACGCGATGTCGACGGTATCTCAGTAGAAGCTCAAGGCCTACTTAATAAGACCAACCAACTACTGGAAGACGTTAACGGTAAGGTAGCTAAGGTTGATCCTTTATTCCAAGCAGTGGGAGATGTTGGAGTTTCCATTTCCGATGTGAATGATTCTACCCGCGATTTGGTATTGAATATCACCAATAAAGCGGATGAAAAAGTTGATCAAGCCAAAGCCGGTTACAAGAAAGTACGTCAAGCCAGTGAAAATAGCCAGGTTGATCCCAAGGTTTCTGGCTTTGAAAAGATTGGAAAATCAGCTAAATTACTTAAGAAAAAACGCGACATGCGTAAGGCTCAAGAACAATCAGAAACCAAGGCATTTTAGCCGAATAGTGTGAATGTGTGAAAAAGGAAAGGAAGTATATCTTATGTCAAATAAAACAGGTGCATTTTTACTCGGAGCAATTATTGGTGGATCAGCCGCTGCTGTAACAGCTTTATTATTCGCCCCAAAATCTGGTAAAGAATTACGTCAAGACATCAATGACCAAGCGAACAACTTAAAAGACACAGCGATGGACTATGCTGATCTTGCTATCGAAAAAGGAAACACTATCTACGAAGCTACTTCAGATGCTGCTAACGACATCCGCGTTAACTTACAAGAAAGTGCCGACACCCTTAAAGACTCCTTACAAGAAACTGGCCGTGTAGCTAACGAACAATACCACAAGGCTAAAGACGACGTTAAGGAAGCTTACGACTACACCAAGGAATATGTCGATGAAGCTGCTCAAGACGCCAAAGACGAAGCCAAAAAAGCTGGTAAAGAAGTCGAAGAAAAATCAAAAGATGTCGCAGACACCGCTAAAAAAGAAGCCAAAGACGGTAAAGAAGAAGCTAAAAACCAAGCTAAAAAATAAGGCTTAGGATAAATGAAAAGGAAGCTGGAATCAATCAGCTTCCTTTTTTATACTCGTTTTTAAATAAGACATTACTGAATAAGCTATTATGTATAAAAAAGAAGCCTAGGCAAATCCTAGACTTCTTTTTGGCTATTGTCGCACTCTATGCTTCAGAGCGCATGCGTTCTTTTTGGGCTTCATCCTTGGCAGTAAGGATGCGTTTAACCACTTTAAGGCGGGTGAATTCTTCTCTTTCCTTTTCTTCAAGGGCTGAGGAGATGTCTCTTTGAGCGTCTTGCAATTGCGGAATGGTAATATTCTTCAAGGCATTGACCCGTTTTTGGGTTTTTTGGATATTTGAGGCTAGCCGGTAAGCCGCGTTCTCTACTTGGGCCAGTTGCATCTCTAAGTCCTTAACTGTTTCAAAGGCAATCCGGGCTTCATCCATTTTTGTGGTGGTTTGAGAGAAGGAATAGGCCGGTTGCATGGCCTCAGCTTGGTAGTCGACCTCAGGCACCTCACTGCCCATCACGCTACGAACTTTGAGGCTAAGACTATCGGATTGGGGCACATCTTGGGCCCAGTCCGCAATGGTATGTAAACCAATCTCTCTCTGGGCTTCAAAGAGGCACTCATAGGCCTTTTGATAGGCTTCCTTTAATTGCTCTTGGACTTTCTTAGCCTTTTGCACCAGGGACATAATTTCATTCATTAAAATCATCCGTTTACGGTCCATTAATTCGTGGCCGTTCTTGGATAAGCGCAAGGTTTTTTCAACCTGCATGAGATTCCCCTTGGTGGGGGTGTGGTTGACTTCCATTAGTCCTCACCGTCCTGCTTACTATCCT
Organism: Aerococcus tenax; assembly: GCF_003286645.3. NCBI lineage: Bacteria > Bacillati > Bacillota > Bacilli > Lactobacillales > Aerococcaceae > Aerococcus > Aerococcus tenax. Next base: position 1,288,977 of record NZ_CP127382.2, on the reverse strand, counting down.
TATCTAGGGCATCTTTTTTGTAAGAATAAGTGGTATCTTCATAATATTTGTCGAGTAATTGACTATCCATCCGGTTTAACTCGGTCCGTGGGAAGCTACGGAGTAGGTCCCATCCTAAGTTCAAGGTATCGGTAATTGTCCGGTTCTCATCTTGCTTTTGCCCAATAAATTCTTGTTCAAAGGCTTCCCCGAAGGCTAAGTATTTCTTATCTAAGTCAGAAAGTTCTTCTTCCCCGATAACCGATGCTAGCGAACGGGCATCAATGGCTTGGGAGTAAGCGGCGAAGAGTTGATTAGATACCGCGTCATGGTCCTCACGGGTGTAGCCGTCCCCAATCCCGTCCTTCATTAAACGTGACAGGGAAGGGAGAGGATTAATTGGTGGGTAGATATTCTTCCCTTCAATACTCCGGTCCAATACCACCTGGCCTTCAGTAATATAACCAGTAAGGTCAGGAATCGGGTGGGTGATGTCATCGTTAGGCATGGTTAGAATTGGAATTTGAGTTACAGAACCTTGCCGTCCTTTAACAATTCCTGCCCGTTCATAGATGGTAGCTAGCTCGGAATAGAGGTAGCCAGGATAACCTTTACGGGAAGGAATTTCTTGTTTAGCGTTAGAAACTTCACGTAAAGCTTCACAGAAGGAAGTCATATCGGTCAAAATAACCAAGACATGCTTACCTAAATCATAGGCTAAGTATTCGGCGGTAGTGAGGGCCATCCGTGGGGTAATCAAACGTTCCATCACGGGGTCGTCAGCAGTATTGACGAACATGGTCACGTGTTCCATGGCGCCACTTTCTTCAAAGGATCGCTTAAAGAAGTCGGCCACATCGTGTTTAACCCCCATGGCTGCAAAGACGACCGCAAATTCGCCGTCTACGCCGTCACCGAGTTTGGCTTGTTTAGCAATTTGAGCAGCCAGTTGGTTATGGGGCATCCCATCACCGGAGAAGATTGGTAGCTTTTGCCCGCGAATCAGGGTAGTTAAGCCGTCAATAGCGGAAAAACCGGTTTCGATATAGTCACGCGGGTAGATCCGTGAGACCGGGTTGAGGGGCGCTCCATTGACATCACGGCTCACTTCAGCGTGGATAGCGCCTAAGCCATCGATCGGTTGACCGATCCCGTTAAAGGTCCGTCCTAAGATATCAGGACCTAGGCCTAATTCCATCCCCTTACCGGTAAAGTGGGTATGGGTATTATCCAAGGACATTCCAGTAGTCGAGTCAAAAACCTGTATCAGGGCATGTTCGCCTTCAATTGTGATAATTTGACCCACTTTTTGGTCAGAACGGTTAGTTCGGAAGCGGACAATGTCACCATAGGCCGCCCCCCTAACTCCGTCGACCACGACAAGAGGGCCTTCAATCGAACTTAATCCTAAATATTCAATTGCCATTTATTTTCCCCCTTATCCATTTTCTTGCATTGCTTTTTCATAGAAGCGATCGATATCTTCATAATAATGATCAAAAGCTTCTAAGTCATCATTTGGCACATCAAACTTCATAGTAATTAATTGGTTAAAGATATCAGCCTTAGCGATATAAGACATTGGCATCCCCCATTGGACCAATTGTTGGCAGCGGGAATGTAGATAGAGAATCACATCTAACATCTTGGCTTGCTTAGCAATCGGTACCGCTTGGTCAATTTCGTGGAAGGTGTTTTGTTGTAAGAAACCTAAACGAATAATTCGTGCGGTTTGAAGGGTCAATTTTTGCGAATCAGGTAAGATATCTGAACCAATTAATTTTACGATTTCATTTAATTCATCTTCTTCGTGGAGTAGGGCCATCATTTGTGAGCGGTTCTCCACGAATTCTTCGGAAACTTGTTTATTATACCAAGCCGTTAAGTCATCCACGTATTGAGAATAGGAATTCATCCAGTTAATGGCTGGGTAGTGACGGGCATGGGCCAGGTTGGCATCCAGTCCCCAGAAACAACGGACAAAACGCTTGGTGTTTTGGGTCACGGGTTCAGAGAAGTCCCCACCTTGAGGGGAAACCGCCCCGATAATTGACACTGAACCATTGTCGTGGTTGAGGGTTTCCATGTCGCCGGCTCTTTCATAGAAGGTTGCAATCCGACTAGCCAGGTAGGCTGGATAACCTTCTTCAGCTGGCATTTCTTCCAAACGGCCCGATAATTCACGTAAAGCTTCCGCCCAACGGGAAGTGGAGTCGGCCATAATGGCTACATCATAACCCATATCCCGATAATATTCAGCAATGGTTAAGCCGGTATATATGGAAGCTTCCCGTGCTGCCACTGGCATATTGGAAGTGTTAGCGATTAAGACGGTCCGTTCCATTAATGGGGCGTTAGAACGCGGGTCAATCAGTTTGGAGAAATCTTCCAAGACTTCCGTCATTTCATTGCCACGTTCCCCGCAACCAATGTAGACAATGACATCGGCATCGGCAAACTTAGCGATTTGGTGTTGCATGGTGGTTTTCCCAGTGCCGAAACCACCTGGAATGGCCGCTGTCCCGCCCTTAGCAATCGGGAAGACGGTATCAATAATCCGTTGCCCAGTGAGCAGTGGGGTAGTACTTTCTAGCCGCTTCGCCACAGGACGTGGGGTACGGATAGGCCATTTTTGATAGGCCTTGACTTGGTATTCCTCACCATTAAATTGGCGGATAGTAGCTAGGGTCTCTTCAATGGTATAGGATCCAGGAGCCACTACATCAACCACTTCACCGACCACAGAATTAGGCACCATAATTTTATGTTTAATGGCTTGGGTTTCTTGCACTTCAGCAATAACGTCACCGGCTGATACTTGGTCACCGACTTGAACGGTTGGGGTGATTTGCCATGCTTTTTGGCGGTCGAGCGAGTCGACATTGACCCCTCTTTTAATATAGAAACCACTGGATTCAGCGATATCTTCTAGGGGCCGTTCAATCCCATCGTAGATATTATTCAAGAGGCCAGGACCCAGCTCAACCGTCATGGCTGAGCCACTCCCGTAAATGGGTTCACCTGGTTTTAAGCCGGCGGTCTCTTCGTAGACTTGGATGGTGGTTTTGGCTTGGTCGATACGAATCACTTCGCCAACTAAGCGACTCTTACCGACATGGACCAATTCTTGCATGGAAAAATCAGTATTGCCCTTGACGGTAACAATGGGGCCATTAATGGCATAAATTGTATTTTCTCCCATCGATTAATCAGCCTCCTTAATGACAAAGTTTTCTTTGAGGCGGTCAAGAAAGGTTAAGAAAGAGTAGTCTACTAAGATTTGACGCTCTCTTAATACCGCCCGGATGCCGCCCATGAAGGGACGGTCAGAGATAATGATAGGGTGGGAAGCATAACTTTCTAATTGACTTCTTAAATGACTATCATTTTCATCGATGTAGAGGTCGTATTTTTCACGACCTGCGTAGGCTTGAATATTCTTCAGCATTTTTTTCAATTGTTCAATATAAGCTTCACTCTCTTGATAGCTTTCGATTTGCTTGGTGAAGGTTTTGAAGAGAGTTAGTTTCATGTTCTCTTCGGTTAAGAACAATTCTCGTTGTTGGTTGATTTGAATTTGAGAAATGGCCTTATTATTTTCCTTGCGTAAGGCTTCTTTTTCGTTAACTAAACGGTGAGCAAAGGTTTCATCGGTTTGCTCTTGAAATTTTTGGTAATCGTCTTCTAGAGTTTGCCGATATTGGTTAATTTGTTGGTCAATTTCAGATTGGCTTTGTTGGGTCACTTGATCCTTAAAATAAGCCATTTTTTCTTCAAGTTTCATACTAGGCTCCTCTCCTAAATGGATATCCCAATGGCACGCTGGATGGTGTCAGCGATTGAGGATTGTTCGGATGCATATTCATTGGGGCCTAACATCTCTACAATCAGAGGTGTTGAGCGGTTGAATCGCACCTCATCGACTAGGTCTTGGTGGTCAGCAATCAGCTGGGGCGAAATCATCAAAACACCAATATCATTTCTTTCCAAGACTGCTTGAAAAGCCTCTTCAAATGAATCGTGGTCCTTGATCAAGACGCCATCAACGCCCACCAGTTTCATCCCGGTTAAGGAATGCACATTATCGCTAATGAGATATTGTTTCATTAAAGTTGACCTAGGATAGAGAAGGAAACAATTAAACCGAAGAGGGAGATACCTTCAGCCAAACCAACAAAGATCAATGAACGACCAAAGATAGATGAATCTTCACTAATAGCACCAAGAGCTGCAGAAGCAGAGTTAGATACGGCAATACCAGCACCCACACAGGATAGACCAGTAGAAAGGGCAGCACCGATAAAACCTAAACCACGGGCTAAGCCGTCACTAGCAGCGCCAGCTTCTTGACCAGCCGCAAAGGCCACTTCTGGGTGGTAGGCAATAATTAAGGCGATCGCAATTCCTGAAACCAGGGCAAAGACATTCCAAGCCAAGGTTTTCTTATAACGTTCTCGACCAGCATGGCCTAAGAAGTAGTAAGCGCCTGGAAGGACAAAAGCAAGGATAAAGGTTAAGGCAATAGTTAATTTAAGCATAGTAGCAATAGACATTTTCATTCTCCTTTTTTTAAAATTAAATTGAATTAAATCGAAAACTTATGAATTATGACTTGGTTGATGACCAGACGCTCTTGAACTCAATCCCGTCGCCCTTGTAGAAGTGACTGAAGAGTTCATAGAATTCTAGCCGTAAGACTTGGATAAAGACAACCAAACCTTCGAATCCAGTGACAAAGAGGTTACCTAAGATAAAGACCAACCAGTTAGGGTTATTACCTTCTAGATTGGCAAACATTAAAACAATCCCCATCATCACGCCGTGGCTGATGGCAAAGGCACCCACCCGGACAAAGGAAATGGTGTTGGAAATAAAGGATAATAAGGTTTCAAAAGCTTCAAAGAAAACGGTGATTAATTGAATCACGATCCCGTCTTCATTGTCGGCTTTTTTCTTTTCAATAAAGTTAATGATTTGTTCCTTAAAACCAATGCAGAGTAGGGAAATAACCATCACGGCAATGATGATGCCTAGGGCAGGTAAGGAATGACCGGTCATGTAGAGGACCAGGGTCAAAACCATTAATCCGTAGAAAATCAAACCCATGAGGCCATTGCGGTCGAAGATGGCTTCTAATTTTTCGCCTTCTTTAAGCCGTAAGACAAAATTCATCAGCATGGTTAAGAGAATTAAGAACATCCCAAAGCAAACTGACACCACGAAGACCGTGTTCAAAGTCCCAAAGAAGGGCACATTGGTCATGGCCTTACTTGGACTCAACCAGATGGGCTCAATAATCTTGTCTTCAATCCCAAACACGGAACCGTATAAGAAACCGAAAAGCATGGATGAAATACCCACTGGCAAGAACATCTTGGCCATAGCGACTTTAGGCAGATGGTAGGACGCTAAGCCCAGTAAAAAGAGTAAGAGCCCGTGGCCCACGTCCCCAAACATGGCCCCAAACATTAAGGAATAGGTTACTGCCACTAAGGGTGTAGGGTCCATCTCTTCATAATTGGGGGTCCCATACATCTTAGTGATCATGCGAAAAGGTTTGGTAAAAAAATTATTCTTCAACTTCGTGGGTGGTTCGATATTATCTTCATCACTATCGTCTTCAATATAGATGGTTACGTTAGGATCATCTTTGACATCGTTGACTAAGGACTTGGCATCATCTTCATCCATCCAGCCGATTAAGAGATAGCGGGTCTCCTTCTTAGCAAATTCGTTACGGGTAATGGCTGCATAACGGCGGACCCCAAAGGCCTTGGATAACTTATGGAGACGTTGTTTAGCTTCCAATAAATTGTCTCTAACAGGTAGGAGGAAGGCTTTAAGCTTGGTTTCTAAATCAGCTTGCATCTTCTTGAGTTTTTGGATTTCGCCTTGGTAACGGCTGAGAATTTCTTTAAAAGTCCCACTTTCTTCAGGCAGGTAAATTCTTTGCCATGCTAGGGAGAAATACAAAGCGTCTACCCGTTGCCGGGCTTCGGCGGGCACAAAGTAAAGGCCATAAACATAGCCGTCTTCGGTTTTAGAAGGAATGAAGATGGAAGGAATCATATTGTCGATATATTTTTTAAACTTGCGATAATTGGCTTCAGTAAAACGACCAAAGCGAAACTTAATCTTTTCCATGGAAAGAATATCGGCTAAGTTATAATCGATTTCGGAAAAAGGCAGGTAGGTGTGGTAGTCAGCCTCTAACTTTTCCAATGATTCATTGACTTCATTTAATTGCCCTTGGACATCGGAGCAATCTTTTTCGACTTCAGTCACTAGACGCTTGATATAGTCAAAGTCTAAGTCGCGACAATCGCCTTCTAATTCTTCTTCTTCATCACTCGTGATTTGTAATAAGTTATCAATCCGATCAGACCAGGGTTGGTAGGGATCAGGACTAGTATAGGGTTTTAAAGTCTGAATTTCTGATAATTCCTTTAGCGTATTTTCTAAATGAATATCATAATGACTTAAGTATTGGTCAGCCATCCGGTCGATATCATCACGTGGACCAGATATGTTGACCATACTCATCTTTGTAATCATCCAAGGAACTCCTTTCAATTATGGAATGGCATAGTAACAGGGGATTGGTAGGCAATGGCTTCGACCTTTTCTTTGAGGAGGTCAGCTTCCAGTTCTTTGAGGCTGAGATAGTCAAAGAGGGGTAAAACCGACTGCGGTAAACTCTTAGCGAAGCGGTGTTCAATGGTCTTTAACCAAGCCTTTTGTTGCTTCAATCCTACGACCTTATTCTCCCCACTCTTGAATAAATCTTGGTAACCCAAATTGGTCAAGAGATTGAAGAAGCTGTTCTTGTCCTGGCTAGCCAGGAGGGCACTGATATTAGCTTCATTGAGATAGCGACCTGGGCTAAAGAGTTGGGAGCGGATAAAGTTCTCATCCACCTTATAGTAGAATTTCAAACGAAAAATGGTCCGGATATTGGCTAAGTCCATCTCTCTACCAAATAACTTCTTAAAGCGGGTCAGGGCCTTATCATTAAGTACCCGACTGGCCTTCTTCCAAACCAAGACCGCACAGTATTGTTCAAAGACGGTACTGATAATGTAATGGTTGTAGTCGTGGTCATGGAAATAATCATGATAATCCTCAAAGAATTTACCGTAATCGGTATCTCTAAAGGTATCAATCGCATCAAGGACCGATGTCTTGGTAATTAGTTCACCGATATGAAAGTGGCGGTGTTTTTCCAAGTAGTCAGTAAAGGGGTTAACGACAAAGGGTACCGATTCTTGGCGTTCCAAGCCTCTGAGCACCTTGGTGATAAATTCACGTTCAAAACGAATCCCATAGACTGACAAGGCCGCCCGTTGTTCGAAACCAGAAAAGCGGTAGAGCTTGAGAAAGTCATAGCGCAAGCCCCGATCAATCAGTTCAATCAAGTTTTCCGCAGTGAGGTCAAGCTTGTTCTGTTCGCTGGGCATCACTTGGTGGTAGGAGGGCAATTGGTCGAGGACCTGGTAGAGGTCTGACAAAGTATAACCTGCTAAGCGGTCATCGATTTCTTCTGGAGTCAAGACGAGGCTCCCTTTCATGGCCCGGACCTTGGTGTTGATAGCGGTATAGTTAGTCATCGCCTGTCACTCCGAGTGCCTGTAATTGATTGAAGAAATCCTTGAGGTAGCTGTCTTGATCATGATCAACGAGCTGTTTGATTTGCTCCATTTGTCGGTTGTAGCTTGCTTGCAAGTCTTGGGTACGTTTCTCGCGTAAGTCTTGGTTACGGGCTTGGACCCTGGCTAATTCTTCGTCATATTTTGCTTGAGCTTGTTTCTTATAATCAGCTTTTTTTTGGTCATAGTCTTGACGCAAGGCTAATTTTTCTTCTTGAACACTCTCAAGATGACGATTGGCATCAACTTCCATATGGTGCAATTGCTCTATGATTTTATCCATCTATTCCACCATCCTTCTTTTTTATTTTATAAGCACAAAGCCAGTTTGAGCTCTGCAATTCATTATAGGACAGAAGGCAATTAAAGTCATTTTTACCCGGGATTAAATCTTGAAAAAACAGTAAAAAGTCGGCATTCGCTGACGATTTTTGCATGGAGAAAAATGATAGCGCTTTAGCTATTTGACATTTTTGGTCTCAGACGGATGAGAGTTCAGCAAACTGATTTTTAGCTTAAAAAGCTGAGAAAATTAAAAATAAAAAGTGAAGAGTTTTGCGGACCAATAAGTAGGCGGTTAACGCCTAAGTCATTCATAGTATTTAATGAAGGAATAGGAGGGATAATTTGCAGGAAGTCACTCAAGAAATACTCAAGGAAGCCTACCAAGCTCGGGTGGATGATATCCATCTCTTGCCAGAAAGGGGCCTTTACCAAGTCTATTTTCGCCAAGAGGGAATCCTAAAGCCGGTGCGCCAGTTTGACTTAGACTTTGGAAGCCGTTGGATTCGCTATTTGAAGTATATTAGTCATTTAGATGTGGGCGAGCAACGTTTACCTCAAGAAGGGGCCTTGATCTATCAATTAGACCAAGGAGACATTGAACTCAGGCTGTCCACCTTAGCCAACTACCTTATGCAGGAATCCTTGGTGATCCGTCTGCTCTATGACCAAAGTCAGTGGCATTACAGTGAGCGAGAGGCTAAAGACTTAGTTGAGATGAAGAAATACCTTTATCGAAAAAGTGGACTCATGCTTTTCTCTGGCCCGGTGGCCTCGGGAAAGACGTCAACCATCTATCATCTCTTAAGAGAGGTCTACCAGGAACGCGCCTGCCAGGTGATCACCATGGAGGACCCGGTCGAAATTAAGGAAGCCAACTTTCTACAGATCTCAGTCAACCGCAAGGCAGGATTAACTTATGAACGCTTGATCAAGGCCAGTCTCCGCCACCATCCCGATATTCTCTTGATCGGTGAAATTCGTGATGAAGAAACTGCTCAGATGGTGATGCGGGCAGCCTTAACCGGGCACTTGGTGATTGCCACCATCCATGCCAAGAACTGTATCGGCGTCATTGGCCGTCTCAAGGAATTGGGACTGAGCCAAGAACAACTACTGCAAACGCTCTTGTTTGTAGCTTCTCAGCGCCTCATTCCTGTCAAAGGAGAAGGAGTGTCGCGGCAACTTTTTTGTGAATGGATGAATGCCCGCATGTTGGCCCTCTACCTCACTAAGGGAGAAGTGGCCAGTGACTTTAAGTCTTTAAATAGTAAATTGCAGGAGGCTTATACCCATGGAAAAATCCAAGCCGAACTTTTGGCGGCCTATCAATTGGAAGAAAATTGCTAATTATGAAATTACTTCCTCTTGGAATAAAAGCCTCCAAGCGGAAGTGCTTGCCTATATCGCTGACATGTTAATGGAAGGTTTTCAAATGATTGATATCTTTTCCTTCTTGGCTGCCCTCTATCCCAAGGAGGAAGAGACCTTTAAAGCCATGGAGGCCTTATTAATTGAAGGGCATTTTTTCTATGAAACCACTGGAGAAATGAAACTGGCTAAGGATATTCAATTCCAAATCCAAGTCGCTGAACGCTGGGGTGATTTTGCTCCAGGCCTAAAGACCATCAGTTCCTATCTCAAGGAGAGAGCCCAGCAGCAAGCCACTATCAGGCAAAGCTTACGCTATCCGGTCTTTCTAGTGGTCTTACTTTTAGCCATGCTTCTGGGAATGCGGGGATTTGTCTTACCTCAATTTGACCGCCTCCAAGCCAGTCCTGACTCTGGAGTCCTAGGTTTACTCTTTTGGTGCTTGGAAAACCTCCCCTTACTTTTAGGAATTTTTGTCGTGGCGCTAGTGGTTTTCTATTTGCTTTTTCAACTTTGGAAGCGAAAGGTGGGCCCCTTGGTTCAAGCCCAGACCTTGGTTAAAATTCCAATTTTAGGCAGACTTTTGCGGCTTTATTACACCTATTACTTTGCCTATGAATTTAGCCAGCTCTTCCAGGTGGGCTATTCCATTAAACAGATTATTGATACCTTTAGCCAGCAAGAAGAAGTTCCTTTCCTCTATGACTTTGGCCACTATCTAGCTCATTCTTATGAAGAAGGGCAGGCCATTGTGGGCCAGCTAAGGGCGGTTAATATTTTTACCCGGGAATTTCCCGCCATTGTCCACCAGGGGGAGTTACTGAGTCAATTGGCGCTCAAGATGCGTCTTTACAGTCAGCGCTGTCTGAAGAATTACCAAGACCAGGTCAAACTCCTCATGCGTTGGATTCAGAATGGCTTATTTATCGTGATTGCTCTATTTATCGTAACCATTTATCTGATGTTGATGCTACCCATGTTTAATATGATAGGAGAGATACCAGGATGATGAATGTCTTAAATCATAAAGCGAATCGAATGATGAAAAAATTAGGTGTCCATAAGCAAGAGGGTTTTACCCTTTTAGAAATGATCGTTGTCCTCTTTATTTTAGGCTTACTGATCTTACTCTTTTTACCTAATATCATGAACCAAAGAGACAGTGCCCAGGAAACCGGGGACGAAGCCCTCATACAAACTGTTGAAACCCAGCAGATCCTCTACAAAAATGACCATGATGGTCAAGAGGGGACAATTGACCAATTGGTGGCAGAAGAATACTTAAGCCAAGAGCAAGCAGACCGCTTCAATTCCATATCCGCTGAGTAAGCATGAAGTTTAAGCAAGTACAGGCCAAGGCAGGGATGACCCTCCTGTCCATGGTTTTAACCTTATTTATTGTGGGGGTGATCTTTACGGTAACCATGATTCAAAGCCAAAAGGCCAGTCAAAATTTAGCTGTTGAAACCTGCCTCCAGAAAATCTTGCAGAGCTATGAAGCCTGTCAGAAGGAGGCCATTATCAAGGGCGAATACTACTATCTTTATTTTCTCTCTGACCAGGTACGGATTATGCAGGCCAAGGAGGGACAAGATCCTTATATAAAAGATATTATCCTCTTACCCAAAGGTACCCGAATCCAGTCCTACCAAAAGGTCAGCATCCAACCAGGGACCGGTTATATCCAGCCGCGAACGGTTACCCTACGCTATCCTCAAGGACGTTACATGGTGAAATTTCAGTTAGGAGTGGGCAAGTATGTGGTGGAAAAACGTAAGGAATAAGGCTGGCTTTATGCTGGTCGAAGCCCTAGTTTCTTTATTTTTAATTGCCTCCTTTGTATCATTATTTGTCACTATGATTCCTTTACAGATAGGGCACTTCAACCGCCAGCAAGCAGCCCTTGACCAACAGGAAACCCTGTACGCTGATATTCTAGATAGCGTCGGCCAAGAAAAAACAGAGCAAGTGAATTTTATCCAGGGAACCGCCTATGTTCCCGGTCGAGAAGAAGTGGAGGCAGTCAGTATTGAATTGGAAAGTGTGGAAGACTTGGAATAAGTCGGCCTTTACCTTAATTGAAGCAGTCCTGGCCCTAGCCTTATTCTTTATGATCCAGTCCCTCTTTGTCCTGGTGGTCGAAGTGGAGATTAACCACTACCAAGCGGTTAAGGATATCCAGCAAGATGATTGGGGCGTTTTCTTGATGCAGCTGCAAAGAGAAGCCCGCCATAGTCGGCTCAATTGGGCGACCGGCACTCGCTTGAACTACCAACTGGCTAGTGGCCAACGGATTCAGATGGAGTATTACAGTAACCAAGAGTCTTCAATGATCCGCCGCCTGGTCTCAGGTCGGGGCCACCAACCCTATTTGATGGGGGTGGAATGGGTAAAGTTCACCATGGTCAACTCCCACCAGGTGAGGGTAAATTGCCGCTTGGCTGATCAAAAGGAATACCAAGCACTGATTTCCTTTAGAGAGGAGGCTAGGGAAAGTGAAAGCGATTAAGGATAAGTCGGGCTCCATCCTTTTTTATTCTCTCTCCCTGCTCTTTATCTTAAGTTTGTTGTCGCTAGCCAGTCTCAAGCTCTACCAAGTTAATATCACCAATATGCGGACAGTGGCGGAAGGGTACCTGGTCCATAGCTTGGCAGAAATGGCCTACCAACATGAATACTTGAAAATTGAAGACCAGGTAGAAAGTGAAATGGAAGCCAAGTATGAAGACCGCCTCGCTATAGAAGAGAAAAGGATCGAAAAAGCGATCCAAGATAAGGAGGAAGCTGCCCAGCAAAAAGAGCGCGAAGAACAAGAAGCAGGTCTAAAGCGAGATAAGGAAAAGCAGAATCAAGAGCGAGACGCTTATGAACCAATTCCTTCATTAAATAAGGAGTATTTTGCAGCCATAATCGATCAAGGACAATTGGATACTTCTGATCCCGACCAAGTCTATCTTATCCAAGTCAATACCGATACTGACTCTGAAGAAGTCTTAGTTAATGGACCTGGTTTAGAGGAAATGCTGGAAAATGAGGATGAGGAGACAGAAATCTTACTCGTTAATGTCTATCCAAACTATGATCAGGCTCAAGAAGACCTGTCCGCTAGAAAAGCAGCGGAAGAAACTTCCAGGGAGGAAGCCGATTTAGAGGAGGAAGATTTAGCTGAGGAGCTTTCTCCTGAAGAGAGAGAGTCTCAAGAAGAGGCTAGACAAAAAAGAATGAATGATGCCAAAGAAAAAGAGCTCAAGCAAGTCAAAGCCAAACTCAAAGACCAGCAGGATAAGGAGGTCCGCCAGCAGATTAAAGATCAACGAGCAAAGCTAAAGCTCAATAAACGCTTTTACTTTAACCTCGGCCAAGTTGACTACTACACCCAAAATGACCAGCAACTATGTCGTGTCACCATCTATGCCAGTGATACTGTTTATGACCTAAATTTTTAAGAAGAGAGTGCGACAGTCACATCAAAGGGCGAAATCGCTGGAGAGAATTTTAATTAGACAATTTCTATTTTATAGAAGGTTGTGGTTATATCCACAGCCTTTTTCTATGGAGATCATTAGACATAAACATTTTTGCCCAAAATAGTCAATCAACCTAAGAAAGAGGCATCAAATAAAGTTTATAAAATATTTTTCCCAACTTGTGGTAGAATGGAGTGTACGATTTACATTACTTACTCAGTAAATAAGGAGGAACTATTGTGAAAGAACGTATCAAAAAGCTCCAAGCGAGTTTGCAAGAAGAAAGTTTGGGCGCTTATTTAGTGACCGATTCCTATAATTTGCGCTACATGACTGGCTTTACTGGGACAAGTGGACTAGCCTTAGTAACAACCAAGAACGCTTACTTTATTACCGATTTTCGTTACACCGAGCAAGCGAAACTCCAGTGCCAAGGTTATGAGGTCATTGAAGCAGGTGGTTCTGCCTCACATTCTTCCCCCTTGCGTCTGATCCAAGAACTACTCCAAGAAAATGGGGTTAGTCAACTCGGTTATGAAGAACAACATGTGACAGTCGCGCAATTTGACGACTTTGAAAATGTTTTAGAAGTGCAATTGGTGCCTGCTTCCGGGATGATTGAAGTCCTCCGTCAAGTCAAAGACGCTGATGAAATTGACAAGATCAAAAAAGCCTGTGAAATTACTGATAAGGCCTTCGAGTATATCCTGGGCTACATTAAACCGGGGATCAGTGAAATTGATATTGCCAACACCCTGGACTTTAAGATGCGCGAATTCGGTGCTAGTGGGATTTCCTTCGATACCATCGTGGCTTCTGGTAAACGCTCAGCCATGCCTCATGGGGTTGCTACGGATAAATTAATCGCCAACCATGAGTTAATTACCATTGACTTTGGTTGCTACTATCAAGGCTATTGTTCTGACATGACTCGGACCGTAGCCGTGGGACAAGTGGATTCTACCCTAGAGAAGATCTATCAAATTGTCTATGATGCTAACCGCATGGTCCAAGAAGCCCTCAAACCTGGCATGACTGGTCAAGAGTTGGATGCTATTGCTCGTGACTACATCGAAGGCCAAGGCTATGGTAAAAACTTTGGCCACTCACTAGGCCACAGTATCGGTCTGGAAGTCCACGAAGCCCCAATGGCTGGACCAAACAGTAAAAATGTACTCAAGGCCGACCAATTTATTACTGATGAACCAGGAATTTACCTGGAAAACCTAGGTGGTGTCCGGATTGAAGATGACTTACTCATCCATGAAGATGGCAACGAATACATCACCAAATCCCCACGTGAATTGATTGTTTTGTAAAATATCAAGCTAGTTAGGGAAAAATTAGCGCGTCTATGCTAAAATAGAAATGATTTCAAGAAAAAAGGAGATAAAGAATGATAACAACAAATGACTTTAAAAATGGCTTAACCATCCAAGACGGCGGCAACTTATATCGGATTATTGAATTCCAACACGTTAAACCAGGTAAGGGGAGTGCCTTTGTTCGTTCTAAATTAAGAAACCTACGTTCAGGTGCCGTAACCGATAAGACCTGGCGTGCAGGGGAAAAAGTGGAAACTGCCCACATTGATTCCCAAGAAATGCAATACCTATATGCAGCTGGGGACTCCCATGTCTTCATGGATACCACTACCTTCGAACAAATCGAAATTCCAACTGAAAAAATTGAAAACGAATTAAAATACTTATTAGAAAACATGATCGTTTCAGTGGTTTCATTTGAAGGGGAAGTCATTGGTCTAGAAGTTCCTAACACCGTAGAACTCGAAGTAGCCGAAACTGAACCATCAATCAAAGGCAACACCGCATCAGGCGGAAGCAAACCAGCTACTATGGAAACCGGCCTAGTCGTTAACGTGCCATTCTTTGTTAACAAGGGTGATAAATTAGTCATCAACACCAACGACGGCGAATACATTTCCCGGGCTTAGTTTCTAGTTGACTTACCAAGTGGCCGTCAGTTAATGGATGAAAAAATCCTTTTGTCTATCTCATAAAGAATGATGTCATGAAGAGAGGCGATAATATGACAACATCAACAGCACAAGAAGTCCTTTCCCATGAAGTGGATGCTAAGGGAAGTATCAACATAGCTCCAGAAGTGATTGAAACCATAGCCCGCATTGCTTGTGAGCATATCGAAGGTGCGCTACCGATCAATGAATACCAAGGCTCATTTCAAGCTTTCTTTTCAAAAGCCAACAGTGTCAGACTCTATAATGATGAGTCCGGCCAAGTAGTGGTTGAAATGGCAGTCGTCAGTGAGTATGGTCGCGACATTCCTAAAACCATGCTGGCTTTACAAAAACATGTCAAAGAAACGATCTATGAAATGACAGATATTCTGGTAGACCGGGTCAATGTTGTGGTTTGCGATCTCGCCATTTGGGAACAATAGTTAGGTGGCAATAATGAATTTAGGATTATCACAAATACGTGAACTAGCGGTACTCACCCTCTACCAAGAGGCTATGGTGCCAGAAAGCACGAAAGAAGAGAGCTTTGCTTACTTATTAGCCAATCTTGACGATCTAGAAGATCAATTGAGCTATGAAGAAATTGATGAAGAACAATTGGGCCAATTGAAGAGTCAAGGCCTCCCCTTGGAGAAGAGCCAAGGGGAAATGAAGGGCAATAAGCGCTTTAAACAAGCGGCTGTCTCAGAAGATGAGGAGCTCAGCTTACCGCCTTATTACCAAGAACTTTTAGATGGTATTGCGTCCCACCAAGCAAGTATTGACCAAGCTATTGAAGACCACATCCAAGGCAAGTGGTCACTCAAACGCTTGGAGGCGATGAACCTGGCTATTTTAAGGGTAGGCGCCTATGAGATTCTTTATGGGAACCATGACCGGGTACCGGGAGTGGTTGCAGTTGATGAGGCGATTCACTTAGCCCGTCGCTATTCCGACGAAGCCTCCCGACGCTTTATCAATGGCGTTCTTTCCAGTATCTTAGCTACAGCCGGAAATAAGCAGTCAGAGGAGAATCACTGATTAAGGTCATTGGTGATTTTATCAAGGCCTCTTGTTAAATAAATATGTGCTTTAATAGTCAGCCCTGACCACCACTGGGTGAACCATAGCAGGTAGTTGTAACTGCCGGCCTGGGTTTGTCCTAGTGGTTCAGGGCTTTTTTGACCTGTTTTCCTGACTTTTGTTTTAGGGAAAATTCTTATATACTTAGTGGTAAGAGAATTTGTAAAGTGAATGGAGCGATAACATGCAAGCATTGCAAGCGAAGACGATTACAGAGCCCCTGAAGGCTGACTTAAGCCAGCGGGTGGCCGCCTTAAAAGACCAGGGCATTCAGCCACGGATGGTGACCTTTCTAGTGGAGAGTGATGATGCCAGTGCTGCCTATGCTAAGGTTAAAGGCCGTCTAGCGGAAAAATTAGGGGTGACCTATGATTTTATCTCCCTAAAAGAAGCCACTTCGACTGAGGAACTGGTCCAAGCCATTAAAGAAAAGAATGCTGACCCTAATGTCCACGGTGTTATGGTGGAAATGCCCCTGCCTAAGCATATCAATGAACAAGCAGTGATTGAAGCCATCGCCCCAGAAAAAGACTTGGATGGCCTCCATCCTCTCAACCTGGGCTATTTATTAAAAGGAACCCCTAAGATGATTCCAAATACAGCCCTCTCAGCCTTGCGTCTAATCGAAGCTTCCGGAATTGAGATTGCGGGTAAGCAAGCCGTAGTTATCGGCCGCAGTAATATTGTTGGTAAGCCCTTGTCCCAATTACTCCTCTCTCGCCACGCTACCGTTACCGTCTGCCATTCCCACACCAAAGATTTAACAGCCATTACCCAAGCAGCCGATATCCTCTGTGTGGCGATCGGTAAGTCCCACTTTATCCAAGCGGATATGGTTAAGGAGGGCGCAGTAGTCATTGACATTGGGACCAACTATGATGAAAAGGGAAAAGTCAGCGGGGATGTGGATTTCGAAGCCTTAGAAAGTAAGGCAGGTTTCCTGACCCCAGTTCCGGGTGGGGTAGGCCCCTTAACCACAACCTTGATCTTTGACCAGTTAATCCGCGCCATAGAAACGAGGGTTATGAATGAATGATGCCCAAGACCAGTATCTCTCGGTCTCGCAATTAACCAAGTACATTAAGGCCAAGTTTGACCGTGACCCCTATATGCAAACGGTCCATTTGGTGGGCGAGGTGTCAGGCTTCCGTAACCGGGGCAAGAATAAGCACCAATATTTTGGTCTCAAGGATGACGACGCTTATATTTCTTCCATTATCTTTCGGGGAACATTTTCCAAACTTAATTTCGACTTAGAAGATGGGATGAAGGTCCAAGTCATCGGCAGACTGAGCCTCTATGAAAAAACGGGCCGCTATTCCATCATTATTGACCATATCCAGCCCGATGGGATCGGTCAATTTTATGTCCGCTTTGAACAATTGAAGCAGAAACTAGGCGAAGAAGGGCTCTTTACTTTTGAAGCTAAGCCCATCCCTAAGTACCCCAAGCGGATTGCGGTCGTAACCTCACCATCGGGGGCAGTCATTCGCGATATTATTACCACCGCTAGACGTCGCTATCCCATTGTCCAGATTGTCCTCTATCCGACCGTGGTCCAAGGCCAACAAGCTGCCAAGAGCATTGTTAAGAACCTGCAAAGAGCTGACCAAAGTGGGGAATACGATACTATTATTATTGGTCGGGGTGGGGGTTCTATTGAAGACTTGTGGTGTTTTAATGAAGAGGAAGTTGTCCGAGCTATTGCTGCTTGTCAAACGCCAGTCATCTCATCCATTGGCCACGAAACTGATACAACCTTGTCGGACTATGTCAGTGACCAGCGGGCGGCTACCCCAACAGCGGCGGCTGAACTGGCAACTCCAGTTCTCAATGACCTAATCTTTACTATTAACGACTATAAGCAGCGGCTGGTTCAAATCCAACTCAACCGTTTGAACTACTTCAAGCACCGCTTAGAGCAAGTCAAGTCATCTTATCTATTCAAGCAACCCGAGAAGATGTATGACGGTTACCGGCTCAAGTTGGCCGACTTAGATAATCGTTTGAATGACCTAGTGTCTAACAAGCTCTACCAAGAGGAACGGCGACTGAGACAGGTCCAATCGGAATTACAAGGTTTGAGTCCTAAACTATTAGTCTTAGAAAACAAGCACAAGTTAGCCAGTCTAGGTGAGTCATTACGCCAAGTCCAAGGGCAACTCCTGGAACGTAAGCAATACCAATTACAGCAATTGGCGGGTAAGTTAGACCTCTTGTCTCCCCTCAAGCGTTTATCGGGCGGCTATGTCTACTTAAGTAAGAACCAGGTACCGGTGGAATCGGTTGACCAAGTGACTATTGGCGATAATGTCCAGCTCAGACTAGCTGATGGTTACTTAAACAGTCAGGTTATTGGATCCAAGAAAGAAGCTCTACAGCCATTACAGAATAAGGAGAATGATGATGAATAGTAAGATTGAGGAACTCAGCTTTGAAGAAGCTTTAAAGGAATTGGAAGGCATTGTCGCTCAACTACAAAACGGCGACATCCCTCTGAAAGAATCCATGGATGCCTTTCAAAGGGGGGTCAAGCTCTCTAATTACTGTAGCCAAAGCTTAGAAAATGCCGAAAAAACCATGGCTAAACTCATGAACGACCAGGATGAATTGGAAGAATTTGAAGTTGCTAAGGGAAATGAGGACCAATAATGGATTTGAAGAGCTTCCGCCAAAGCATTAACAGTGATTTAGAGGCGGCATTAATCGACCACTTAGGTCAGGATAGCCAGGACAGTTTGCTAGCTTCTATGCGCTATTCCTTAGAAAATGGGGGCAAACGCCTCCGTCCTAGCCTCTTATTAGCCACGTTAGCGAGTTTTGGCTATGATTATCACTTAGGTCTGGCGCCAGCCTGTGCGCTGGAATATATCCATACCTATTCCTTGATCCATGACGATTTACCGGCCATGGATAATGATGACTACCGTCGCGGCCAACTCACCAACCATAAGAAGTTTGACGAAGCCACGGCTATCTTAGCGGGGGATGCCTTATTGACCCTAGCCTTTGAAGTCTTAAGCCAAGGGCAAGCAGACATTGATCCTAAGCTCAGTCTCCAACTAGTCCAACTCTTAGCCCAAGCGGCGGGCAAGTCAGGCATGGTAGACGGACAGATTATGGATATGGCTAGTGAAGAAAAGCAGTTAAAAATCGAAGAACTTAAAAACTTACATGCTAAGAAGACCGGTGCCCTGATATACTTTGCCATCATGGCTCCCGCTTTAATTATGAATCTTGACACGGCTGCTAAGGATTCGTTAGCTAGATATGCTAAGCACTTTGGCATTGCCTATCAAATTCAAAACGACCTCCAAGAAGTCATGTGGACGGATGAAGAACGGGGCAAGAAGTCGCACGGGGACCTAGACAGTGATAAGAATACTTATCCTAGTCTCCTCGGTAAAGAGGGGGCTCTTGATGCTTTGGATAATGAACGCCAAGCCTGCCAAGCTGCCCTGGATGATTTAAGCAGTCAATCAGAGGACTTTGATCCTGAATTATTAAGCGACTTTCTCAATTACCTCAGCATGGATTATGGAAAGGGATAGCCATGACAAAAGAACGTGCAGATATTATGGTGGTCCGCCAAGGGCTAGCCGATTCCAGGGAAAAGGCTAAGCGTCTAATCATGGCGGGCAAGATCTATAATGAAAAACAAGAACGAATTGACAAGGCCGGAGAAAAAATTCCCGTCGAATCGGTCCTAGAAAGAAAGGGCCATGAACTGCCCTATGTGTCCCGGGGGGGCTTCAAATTGGAAAAGGCCATCAAGGAATTTGGCCTAGATTTTTCCGGTTTGAATGTCTTGGATATCGGTTCTTCTACCGGAGGCTTTACCGATGTGGCTCTGCAAAACGGAGCAGTCCATTCCTATGCCTTGGATGTGGGAACCAACCAACTGGATTGGAAGATCCGTAATGATGACCGGGTGACCGTGATGGAACAGACCAATTTCCGTTACAGCCAACCGGAAGACTTCACTGAAGGCGTGCCAGATATTGCGGTTATCGATGTTTCCTTCATCTCCTTAAAACTCATCCTGCCGCCCCTTAAAGCCATCCTTAAAGACCAAGGCAAGGTGGTGGCCTTGATTAAACCTCAATTTGAAGCGGGCAAGGATAAGGTAGGCAAGAAAGGCTTAGTCCGGGACGGAAAAATCCATGAAGAAGTTATTGAAATGATCTTCCAAGCAGCAACTGAAATGGGCTACGATGTCTTAGACCTGACCTATTCCCCAATTACTGGCGGAACGGGAAATATCGAGTTTTTAACCTTGCTCCAAAACCACCAAGAAGACCATCAGGGAGAAATTGTCGACTCAGTCAATAGTCAGGAAGTCGTCCAAGCTGCCCACCAACAATTTCACTAGAAAGGAAAAGGGGTCATGTTACAAAATATCGTCATTGAAAATTTTGCCATTATCGACCAAGTGACCATTGACTTTGATGAAGGCATGACGGTCCTCACCGGGGAAACAGGGGCAGGGAAGTCTATCATTATCGATGCTCTCGGGCTCTTAGCTGGTGGCCGGGGGTCAGTCGACTTTATCCGCTATGGAACCAAGGCCTTAAAATTACGGGGGATTTTTTACCTACCTGATTTTTCCCAAGCAGGGCGAGACTTTCTCAAGGACCAAGAGATCCCCTTTGAAGATGATCAATTACTAATTACCCGGACTTTAGACCAAAAGGGGCGTAACACCATCAAGGTGAATGGCGTGCCCTTAACGGTTTCTCTGCTCAAGGAATTGGGCGATTATTTACTGGAAATCCATGGGCAAAATGAACACCAAACCTTACTTGACCCTAAAAACCACTTGGATCTCTTAGACCAATATGCCGGTAAGCGGATTGCCCAAGAGAAGGAAGCCTACGAAAATGACTATCAAAACTACCGCCAGGCTAAAAAAGCCATCAAAGATTTTGCCTTAAATGAGCAAGAAGTGGCCCAACGTCTGGATTTATTGAAGTTTCAGCTTAATGAAATTGAACTGGCCCAATTGGTCGAGGGCGAGGACGATGAATTAACCGAAGAGCGTCAAAAGCTCCAAAGCTATCAAAACATTGTTGCTTCCCTAGGTCAGGCTCTCAATGCTTTGTCAGAAGGGGAAGGCAATGCGGTGGACTTACTGAGTGAGTCTAGCCAGGCTTTAGGACAAATTGAAGACTTGGATAGTGATTATAAGGCTTATTATGAACAAGCCCAATCCGCCTACTACAGTGTCCAGGAACTGGCTTACAGTATCCGCGATAACTTGGACTCTTTATCCTATGATCCTAGACGACTGGACCAGATTGAAGAACGGTTAGCCACGATTGACCAATTGAAGCATAAGTATGGCAAGTCGATTGCTGAAATCTTAGCCTATTATCAAGAGGCCCAAAAGGACTACCAAGACTTACAAGACCGGGAAAACCATCAAGAAAAATTAGAGGCTGACTTTAAGCAGGCTAAACAAGCCATTGCCAAGTCTGCCAAGGCTCTCCATCACAAACGCCTGACAGTGGCAGAAGAATTGGAAGCAGCCATTGAAGAACAGCTGGCCGACTTGTATATGAAGAATACCCGTTTTGCAGTTGACTTTAAACAAAGAAAAAGCTTTGCTGCTTCCGGAGCGGATGAAGTGACCTTCTATATCCAAACCAATCCTGGCGAACCCTTGCGCCCCTTACATAAAATTGCCAGTGGTGGGGAACTCTCGCGGATTATTTTAGCCATTAAGGCCATCTTGCAGGCTAGTCGACCCACTTCTACGGTGGTCTTTGACGAAGTGGATACCGGGGTGAGTGGACGGGTGGCCCAAGCTATTGCTAACAAGATGTTTGAGATTGCCTTATCAGCCCAAGTCCTGTGTATTTCCCACCTGCCCCAAGCGGCTGCTATGGCTGACCAGCAATTACATATCGCTAAAGTTAGTGATGAAGATCAGACCCAAACCCAAGTGAGTCGCTTGAATGAAGAGGAACGGATTGGTGAGATTGGCCATATGACGACTGGTGAAGTCATGACTGAAGCCAGTCGCCGGGCTGCTCAAGACCAGTTGAAACAAGCTCAAGACTATCGTCAACAAAGAAGGCGAGATTATTCATGAAGACTAAGCTAATTTGTATTGGTGGTCCTACCGCCGTAGGTAAAACCGCCCTAAGTATTGAATTGGCCAAGCATTTTCATGGTCAAGTCATTAATGGTGACGCCATGCAAGTTTACCAGGGCTTAGATATCGGTACCGCCAAGGCGACCCTAGATGAGCGACAAGGGATTCCCCATCATTTACTCGATATCAGGTCAGTTGACCAGCCTTATACGGTGGCTGACTTTAAACGGGATGCTGAATCGGCGGTTGAAGAAATCAAAGCGGACCAAGATTTGCCTATTTTAGTTGGGGGAACAGGACTCTATCTTGAGTCTTTTCTCTTTGACCTCTCTTTAGGAGGTCATGTTGAGCCTCGGCCAGACTTTAGACGGCAAATGGAAGCCTTTGCAGCTAATCAGGGTAACCAAGCCCTCCACCAAAAGCTTGAGGACTTAGATCCCCAAGCGGCGGAAAAGATCCATCCCAATAATGTGAAGCGGGTGATCCGCGCCCTAGAGGTAGGAACTTTTTCTGATCAACTCTTCTCCCAAGCCAAGGAAACCCATGACGACCATCACAGCCCCTATGACTATTACTTCATAGGCCTTCACTGCGATCGCCAGCGTTTGTATGAGCGCATTAACTATAGGGTGGACTTGATGGTCGACCAGGGTTTACTTCTGGAAGCCCAGTGGCTCTTAGACCAAGACCTAGATCCTAAAAGCCAAAGCTTACAATCCATCGGCTACAAGGAAGTCTTTCCCTATTTAAGGGGGGAAGAGGACTTAGATACTAGCCTCAACCGGCTGAAACGAAATTCGAGACATTATGCCAAACGGCAGTTGACTTGGCTGAAGAATCGGATGGACCAGGTTCACTGGTATAATTTAGTCGAAAAAGAGGATAGCTTAGCCACTGTAATTAGTGATGTGGCAGCTTTCCTAGAAGAATAGAGAGTGAAAGGAGGTTTCTATGCCAGAAAATGTATTAATAATCGGTTTACAACTCCCACAAACCACTGACCTGCGTTTCACCATGCAAATGGATGAATTAGCAGCCTTAGTAGAAACTGCGGGTGGTCAAGTGGTCAGCCGGCAAAGTCAGAAGCGTGACCAAGAAGATGCCCGTTACCTGATCGGGAGCGGTAAGGTTCGGGAAATCCATGATTTGAGCCAGGAGTTAGACATTGATTTGGTGATTTTCTATCAACAATTGTCGCCTTCACAAAACCGTAACCTGCAAGAGGCTATTGATTGTCCCGTCATTGACCGGGTCCAATTAATCCTAGACATTTTTGCCAGTCGGGCAACGTCTAAGGAAGGGAAGTTGCAGGTGGCCTTGGCCCAGAATGAATACCTCTTACCCCGATTAGCTGGGATGGGGACAGTCTTATCCCGTCTCGGTGGGGGGATTGGTACCCGGGGCCCAGGGGAAACCAAGTTGGAACAAGACCGCCGTGTTCTCCGTAATGAAATTCAAAAAATCCGCCATGAGTTAAAAGAAGTGGAAAAGCAAAGAGAATTAACCCGGGAACGTCGGCAGAAGTCAGGCCTATTTAAAAACGGCCTCTTAGGCTATACTAATGCTGGAAAATCCACCTTGATAAATGCCTTAACTGATGCCCAAACCTACCAGGCTGACCAACTTTTCGCTACCTTAACGCCTTTAACGCGGAAATTTAGTTTACCTAATCATTTTGAAATTACCCTGACAGATACGGTTGGTTTTATCCAAGATCTGCCACCCATGATTATCGATGCTTTTCATTCAACTTTGGAAGAGAGTCGTAATGTGGACTTATTGATGATTGTTGTGGATGCCTCTTCGGCTTTTGCCTTAGAACAGGAGGCTGTGGTCAACCAATTATTGGATGACTTGGATATGCAAGACCTGCCCAAGCTTTATATCTATAATAAGCGTGACCAGGTGGAGTCAGACCAAGAGGTTCTTACGCCGTCTAGTCCTCACCTCTTGATGTCGGCTCAGGACAGCCAAGATATTGAAGCCTTACGTCAGGTAATTATTGACCAGGTGAAGACGATTTATCAACCCTTTGCGGTTCAAGTCGCTCCCCAAGCAGCTAATGAGTGGCTGGGTTATCAAAACCGTTTTTATATTGAAAAATTTGAATTCGATAGGGAAAGCGAATCTTATCAGATTATGGGTTATAAGCCCGACTATCTTCCGCTTCCTAAAACAGAGTAAAAGAACAGGGAGCATCCGTTCTGCTTTTGAAGTTTGGGTCTTGAAAAGCCATGGCACCGGCTCGAGCACGAGGTCTCTCGCCTAGCGAGCTTCAAACGGCTAGTACGGCTGATGCCTACTAGCCGATATTTCACATCGCTTGCTTAGTCATGGCTAAGACCCAACTTTCAAAGCGCCACTACTGCTCAAAGTTAATTACCAAAATGAAATTTTTATTATCATAAGTCTCTTAAAATCAATCTATAGAAAAAAGCTGGTAGAAATTAATCTACCAGCTTTTTAACTTGCTTGAGTGTTTATTTTATGCACTCGTTTATCTCGAGAGCGAGATTCGAACTCGCGACCCACGGTTTAGAAGACCGTTGCTCTATCCAGCTGAGCTACCCCGAGAAGTAACAACTCTTATATTCTACTCAATTCAAGCGGATTTTGTCAAGCTTTTATGCTAATATGATCAAACAAGCCAAAGGAAGTTTTAAAAAAATAAACAGGAGGGATGAAATGACCACTATTTTAATTGTAGAAGATGATCCTAGTATCCAAGACATGCTAAGTGAGAAATTAAAGCGCGATGGCTATGACTATAAACAGGCTTATTCAGGAACGGAAGCCTTACTTAATCTTGATAAAGCAGCCTTTGACCTAATACTTCTGGATTTGATGTTGCCAGGCATGACAGGGGAAGACTTCCTAAGCAATTTGCGAAAAGAAAATAATACTCCCGTTATTGTCCTGTCAGCCAAAGATTCCTCCACAAGTAAGGTATCTTTATTAAGGGCGGGTGCTAACGATTATATGGTCAAACCCTACGACTTAAACGAACTGATGGCTCGAATTGAGATTCAGTTAAAAAATAAGCAGGGGACTTGCTCTTCTAATACGGAAATAATTTCCTGTCAAGGTTTAAGTCTAGATCAAGCTAATCAGTTGATTAGCTATCAGGGAAAGGAATTGTCACTTACTCCACGTGAGCGGGCGATTCTTAGGCTCTTATTGACTTATCCTAAGCGAATCTTTTCTAAGCAAGAGATCTATGAAGGGGCTTGGCAGGAAGCTTACTTTGGCGATGACAAGACCCTTAGTGTGCATATATCTAACTTGCGTAAGAAACTGAAAGCAGTCAGTGGTAAAGACTGGATTGAAACTATCTGGGGGCTAGGATTTCGTTTATAAGAATTGTCAAAGTGAATGACTTTTTTTAGTGTTCGTTCGTCCTTTGTTGTAACGGTCGCACTCTGTAGTTGAGTTCGGAAGGGGTAGGGGATGTCCTTTCAGAAAAGTTGAACGATCAGCAAGCTGATCTTATCATCTTTTCTTCCAAGGAATCTCCCTCCCTGATCCTTCCTCACATCCTTTACAAACCTGCTCCAGTCACAGGACGAACGTCCACTTCAAAAACTGGAAACGCTCAACTTTGTTGAGCTTATTCCAGTTTTCTCCAGTGCTTTCGTCCTTTGGTGTGACTGTCGCACTCTAACATTCTTTGAACTTTCTTTGCACTTCCTTTATTTATTCTGAGTCTTCATTTTTTATAATAGGCTTAAGAAAAAGAAAGGAATAGCAGTATGGCAACTTTAGCAATTGAAACCGATAATTTATCTAAAAGTTATGGCCAGCAAGTGGCTTTAGAACAGGCCTCTATCCAGGTGAAAGCGGGGGAAATTTATGGCTTGGTGGGTAGGAATGGAGCGGGGAAGACTACGCTTCTAAAGATATTAAGTCGACAGATCCAAGCCACATCTGGTTCCTACACTTTCTTTAATGAAAGGGTGGAAAGCAGGGCGCATGACCTGAGACTAGGGATGATGATTGAAGGGCCAGGGCTGTATCCTCACCTATCGGCTCGGGATAATCTCATGCTTAAATGTGAGGCCATGGGGATTCGGAGATTGGGCTATGTTCAAGAGCTTCTAGAACTGGTCGGATTAGGGCAAGTCAAGCAGAAAAAGGCCAAAAGCTTTTCTTTAGGAATGAAGCAGCGCTTAAGTCTGGCCCTAGCACTGGTAGGGGATCCCGATATTTTGCTCCTCGATGAACCGACTAATGGTTTGGATCCTCAAGGAATTGCTGATTTTAGAAAGCTGATCCAGCGGCTCAATCAGGAAAGAGGGCTGACTATCATGATCTCTAGCCATATTCTCAGTGAGCTGGCTAAGATGATTGATAAGATCGGCATCATCCACCAAGGAATTTTGGTTAAAGAAGTGAGTAAGCAAGAACTCGAAAAAGAAAATCGTAACAAGTATGTCTTAAGAAGTCATGATCTCAGAACCGTCCTCGCTTACTTGGAAGAAAATCTTAACCTTAAGGACTTCTTAGTGGTCGATGACCACACCCTTTATATTTATGAATACTTGGACCAAGCCGAAAAAATTCCCCATAGCCTCATACGCGCAGGGATTCTATTTGAAAGCTTTGCTTATTTGGAAAATTCTCTGGAAGACTACTATATGCAATTAACCGGGGGTGGGAATGATGCTTAATTTTGTCCGTTTTGACCTGAGAAAAATGTTTAAAAGTCCCTCCCTCTACGTGATTATTAGCTTGATGTTTCTTATAGGGGGCATTGGCTACCATGTCACCCAACGCTACGGTTACGGTCAAGACTACCAAGTCTATAAGCAAAAGCAAGACCAAGAACAAGCAAACTATGAGAAGAAAGCCACCAAGCCAGCTGATGAGCAGGCGGGTATTGAATTTGAACCCGCGCCCAGTCCGACCTTGGATGAAGAGGCTTACCAAGTTTTACACCAGGAAGCCTATGCTAATTTTAAAGTGGATCGCGCCGCTTGGTCCTTCATGATGAACATGGCTAAATTTTCCTGGATATTCTTTGTCCTCTTCTTGGGCATAGACTTCTCTTCGGGCTACTTGAAGAACCTTCTTCCCCTAGAAAATGCGCGCAGGTGCTGGCTTTTAGCCAAATTTGCTGTAGCTCTCGCTTATGGAGCACTCTTCTTATTATTGGGATTGGTCTTCGGAACCATCGCACATTACCTCTCTGGCCAAGCCTTTACTGACTTAAACTTTTTAGCTTTAGGCAAGCACTTTATCCTAGTCGAATGTCTCTTGGTGACGATTATGGCAATCTGCTCCTTAATTACACTCCTGAGTCAGAGTCGGACGGTGAGCGTCTTAATTGGAGCTTTAGTATCTGTGGGGATGCTGTCGTCTTTAATCTCTTTTATTGGAGAATGGTTCCAGCTCCCCTTAGCCAAGTGGCTCTTCTTTATCCGCTATGAAGCGATTGATTTTGCCCAAAGCGGGCAGTTCTTAGAACTCCTTCTCTTGGCCCTTAGTCAGATTATCCTGGTCACTTTATTTAACTATCAGCGAATTCACAAAATGGATTTTCACTTTGACCATTAGATAATTTTATACAGGCTCTGGTTTTGCTAAATTTTCCTAGCAAGGCTAGAGATTTTTGCTTATACTGGGTAAAAAATGGAAGGGGTGAGCTGGTGCTTTATTTAATCGTCGCCTTTGTCATCATTATGATCCTCTTGATAATCCTCTATCTTAGTCAAAAGGAAGTTGCTTATCTCAGCCGACAGTTAGATAAGATTAATAAACGCAAGACGAATCAACTCATCAGGCAACGACTTTATTCCCCCGCCTTTGACCGCCTGACAAAAAGTATTAATGCCAGTCTGACTAAGGAACGAGATCTGCGCCTGGCCTTAGAAAAGAAAGACCGCCTGCAACAAGAGCTTTTGTTGAATCTCTCACACGATATCCGCACACCACTGACTTCCATTAAAGGTTATCTCCAACTCTTGGGGGAATCCAATTCAGAAGTAGAACGCAAGCATTATCTGAATAATTTATCCCAACGTTTAGACCGCTTAACCCTGTTACTGGATCAGCTCTTTACCTATATGACAATTGAAGACGATGATTACCCCTTAGCGCTAGAGAAAATTGATTTAAAGGAAAACCTGGTCAACCATTTTCTAGCCTACTACAATAGTTTCCAAGCGCAGGAAATGGATTTAGATTTTTCCTTACCTGATCGGATTCTCTATATTCAGGGAGACACTCATCTCTTGCAACGGATGTTTGAGAATTTAATCAAAAATGTCCTCGTTCACGGGGATAAAAAAGTTGAGATCAGCTTGGATGATAGAGGCTTCTTGGTGATTAAAAATGACTTAGCCCATTCGATCTCACGCCCACTGGACGATCTTTTCCAACGCTTTCAGCAAGGCCAGGACTATCGTCAGTCTGGAGGTTCAGGCCTAGGTCTTAATATTGTTCAATCCGCTGCCAAGAAGATGGGGATAAAGATGGCAGGGGATATTCAAAATGAACAATTCATGATAAGTTTAGATTTTTCTGAGATTCTGCTTAAAGAAGAAAGTGAAAGTGACGGGAGCTAGCCTTCGTCACTTTTTTAATATATGTGCTTAAAAGTCTTTTTATAAGAATAAGATCTAGCATAATTCTGTTATTTTATTCACAAGAATAGTATACTTAGAATATAAATGTAAGCGTATTCTTACACTGATCAATGAATAAGTGACAAAGGAAGGGGATCGAAAATGTTAGTGAATGAACAAACGACCTATGCAGCGGAATATGATGTGATCGTCCTTGGCTTTGGTGGAGCGGGTGCAACAGCGGCGCGTTTTGCTAGTGATGCGGGGGCCAAGGTGCTTTTAGTCGATTCAGCTCCTAATGGCCATGAAGGGGGTAACACCCGCTATTGTGCCCAGTTGATTGGTGCAGCTGATAATAAGGAAGCCATGCACAAATATTATGATGCACTGATGGCGGCTATGGATTTAGACGAAGAAGTCAAGTCAACCTATATTGATGGTTTGGTCAATATGGAAGACTATGTTCGTGACTATTTAGAAGTCGAACCTTACAGTATCAAAGATCATTTTGATAAGTTCCCGCTTGAATCAGCGGTTTATGAATATCCCGAATTTGATGGCGTGGAAACTTATAACTTCCTTACCGTCCATGAGGGTATTTTTGACGCTGCCTTGTGGAAAGTTTTGCGGCAAAAGGTTATCGATCGAGCAGACTCCATCGATGTCTGGTTCGAATCACCCGCTAAACATCTCCTCCAAGATCCTGATACTGGAGCAATTCTTGGGGTACAAATCGAACGCCAAGGGCAAACCGTTAATATTGCAGCCAACAATGGGGTTGTTTTAGCCCTTGGTGGTTTTGAAAATAATCCGCAAATGATTAAAGACTACCTCAACGAAAGTCGTCTGGCTCCCCTAGGTGGCCTGTATAACCAAGGTCATGGGGTAACTATGGCACTTGAAGTTGGGGCTGATCTCTGGCATATGGCGAACTATGAATCCTTGGGCATGTACCACGGCACTGCCTTTGATGTCCCCGCGGGAGAAAGGGCTACTCTACACGCCTTTGGCACCCAACCTTTAACCCACGGCAGTATCCTAGTTATTGGTGACGACGGAACGCGTTATTTCAAGGAAGATGAAGCTAACCGCCATGGGCATATTTATAATCATGGCATTTGGCGGGTCCCACAAGGACAAGCAAGGCCTTATATTATCTTTGACCATAAGAAGTATGAAGAACTCACCCAAGCGGATGGTCTTTTTGTCGACTATGCCAAAGCAGCTCTTAAAGCCGATAGCCTAGCTGAATTAGCCCAAGAACTTGAACTTGATAGTGAAGCCCTGGAAGCTACGGTTGCGGACTTCAATCATTTTGCTCAAACGGGCAAGGACTATGCCTATGGTCGGTCAGCGGATGCTATGACGGCTTTTGATGCGGAAGGTCCTTATTACGCTATTCCGATCGTACAAACTATGTTAAATACCCAAGGGGGACCGCGACGGAACGCTAAAGCGGAAATTTTAGATAGTCATGGACAAGTCATTCCTAACCTTTACGGTGCTGGTGAACTCGGTGGGATTACTCCGGGCATGTACCAAGGAGGAATGAATATCGCTGAATGTCTGATCTTTGGGAAGATTGCAGGTGAAAACGCCGCTCAAGCAAAAGACCAACCAAGATCTGAATTAAAAGGGACGGGAGAAACGCAGAGCGCTAATCTCCAAAGCGACTTAGATAAAGAAGCTGCCACTAAAGACCTCCAATTAAAAGATAACCAATACCTGGGGACTAGTCATTCAGGGATGGGAGATGAACTGAATGTGCTGGTGACTCTTGAAGAGGATAAGTTAAGAGAAATCACCGTCTTAAACCACAATGAAAGTGAACAACAAGGTCACGAGGTCTTTTCAGAACTGCCCCAAGCCATGATTGCCGCTAATTCGACTGATGTTGATGCGATTTCTGGTGCTACCTTAAGTTCCAACGCCCTTAAAGAAGCGGTGGCCGATGCCATTGCTAAGAGCAAAGCGTAAATCATTTAAGAATATTGAGAATTAAATTTATATATACAAGATAAAGGCCTGGTTTGAAACTGGGCCTTTATTTAATTTATTTGTCCAATAAGACTCTTTTATTTGTTTAAATGATAACGTTTTTATAATAATTTCATATGTTATTGCAAAAAAAGTTGTGTTATTATGAAAATTGATGAATAGGCCTATTTTTCAGGCTTATTTGGAATGTTCATATATCGTAATCAGTTAATGAGAATCACTTTAAAGACAACTTTTAAGGAAAGAAAGTATATGACAGATAATTTTGATAATAAAAGAAGATCTCATCGTGACCGGCCGTCTACTCGTGAAGACTATCGGGCCCAAGGTGACAGACCGAAAAGAAGACGGATTTGGCTCTGGGTGTTGGGCATCCTAGTAATTCTTCTTTGCATTGGTGGCTGGATAGCTTTTAAAGCTTACAGCGATGTCAGAGAGACCTCGGAACAAATGTACCAAGCGGCCGATTATAAGTCCAAACGTAATGGCCAAGTCGACTTAAGCCAGGGCAATCAGGCCTTTTCAGTACTGTTAATGGGCATTGATACGGGTTCTCTAGGACGAACAGAGCAAGGTCGGTCTGATACCATGATGGTGATGACAGTTAACCCCAAGGCGAAACAAACTAGCTTGCTTTCTATACCTCGGGATACCTACACCACTATCCTCCCTAATGGCAACAAAGACAAGATTAACCATGCCTATGCTTATGGGGGACCAGCGGGAGCGGTTGAAACCGTGCAAAATCTGCTGGATATTCCTATTGACTACTATGTCTCTGTCAATATGCAGGGTTTAGAAGATATGATCAATGTCTTAGGCGGAGTGACGGTGACACCACCGATCAGTTTTAATGAAGATGGCCACCAATTTGTCCAAGGACAAGCGACCACTCTAAATGGTGAGGCTGCCTTGGCCTATGTCCGAAACCGCTATGACGATCCAGAAGGGGACTACGGCCGTCAAGC
Organism: Aerococcus tenax; assembly: GCF_003286645.3. NCBI lineage: Bacteria > Bacillati > Bacillota > Bacilli > Lactobacillales > Aerococcaceae > Aerococcus > Aerococcus tenax. Next base: position 1,257,545 of record NZ_CP127382.2, on the reverse strand, counting down.
CCGCCAGCGTCAAGTCATCCTGGCCTGTCTCAAGGAAGCAGCTTCCCTATCTTCCCTGCCTAACTACCAAGAAATTTTAAACACCATTGGTAGTAACGTTCAAACTAATATGGCCTTTTCTGATATGAAGGACCTCTTCACTAATTACCGGGGAGCGGCCAATAATATTAATCAGGCGCAATTGAAGGGCTCAGGACAAATGATTGGTGGCGTCTACTACGAAATGATTCCGGAAGAAAATATCAATCAAGCTTCCCAAACCTTAAAACAGGAACTCAATCTCTAACACTCTTATATGAAGTAACTAACAAAATAGCGCTCTAATCAAGCGCTATTTCCATGCATAAAGCAATAAATTATGAAAGGTCGTGTTGATTAGCGATGGAAGAAGAAATTAGTTTATTAGATCTCTGGCAGATTATCAAAGAACACTTCTATGTCATTTTTATTAGTAGTTTGGTGGGTTTACTACTGGCAGCGGGCTACGCCTTCGTCTTAGCGACGCCTATCTACCAGTCTTCTACCGAGATCTTAGTTAACCAAAGCAATACCAAAAATCAAAATAACACTCTTAACCAGGACATTAACGCTTCCCTGCAATTAATTAATACTTATTCTGATGTTATTCGAAATGAAGTCGTTTTAAGTCCGGTCATTGACCAGCTCAATCTACAAGAGAACCCTGACCAACTCCGGGAAAAGATTTCAGTGGAAAGTAAAAATAATTCCCAGGTCTTCTCTATTATCGTAAAGGATCCTAATCCCGAACAAGCGGCTACCATCGCTAACACCACGGCAGACGTCTTCCAAAAGGCTATCCGTAAAATGATGAACATCGATAATGTCTCGATCATCTCTAAGGCTCAAGCCAGTCAGGCACCGGTTTCGCCACGTAAGGCCTTAGCTCTCTTAATTGGTCTAGTTCTAGGAATGGGCGTGGGTCTTGTGATTGCCTTTATTCATGAACTCACCGATAAGACGGTTAAGGATGTTGACTTCTTAACTAAGGAAATTGGCTGGAACATGTTGGGTCGGGTCAGTGAATTATCTGAAAATGACCTGAAAGTCACCCATAAGGCTAACGAATTACAACAAATTTACCACCCTGACCAAGACCATGGTCAGCGGCAACGTGAACGTGTTTAAGGAGGTTATCAACCATGTTTGGTAGAAAGAAAAAAACAGAAATCAAAAAGCCAGCCGACCGTCCTGGTTTGGTGGTGGTTGATAATCCCACCTCAGCCATGGCTGAACAATTCCGGACCATCCGGACCAATATCCAGTTCTCTATGTTAGATAAGGAATTAAAGACCTTCAATATCACTTCACCAGGCCCCTCATCAGGGAAGTCTTTCCTAGCAGCGAATATTGCGGCAGCTTTCGCTAGTGATGATAAACGGGCCCTCTTGTTAGATGCCGATATGCGTAAACCCACCGTTCACAAAACCTTTGGCGTTCCTAATGATAGAGGACTAACCAATCTCTTGACTGATAACCGTCTAGAAATCCACCAAGTGATTAAGAAGTCCTATGTACCTAACTTGTTCTACTTAACCTGTGGGGCGATTCCGCCTAACCCGTCCGAACTCTTAGCTTCCAAACGAATGCAAGGCTTAATGGAACAATTGCGTAATGTCTTTGACATCATTGTCTTAGATTGCCCACCAGTTCTGGCGGCTACTGATGCCCAAGTGGTATCGGCCCGGGTAGATGGCACGGTAGTGGTGGTGCCTTATGGTCAATGTACCAAGGATGAAGTCAAAGAAAGCCAAGCCCTCCTAGACAAGGTCAACACCAATGTCCTAGGCGTAATCATGAACCGTACTGAAAGAACCGAAGATTACTATTACTACTACGAGGAAGAATAAAGCGAGAAGGAGTCAAGCCCTGTGATTGATTTACACTGCCATATCTTAATGGACATGGATGATGGTCCCAAGCGGATTGAAGATTCGCTGGCCTTGGCACGTCAAGCTGAGGACCAGGGGGTAACGCACATCGTCTGCACCCCCCATCATATGAACCGGTCCTGGATGAATCCTCGGCCTCAGGTTATCCAGGCAGTCGAAAATTTTCAAAGTCGCTTAGACCAAGAGAAAATCAAGATCACCCTCTTTCCTGGTCAAGAACTCCGTCTCCATGGAGAAATCCTGGAAAACATAAAAAAAGGTGAAATTTGCTTCTACGATGAATTTGGCAAGTATCTCCTGATTGAATTTCCCACGGAAGGGGTGCCTCAGTATACCGACCAGGTCTTCTATGAACTGGGGATCCAGGGCATCCGCCCGGTTATCGCCCATCCGGAACGCAATAAGGCTATTCAAAAAAATCCCGAGATCCTAAAAGATTTAGTGGAAAAGGGAGCCTTGGGTCAAGTCACGGCAGCTTCTTTGAATGGCAAACTAGGTCGTCAAATTAAGCGGCTATCTTTAGATCTAATTGAAGCCAATTTAATTCATGTGGTGGCTTCAGATGCCCACCATCCCAAACGCCGACCCTTTGACTTGGCTCAAGCATATGGACAGCTAGAGAAACACTTCGGTAAGGCAGTCAGCCAGCGCTTTGACCAGACTGCCCGCGACTTAGTCAATGGCGATTCCATTGATACTGGTGGGGTGAGTTCGGTGCGAAAGAAGAAGTTTTTGGGTTTGTTTTAAGTCGTAATTATTAATAGTGAGGAAAAAGATAATGTATCATACTCTACCAGAAGGCTGGTTGTCAGTAAAAGATTATATTTTGATTGATTTACTCAGTCTAGTTTTCTCAACTTTTTTAGGATATTGTGTCCGCTTCGGAGAACCTGATTTGCTAGATAATCTCCTTTATAGAAAAATATTAGTTATTTTGATTTTGATGGATATATTATTAATCTTAGTTTTTGATGTTTTTCGTAATATTAAAGAACGAGGTTATTATAAAGAATTTGCGAATACAATTAAGCATGTTATGCGTTTGATTGTATTCTTTTCTTTTTATTTGTTTATTACACAACAAGCGGATAATGTTTCTAGAAGGATGATACTTTATAGTTTTTCATTCTACTTAATTATTTCTTATCTTACTCGGATTTTTTGGAAAGATTTTTTAAAATCTTTTTTTCAGTCTAACAAAATCACACGATCTTTATTAATTATCTCTACAGAAAAAGGAATGCAAGATATTTTAGATAGTGTTGTAGTTGATATAGGAAAGGAAACTATGATTAGTCTAGTCTATATGGATACTTCATCATTAAGCGATAATTTGACTAAGTATCCCATAGTTGCTAACAAAGATACTGTACTAGATTACGCAGCTAGACATTGGGTAGATGAGGTAATTATTGATGATAACCTTGATGATCAGCTTGTAGAAAAACTTATCGAACAATTATCGACTATGGGAATAGTTGTCCATATTAAGTTAAAGAAAAACTATGCTATTCCAGAACAGCAGCAAATTGTTCAACGCTTAGGTAGTGATAGTTATATTACTGCTTCTATAAATTATATTTCAACTAAACAAGCTCTGATTAAACGTGGAATTGATTTATTTTTTGGGTTTTTCGGCTCATTAGCGGTTGTTATTTTAACTCTTTTTATTGGACCGCTGATTTATATAGCGGATCCTGGTCCTATTTTCTTTAAACAAAAGAGAATTGGAAAAAGTGGTAAGCCATTTTACATCTATAAATTTCGTACTATGGTAACTGATGCAGAAGATCGACTTCAAGAACTAAAAAAATATAATCAATTAGATACGGATCTTATGTTTAAATTAGATGGTGATCCTAGAATCATAGGATGTGAAATTGATAATGATGGAAAAATTTTGAAAAAAGGGTTGGGCAATCTTCTTAGAGATTGGTCGATTGATGAATTTCCTCAATTTTTTAATGTCCTTAAGGGAGACATATCTATAGTGGGGACTAGACCTCCAACAGTTAAAGAATGGTCTAAATATAAGTATCATCATCGTGCACGGTTATCAATAAAACCCGGGATAACCGGATTATGGCAGGTATCAGGACGAAGTAATATTAAAGACTTTGAGACAGTAGTCGAACTTGATCGAAAATATATCGAAAATTGGAGTATTGGTTTAGATCTCAGAATTCTTTTGAAAACTGTAGTTGTTGTTTTAAATAAGAATGGGTCGATGTAATAATGAAACTTATGGTTACTGGAGGAGCAGGTTTCATTGGTGCAAACTTTATTTATTATATACTGCGTAAATATAAAAGAATAAAAATTATTTGTGTAGATAAATTAACTTATGCAGGAAGAATTGAAAATTTAACGAAGGCCTTTGATTCTGAACGATTTAATTTTGCTAAGTTAGATATAACTAATAGGGCAAAAGTTTATCAACTATTTGAAACTGAAAAACCCGATATTGTAGTTAACTTTGCTGCTGAAAGCCATGTAGACCGATCTATAAAAGATCCAGAAATTTTTGTTAATACTAACGTCTTGGGAACAACTACCCTAATGGATGCGTGTTTAAAATATGGAATCAAGAGATTTCATCAGGTGTCAACTGATGAAGTTTATGGTGATTTACCTTTAGACCGTCCTGACCTACTTTTTACTGAAGAATATCCGTTACATCCGAGTTCGCCATATTCATCTTCGAAAGCTTCAGCAGATCTATTTGTTCTAGCCTACCATCGAACATATGGATTACCAATATCTATTAGTAGGTGTTCCAATAATTATGGACCATACCAGTTTATTGAAAAATTTATTCCTTTAATGATCATTAATACTTTTCAAGATAAAGAATTACCTATTTATGGAGATGGACTTAATGTTCGTGATTGGCTATATGTTGAAGATCATTGCGCTGCAATCGATTTGATTATTAGACAGGGAAAAGAAGGAAGCTTATATAATATAGGAGGAAATAATGAAAAGTCTAATATCGAAATTGCTCAATTAATATGTGGATTATTAAATAAGCCAAAAGAATTGATTACTTACGTTGAGGATCGTAAAGGACATGATCGTCGGTATGCTATAGATTCAAATCAAATTAAAAGGGATTTAGGTTGGACGCCAAAGATTACTTTTGAAAAAGGAATTAAATTGACAGTTCAATGGTATATAACTCATACTGAGTGGTGGAGTTCGTTGTTTTAAAATATTATCAAAAATAAAGGCCAATAGTAAGAATTAAGTAGGAGTGTATTATGAACAAATTTGACTATTTAGTAGTAGGAGCTGGACCATTCGGTGCGATTTTCGCACATGAAGCGAAAGCAAAAGGTAAATCAGTTTTAGTCGTTGAAAAACGACCAAATATTGGTGGCAATTTGTATACGGAAAAAATAGAGGGAATCAATGTTCATAAGTATGGTGCTCATATTTTTCATACCAATAATAAGAAAGTATGGGCTTACATTTCTCAGTTTGCTGAATTTAATCGTTTCACTAACAGTCCTGTAGCTAATTATAACGGTGAGTTATACTCTTTACCATTTAATATGTATACTTTCAATAAAATGTGGGGCGTTACTACGCCCAAAGAGGCTGCTCTAAAAATAGAAGAGCAGCGTAAAGAAATTACTGAAGAGCCAAAAAATCTAGAAGAGCAAGCAATATCTCTTGTTGGAAGGGATATCTATAATAAGCTAATAAAAGGGTATACTGAGAAGCAATGGGGTCGACCTTGTAGAGAATTACCTGCTTTTATTATTAAAAGGTTACCAGTCAGATTAACTTTTGATAATAACTATTTTAATGCATTATATCAAGGTATACCAATTGGAGGGTATACTAAAATGATTGATAATATCTTAGATGGAATTGAAGTACGTTTAAATATAGATTATTTAAAGCATAGAGAAGAGTTAGATAAGCTTGCAAATAAAATAGTTTATACTGGCCCCATTGATGCCTTTTTTAACTATAAATTGGGGACTTTAGAATATCGTTCTGTTCGTTTTGAAAATGAGCTGCTTGATATACCTAACTATCAAGGTAACGCTGCAGTTAATTATACAGATAGAGAGACTCCATGGACTCGTATTATTGAACACAAATGGTTTGAATTTGGTAAAGACGAAACTGGAAAAGCTCTCTCTAAAACTGTTATTAGTCGCGAATATAGTAGTGAATGGAAACCGGGAGATGAGCCATATTATCCCGTTAATGATTCCAAAAATAATGCTTTGTATAAAGAATACAAAAAGCTGGCAGATAAAACAGAAAATGTAATTTTCGGTGGCCGTCTTGCTGAATATAAATATTACGATATGGATCAGGTTATTGCAGCTGTTTTGGATAGATGCGAAAAGGAATTGGTGTAAATGGATGAGTATACGGTGAAAATAGTTATAGCAACTCATAAAAAGTATCAAATGCCAGAAGACTCAATGTATATTCCATTGCATGTTGGTGCTGAAGGTAAACGAGATAGTAATGGCAACGAAATAGATCTAGGTTATATTAAAGATAACACCGGGGAAAATATATCTATATATAATGATTTCTTTTGTGAATTAACAGGTCTTTATTGGGCATGGAAGAATCTTTCGGCCGATTATATAGGTATTGTTCATTATAGAAGACATTTTTCTATGAATAAGAAAATTCTAGAGTACAAACAATTAAAACCCTTTTTGGGGAAAATAAAGCTTTTTGTTCCTAAAAAAAGATGGTATGTTATAGAAACTTTAAAGTCTCATTATGCACATACTCATCACTTAGAACATTTAGATGTTACAAGAAATGTTATTTCAAAAAAATATCCAGATTATTTAAAGAATTTTGATAAAATTATGAATCGCCGATGGGGATACATGTTTAATATGATGATAGCTGAATATGATTTCATAAATGCCTATTGTTCTTGGTTATTTGATGTATTATTTGATGTATTTTCAAACATTGACTTTAGTAACTATAGTGTATTTGAAAAACGATTTATTGGAAGAGTAAGTGAGTTACTGTTTAATGTATGGCTTAATAAAGCGATTGAAGATGGATTAATTAAGAAAAGTGAGATAATGGAATTAGATTGCGCTGTTGAAGAAAACATGTTTATTAAAATACCTGAGTTTTTAAAAGCTAAGTTTTTAGGCAAAAAATATGGGAGAAGTTTTTAGTTGGAAGTAAATATAACATTAAACCGTCCTAAATTTTCTATCGTTATTCCTGCTTACAATGCTGAAAAGTTTATAAGTTCTGCAATTGAAAGTGTTTTAAATCAAACTTATGAAGATTGGGAACTTATTTTAATTGAGAATGGTTCTACTGATAATACAACTAAAATTTGCAAGAATTTTCTTACGGATAAACGTATAAAATTATTTCACAGTGAAAAAGGAGTATCAAAGGCAAGAAATGTTGGAATTAACCAGGCAAAAGGTTTTTGGCTTATTTTTTTGGATGCGGATGATCAATTATTAAGCGATGCTCTTGAAAGTTATTTAAAAATTGATAAGTTATATTCTCCAGAATTAATTATTGGGGAATATACGGATAATGCGGCTGATTGTTCTTTATGGATGACAAAAGAATATGTTGGAGAAAGTTTAAGAAACATTTTATTATTATGCTTAGAGAATCCAACTCAAAAATGTAACGTTACTGCAGTTGCTTTTAGAACTTCGGTTATACGAAATAATAATATTTGGTTTGATTATAAAATTAATTATGCTGAAGATAGTGTTTTTTTTCTTAATGTACTTAATTATGCAAAAAAAGTTGTAACCTTTTGTTATCCAGTATACCACTATGTATATTCTTCTCAATCTACTATTCGATCGGGTAAAAAGAAACTTGACAGAGAATATATACCAGCTATAAAAAAAATAAAAAACATTATTGATGTCTCTGATCCAATGATAAAAAATGGATGGTATATATTTATATTGAATCAGCTACTGATTATTTTTGTTAACGATATTTTTTCGCGAAAAAAAATATTTATAAGACAGATGAAAGATGCTAAAAAAGTAATGGAGATTGAGCAATTTAAGATAGCTATATATAAATCTAATATCTCCAAAATTCAGGGTTTAAAAAAGATTGTTTTTAAAATGATGAAATTAAATTGCGTGTTTGGTTTAATGATAGCTTCAAAAATTAGACAAAGACAAAATAAGAAAAAGGAAAATCAATTTTATGTATAAAGTTCTTGTATTTGGGTTAACTGAGAATTCAGGTGGGGTTGAGTCCTTCTTACTTAATTATTACCGTAAAATAGATAAATCAAAAATACATTTTGATTTTTTGTGTAATACATATAATGAGGTAGCGTATGAAGAGGAAATAAAATCTCTTGGTGGTAAAGTCATTCATATAGCAATGAGAAAAAAAAATCCAATTAAATTTTACAAGGAATTAAATGAATTCTTAAAAATACATGCCGCTGATTATGATGCAGTTTGGGTGAATGTTTGCAGTCTTGCAAACATTGATTATTTAAAAGCTGCAAAAAAATATGGTATCAGAAAAAGAATAATTCATAGTCATAATTCTCGAAATATGGATAGCAAAGCAAGAAATTTTCTTCATTATATTAATAGAAAAAGAATAAAACATTATGCAACTGATTTTTGGGCATGTTCTAATGACGCTGCAAAATGGTTTTATAAAAAAGAATTACTACCAAAAGCTGTACTAATCAAAAATGCTATTGAACTAGAAAGAGTTAAATTTTCAGAAGAAAAACGTGAAAAAATTCGTAAAGAATTACACATTACAGATAGATTAGTTATTGGAAATGTAGGGAGACTACATTTCCAAAAAAATCAAAAGTTTGCATTTCAAGTAATTAAATATCTTTCTAATATGATTCCTAACTGCGTGCTACTACTTGTTGGGCAGGGTGAAGATGAAAATGAGCTCAGACAAGAGGCAAAGAGACTAAAAATTCAAGATAATGTTATTTTTGCGGGTCTTCAAACTGATATAGGCGGTTATCTTAGTGCCTTTGATTTATTTTTATTTCCTTCAATATTTGAAGGTCTGAGTTTAGCTAGCATAGAAGCTCAAGTTAATGGATTGCCTTCTCTTTCTTCATATGGTGTTGTTCCGAATGAATTAAAATTAACTAATAATTTTAAATTTAAGCGCTTAGAGGATGGACCTGAAAGTTGGGCTAATGAAATAAGAAAAATGAGTTTTAATTTAAAACGAACGGACTATGAAAAAATTAAAGAACTTGTTACTAAAGCAGGCTTTAATATAGATACAGAGGTAAGTCGCCTTGAATATTTGTTAATGGGGATTAAATAATTATTAAAAAGGTAACGATATAACATTTAATTTGGTGTTTCTGTTATACCATTTTTTTGATAAAGTGTTTAATTTAGAAGAATATGTCATAAATGATTATAATTATAATAAAAACAGAGGTTTTTTTAATGAAAATTAATAAAAGTGCTTTTTTAATCGATACTCCATTACAATTGTTGAACGCAGTAACTTTTATTTTATCTCACGAGAAGTCTGGTCAGATAGATTTATATATTGTTAATCAGTTCAAAAACTGCAAACTTTATGTAAATAGACTTAAAAACAAAAAAATTTTTAATAATATATTTATATTGGAAAAAGAAAAAAAGGGTATGTTTAAACATATATATACTATTTTGGGATTATTAGCACCTAAATTATATTGTAAAATTTTGCTTAATCTTGATATAGAAGCTATGGACTATCAAGAGATATATTTAGGAGCTCCAACAAAAATGTTTGATTTTGTTATTGGATCAAGTAAACTTTCTCATGTTTATGGAATTGAGGATGGAATTGGCAGCTATTCTGGAGATATCTTTCATGATTATTTAAGCAATAAATACATTTTAGCTAGACAGATTTGTGGACGTGACTATGAGATAGAAAGGTTATTTTTAAGAATACCTGACAATTATATTGGTTTATATAATGGAATCATATATTCTTTAAAGGGATCTAAAAGTTATAATAAACTAGATATATATGATGTTTTTGCTTATAAAAAAAGCAATCTCTATGAATCTAAAATTATTTATTTAAATCAACCAATTAAAGATTTTGCAGTTGACCATATTAATTATGAAAAACAAATAGTTAGCAAACTATACTCTTATGATAAAGAAAAGATTTTAGTTCGTTTACATCCTAGAGAAGAAAATTATGATATCTATTCTACGTTCCAAGTAGATACTGAAAATAATATGTGGGAAATATTATGCTCAGATGCTATCGATGGTAACACATGTATAATAGGTATGTTTTCTACAGCACAGTTTGTTCCAAAATATTTTTATAATATAGAACCAATTATTGTGTTTACATATAGACTTTATAGGGATTTAGATCATTCAACACTTCTTAGGTATGAAAAGCAAGCATCTCAACTAAAAAAATTATATACAAATAAAAATAGGGTGAAAATAATTAGCTCAATAAAGGAACTAGACTATATTATTTAGTTAATCAATATTTGGAGGTAAGTAACTGGTGTTAAAGAAAAGTAAATTATTTTACTGGATAATAGGTATATATATTATACTTGATGGATTTATTTTATATGGATATCCACAACGTTTTTTTGAATATACCTTTTTTACTATTACTTTTGTAGTATTTTTTTTAGATTCATATTTTAGAAAAAATATTACAAAAGATAAAAAAGTTATGATGACATCGGCAGTGCTTATTTTTTTATCTTTTTTTCAAATATTAGTAAATCGGTATGGCTTCAGTTATAGTTTCCTCACTACATTTGTAATTGTTGTATCAATAGGTACATATTATTATGCAGATATTAAAAAGGTGATTAACTCAAATAAAGGTAAAATCTTTGATACAGTTATATTTTTAACAATGCTAGGATCATTATTGATTCAATTTTATAATCGAGTTACAGAAGATCCATGGGTTGTGAATAATATTTATGAAATATATTATTCACTGGGAAGAGACAAAAATGTTTTAGGCATAATCGTATTTAGTTTCTTTTCAATATCTTTTAAAAGAAATTCAAAATTAGGTATAGTTCTATCAATAGCTTTCGCAATAATCTTGAATTCAAGATTATTGCAGGTTAGTATTCTACTTTTTTGTATAACATATATATTTCGGAGCAAAATTTTTGTATTATGGAACACCTTATTTAAAAAAAGATATTGGTTAGCTTTTTTAATCTCTTTAATTTTTATTATATTATTTAGCAATGTTTTTGTTACTTATTGTATTAACAATGGTTTGGGTCAATATCAGGAGACATGGACTGATCCATCAAATTATATGAGGATGACATCAAATATTTTTTCGCTAAATAAAACTCTCGGAAAACCTTATTTTTTATTTAGTGGAACTGATAATTATATCTTTGAGTTTTTAGGTATTACTGAAAATGTACGCTATCTTGGCGAAAGAGTTGTGCAACCACATAATGACATTATTAATCTTTATGTTAGATGTGGATTAATCTATTCTTTGTTTTATTGGTGGCTTCTAGGAAAATTGTTACAAAATCTTGTCAGTGAAAATAATATCTATATTTTTCTTCCTTACTTTTTTATGTCTATGTTTATAAGACCTATTTTTGTTGGGCCCCAATTATTTATTGTTCTATATACTTTAAATCTTGAAAGCCACAAAAAAAGTCGTATTTTAAAAAATTTAAGTCACTAAGGTATTTAGAGAGGAAATTGCATGGGAAAAAATAAGTATCGATATTATAATGAGATAGATATAGCACGCGGATTTTGTACGATACTTGTGGTTTTAGGACATGTGGTCACACAAGGAAATGCAGGAATTTTACTATTTGATAAAATTTTTGAAATAATGGGAACAATCATTTATGGATTCCATATGCATGTCTTTTTTATAATTTCAGGTTTTTTAGGATGTAAAGTTATTAATTTTACATTATTAGAAAGAAAAAAATATATCATTAAAAGGTGCTCGAGATTACTTATTCCTTACTTTACTATAGGCATAATATATATACCATTTAGGGTATTACTTTCAAAGTATTCAAGAACAACGTTTAATTTAGAAGAGTCATGGAAAATTATTTTAGGTCAAAATCCCAATGGAGCATTATGGTTTTTATTCACTTTATCAATTATTACTTTAATAGTAAGTTTGATTGTTAGCAAAAAAAATATCAATTACTTACTTTTTATAGGAATAATTCTATATTTTATATCTTTTATTTATAATGTGGATTTATATATAATTAAAACATTATTAATATTCCCTTTGTTTTATTTATTAGGGATTAAATTAAAGTTAAATTATGAATGGATTATACAAAATTTATATAAAAAAGAATATATATTTATAGCTGCTCTTGTATTTTTGGTCAGCTCTTTTATTATCATTTTTAAGTATCCATCAGTACTCTCTCCGTTCTTAACATTCTCATCCATATTTTTAGTAATGAGTATCTCTTATAAAATAAGTGAAAATAATTATTCCCTGATAAATATATTACAATTATTTGGTTTTTATAGTATGGATGTTTATATTTTTTCAGAACCTATAAAGGTTTCTAGTAGAGTTGTATTAAATTATTTTAATATACCAGCGTTGATTATAGCTGTGATTACTTTTGTATTATCTTTAATATGCCCTATTATAATTTCGAGATATATTATAAGAAAAAATAAAATATTGAGTTTACTATTCCTTGGGAAAATATAGTAATATTGGGGAGGATTTAAAATAAAAGATAAAAAACATATGAGAACAACAGTTAATAGAACAACATTTTTAAATATAATAAGCACCTTTTTACTGCAGGGAATTGCCTTTATTACAACACCATTATTTACCCGTCTTCTAGGGCCTGAACAGTTTGGAATATATTCGCTTTTTAATTCATGGGTGATGATTATAACTTGTCTTATGGGGATTGGTATTAGTTCATCGATAGGCACTGGGCTATATACATTTAGAGAAGAGTATCTTTCTTTTAGAAACAGCATTTTATTTTCAAGTACTCTGATTTGTTTGTTTGAACTTATACTAATAGTTATCGGTGCTCCATTTCTATCAAATTTAATTAATTTTCCTGAAATATTAGTAATTATTATTGCAGTCACTGCTTTTTCACAATACATTATTAATTTTTCTCAGCTATGTTTTATTTATGAAAAAAAGCCCTTGAGTAACCTTATTCTATCAGTTTCTATTTCTGTTATTAGTGTTTTACTTTCACTTTTTTTCATAGATATTATTAGTAATGATCTAAGGTATTTAGCTCGTATTTGTGGAGTATCTATCACATACATAATAGTTGCTATTATTGTATGGTTGACTTTATTTTTTAAACAGCCCATCGGAGTGAATAAAACTTATCTAAAATACGGAATAACTGTGGGGTTTCCTATTGTTTTTCACTCTTTATCACAACAAATTTTAGGGCAATCTGATAGAGTAATGATGCAACAATTGGGAATAACTGCATCAGAAATTGGGATTTATAGCATATTTTATACGCTATCATCCGTATTGACCACTGTTTTAGGAGCATTAAATAATTCCTGGTGTCCTTTTTATTATGATGACTTAAGCGAAGAAAATTGGAAAATATTAAATAAAAAATGTAAAAATTATATTGAATTATTTACAGTATTAACTGTAGGGTTTCTTCTTCTAGCACGAGAAGTTTCATATTTAATGGCTGACGATAGTTATTGGTCTGGTATAAATATAATTCCTATCTTTACTTTAGCGGTATATTTTACTTTTATGTATCAATTTCCGGTAAATTTTGAATTCTTTCATAAAAAGACAAGGGTAATCGCAATTGGAACTATTGGAGCAGGGTTAATTAATATTATTCTTAATGGTTTTATGATTCCCGTATGGGGCATCTATGGTGCAGCTTTTGCAACAGCGATATCGTATCTAGCTCTCTTTTTTGTACATTATTATATTGTTAATAATATGGGAGGCCATCCGTACCATTTAAAATTGACTATATTTATTCCTGGAATTTTAGCAATTGTAATAGGTATAATATTTTTCTACACTTTTAGTTCATTATGGTACATACGATGGGGGATGGGAATAGTATTAGGATTTGTAGAGTTATATAGGATAATTCAGAGAAAAGCAATTTTTTAGACCATATTTTTTATGGTAAGTAATTTAAGAATATCTACAATAAGTACGAAAGTACAATATTGCCATAAAAATACCGTTTGGGAGTGCTATGCGTTTGTAAAATTCTTTTGATAAGATTATTTTTCATATTAAATGTCATACCATAAAGAGCATGGTATTTAATATGCATCGATGTTATTTTGATAAAATGGAAAAGGAATATTTGGGGTGGATATTTAGTATAGTGCCATAAAATGAATTGGAAATATGAACCATTCTTCAAAAAATAAGAATTGTTGATATGATTTGTTATATCTGGAATTATTGAATACTGATCAATAAAAAACCTCATTTCAGTATTATTTCAGATTTTAATTTGGTATCTAAAAAAATAAAAGTTAAGTGTTATTTTTAATATACAAAATAATACGATTACTTATTATACATTAATTTGTATTTTAACCGCATCATGGCTGAAGGCGTTCCTGTGATTATCTATGAACCTGTCGCTAAGGAAGATACATTTCTACAACTTTGAAATCTACCGTGATCTTGACCAATTTAAAGCTGATGCTGATGTCCTTATTGCCAACCTCTGGGATAAGGACTTAGAAGATGTGAATGATAAGGTCTATACCCGGGATATTTATCATGAGAATTAGGTGGATGTTTGGCTACATATCCAAATTAAACGCTAGAATTTTACATAACTTTTATTTACTAATCTCTATACAAAGAAAACAGTAAGGGTACGATAAACTCTTACTGTTTTTTGTTTAGTTAATTTATTCTTTTTCAAATAGAACTTTTACCCTGGCTAATAGATCAATAAGTATATCCTCTGGAACTTGTTCGATATAATTATAATCTCTGGCATTAAAATCGATGGTAAGTAGTTGATCTAATAGCACTTTTCCAGTCGTTTTTGTATGTTCTAACTCAACATAAAATGGGTATTTTCTTTTTGTATTACTAATCGGTGCAAAAATTGCAATATTCGAGTACTTAGTAACGATCCCATGGCTCAAACAAATGTAGGGTCGATAGCCTTTTTGCTCATGTCCCTGTTTCGGATCTAAATTTATCTTAATAATCGATCCTTGCTTTACTTTTACCATTTTTCATTCCCTTTTTGCTCAAATAATACTGGCTTTTCATTAACAGGGTTTCCATGATAATTTTCAAACAGATCTTTAATCGTTAGTTCAGGAACTTCGGTTATTTTTTTTATAATTAGCTGACCATTTTTTACTTGATAGTCTAGCTTGTCGCCTTGAGATAGATTTAATTCCTCAAGTAATTGTTTCGGTAGTCGAATAGCAGAACTATTCCCCCATTTATTGATTGTTAAAGGCATAGGAATCTCCTCTCTTAGCTACAGAAAATATACCCCGTATGGGGTATAACTATGTATATACATTGTATGAGGGATAATAGAATAATTCAAGTAATTTAATTAACTATATGATTTAAGCAGTGTAAGCGATAAAGAATAAAGACTGGGGAACTAGAACATTAACAATTAAATAAAAGAAGTAGTTATAGTTGATATTTATTAAATAAATATTTATTTTTATGGTGCTATAATATTATTGTATTCGAGATAAATAAACTAGGTGAAACAATACTATTCTTAAATTTTTATTTAACAAAACTAGAAAAGCAACGTTAAAAATAGAAAGGAATGATCCTATGAAAGGTAAAATAAGTCTCCTTTTAATAGCTAGTCTGGTCCTGTCCGCTTGTGCTGAATCTAACACTAATCAAGAACAGGCATCGTCTGCTTCTGAGTCTGATCAGAGTCAAGAAGCTTTATCAGTATCTACAGAGTAAAATTCCACATCTTCAACAAGTGAGAGTTCACACCAAGATACTTCCGCTGAGACCAAGGAACAAGAGGCTCCTAAGCAATCTCAGCCTTCAACAGATTCCAAGGCTCGGTACCAAGCAGAAGAGTATCAAGAATCTAAAGAGTATCCGGGTTATACCAACAAAGAAGTTGAAATGGTCCGTGTTTGGTTGAGCGTAATGGAGAATACAGATCTCTTTCCGAACGGGAATGATGGTGATCATATTGCAGCTGTCTTCTTACCAGCAGGAAGTTCTGTGAATCTTGATCCTCCTTCAGTTTCTCCCGTCTGGCCTCATGATACTTGGCACTTATCAATGGGGAAGACTATGGCTGGATCTGCAATCTTTCAGTATAGTAGTAATTACGATGGGACTGTCACGATTTATCGATCTCCTTACCACTGGCAAGGTAGCCAAGAAGAAAATGCTGCTATGGCTAAAGAAGTTTTAAATCACGCCTTTGTTTTGCCAGTTAAACCATTTAGTCCAAGCCAAGTTAAACCGCTCTTAGATACATTGGAAGTAAGAAACTAGTGAGAATTAATCAAAGTTTAAGTTAGAGTTGTGCATAATCTTATGATATTAAACTTGAATGCAAATTAACACAAAATGAGGTTTGTCCAACTTGTTTACAAGTAAGCTAAGAAATTACTTTTGGCTTAAAATAAAAAATTATAATTTTATGTATTTAATATAGAGGTACCACGCCTTATATATTCAAGCTGAAAATTAAAAATTGCGTCTAGAAAGCAAAGACGTGTAATTGTATAGTAGAAAAATTATCGATGGATTGACTCCAAAAACTAGAGTAAAAAATCTCAATTTCGGTGGGGATCACTATGTTTAGTGTTATGCTATTCGATATAAAGTGGGAGTTCTAAAAGATAAACTTCCTGTGCCCATTAGGACTAATTTGGTTATTATTTTGAGTCTACTTAAACTATTGATTAATAAGTAAATCGTTTAATAATTTGAATGATTGACTGAAATAAGAATTTTTAAAATTATTTATAAATGCAATATTGTGTTGCTTTCTATTACATGATAAGATTTACAATAGTTAAATATTTCACTTTTTATTTCAGTTAAGAAATAATATAGTTTCTTGTCATATGTTAATCCTTTAATAATACCATCATGACTGAGATCATTCTTTGATCATCTATAAACCCGTGGCAAATGAGGAAGCCTTTGCAACATGAAATCTACCGTGATCTCAATCAATTTAAAGCTGACGCAGACATTATTATTGCTAACCACTGGGATAAGGACTTAGAAGATGTGAATGATAAGGTCTACACCCGGGATATTTATCATGAGAATTAGGTGGAGTGTTTGGAGAATTTGAAGCGTTAGTGATATTGAAGAAGAACTCTTGCTGTGAAAGTGGGAGTTTTTTTGTAAATGAGAGAGAACGTTTGTTCACAATAGAGAGGGTTTTTGTACGTATATTTATAAGCTAAATGAGGTGGAAAATTTATGGAACAATATGTAAGTATTTTAGAAATGGATTCAGGGCAAGCTAGAGAATTTTTCTTGGATAGCACGAGCTATAGTACGATTCACTTACCACCATACTTTACTTTTGAAGAAGTTATTTCAAAGGCAAATAACAAATTAAGAAAGAGTAAATTAAAAGAATTTGAAGATAGCAAAATAAAAATAGATGATCTGCCTGATGTCAATTATACTTTATTTGCTAATAAAAATGGTAAATATAGCTGGAGACCTTTAACACTTATACATCCATTAGCATATGTAGATTTGATTAATCTAATATGTAAAAAAGATAACTGGAATTCAATTGTTAAAATTTTAAGAAATTCTAAGTTAGAAAATATAAAATGTATGTCAATTCCTTTAAAAGCTTTAAAAAGTCAGCAACAATCAAAAGAGACAATTTTAAACTGGTGGCGAAATATGGAACAGACTCAAATTGCGCTATCATTAAAATATGAGTCAATGCTTTATACAGATATAACTGATTGCTATTCCTCAATATATACTCACTCAATTGAATGGGCTATTGATGGTAAGGATAGCGCTAAGGAGAATAGGAAAATAAAGGGTAAAAATAAAGGCTTGGGACGAAAAATTGATATAAAGTTAAGCAAAATGCAGTTTGGTCAAACAAATGGTATACCCCAGGGTAGTGTATTGATGGATGTTATAGCTGAAATTGTTTTAGCAGCAATCGATGTAGAATTAGAAAGTGAAATCAATAAGTATTTTAGAGATACAAAGTCAGTAAATAGCTATCGTATTTTAAGGTATCGAGATGACTATAAAGTATTTGTTAATAACAGACAGGATGCAGAACAGATTCTAAAGATTTTAACTCAAGTTTTAATGCCATGGAATTTTAAATTATCTGAAAGAAAAACTTCTTTTTCTGATAATTTGATACTTGATTCAATAAAATCAGATAAATTACATTGGAATAAAACTGCTGCATTATTTACAAATAAAGCCACGAAAATCAGTATACAAAAAGAACTTATAGAAATTCTTAATTTATCAAAAATATATCCAAATTCTGGAAGTTTGTCAAAAGCTATGACTAGTCTTTATAAAAATAAAATTAATTCTCTTGAAAAACTTCCAGTTGACTTTGAACAAATTATTGCAATTACGGTAGACCTATTTATAAACAATCCTAGAGTTATTGAAATCGGTATTACAATTTTAAGTAAAATCTTATCATTAATTAAAAATGATAATGAAAAAATAGAAGAAATTATCAGGGCAATAGATCGTAAAATAAAAAAATCCTCTAACTCTGAGTATGCAGAAATATGGCTTCAAAGGTTAGCGATTCCTTATGGAATTCCACTTAAATATGAATCTATTTTGTGCCAAAAAGTAAATGGCCATGAAATAACTATATGGAATTCAGATTGGGTAAAAGGAAAAGAGGATTCAAAAAAATATTTAAATAAAATTATTGATAAAAAAGTAATTGATAAATTAGAACTAATTATTCCTTTATCGGATGTAGATCCTTTTTATGATTAAATATTATTTAATATTTTAGAGTAAATTCATATGATATATGGAGGTAAAGTCATGACGTTTAATTCCATTAAAATACATAATAACTTACCGTTAAAATATGATGAATTAAGAATAGATTTTTTTACAAATAATAAAGGTAAGTATAAAGAAAAAAGAGTCAATTTAATTTATGGAAGAAATGGCGTTGGTAAAACAACATTATCTAGATCTTTAAAGAATTATACTGATGATGACACTGAAATTGTTGTCTTTTTAGATAAAAACAATAATATTTTAGATCCTAATGATGTCTGTCCAATTCATGTGTATAATGAAGATTTTATAAAGGAAAATTTTATTTTTACTAAAGATAGTAACCTTAATGCCATTGTTATGACTGGCGAATCTGAAGAAATTGAAAAAGAAATTGAAGGCCATAAAGAAAATTGTTCAAAACTAGAAGATGAATTTTCAAAATTAACTGAGGAAAATAAAGCAATTAGAGAAAATTACAAAAGTGCATTAAAAAAGTTAAAAAATGAGCTTAGAGGTAGCAATAGTTGGGCTGAACGAGATAGTAGTATTAGAAACAAAAACTCTAAAAAGAATTCTACAGTTAATGAAGATACTATTTTAAAATTTAAAAATCTTTTTGATGAAATTAAAGATGAATTATATGAAAAAGGAAATTTAAAAAATAATTATGGAGAAATAGTTTCTCGAAAAATAACAAGTATAGATACTAATTTATCTGAAACAATAAATGCTTTAAATAAAGCAAGAAATGAGCAAAGTCTCATTAAATTAAATTTGGTGTACCAAATTGATAATAATATTGAAGAAAATATTGATTATATATTGAATAAAACGTTGGATAGAGATAGTGATACAGATATTGCAGATGACTTATCTAAAAATATTATGAAAACCTATGAAACTGAAGGACTGAAACACATAGGCTCAGGTTTTGATAAATTAAAGAAGCAATTAGAAACGGAACAAAACTATTGTCCGATGTGTTTTCAACAAATTAATGACGAGTATATCAAAATGCTGCAAAATAAATTAAATGAAATTAGAGAAAAAGAATTGAAAAATAATGTAGTAGAAAAATTTAAAAAGGAAATTGAGGAATATAAGATAGCTAAAATATCTTTTGATAACGATTTAAAGTTAGATGATGAGTTTTCCTCTTATTTTCTTCAAGAGCAGCAAAAACTGAAAGAATTGATAGATGAATATAATGGAATTGTAAATTCAATAAATAATATATTAGAGGATAAAAAAGATAAACTATATACATCAGTAAATAATGAGTTAAGTGGACAAATAAGCAATAAGTATCGATTTTTACTAGAATATATTAAAGAAATTAACCAGAAAATTTATGCTCATAATAAAAGTTTAGCTGATCAGGATAAACTTATATGTAAAGCAACTATGGAAAATAATAAATATACTTTATATACATATTTAAAAGAGTTTTCAACTATTTATTCATTATATAAAGAAATAAAGACTATAGATAATGGAGAGAAGGATGAAAAAAGCGAGTATAATTCTTTAAAAAAACAAATAGAAATTGAGAATGTAAAAATACAGGACTTAAAATCCCAAATGGAACAAATTAGTATAGCAGTAGATGAAATTAATAAGAGAATTAATTATATTACTTACAATGAAGGTCAGATAAAAATTCAAGCTGAAGACCATAAATACTATGTTTTAGTAAATAATGAAAAAATCGCTCTAGATAAGTTGTCTACCGGTCAAAGAAATTTAATTAGTTTAAGTTACTTTTTTACAAAAATTAACGAAAATTATAGCGAAAAAGAATTTTACTCAAATGAAATATTATTGGTCTTGGATGATCCTATTTCTAGTTTTGATCATTCCAATAGGCTTGGTATTATGTCTTTACTAAGGTATGAAATAGGATCTATTTTATTATCGAATGAAAAATCAAAGATTTTGATTCAAAGCCATGATACAGGTGTCATATTTGATTTGAAAAATATTTTGAAGAATATAGAAGAAGAACGCAAAGTTAATCCTTCTAATTCTTCAAATAAAATCCACTGTGAAGTAAAAGAAATAAGAAATCATAAAGAAAATCCTCTAATAAATTATGAACCTGAGAAAACGTATGGAAAATTGATGACAAATATTTATATGTTTGGAAATGGCGAATTTGATAATAATGAAATTCAGGCTGAACTTTCAATTGGAAATAATATAAGAAGAGTGTTAGAAGCCTTTAGCACTTTCAATTACAACAACGGAATTACCTATCTTACTAATAATGACGAAGTCTTGAATTTACTAGGAAGTAAGGATATTCAAAACTACTATAAAAATCTGATGAATCATTTAGTATTAAATAGTGAAAGCCACTTAAAAGAAAAGGCTGAAGCTATTACAGATTATAATTTTATGCCTCTATATCCATACAATGAAAAGCAAAAGCTTGCTCGAGATACCATTTCATTTTTATATTTACTTGATAGTTTACATGTAAAAAATAATATTATATCAGATTTATCTAAAGATAATATAAAAGAGATGGAAGAGAAGATAAAAAGTTGGATTCCAAACTTTTAACTTCAATGCTATTTAGTAGCGAAGGTATGGACATTTTTGAAAAGATATAGAGAATCATGAGTTGTTATAAATCTTTGTAATATAGATAAAATCAATACCATATTGTTCAAACTAGTTCTCAATACTTAGCCCTTGGCAGCTCCTCCATCAGCGAGCTCAACAAGGGCTTTTTCTATTACAGCGACTCACAAAGAAACTAAAATTATTTAAGGATTCATAAAAATAAATCACACTAATACTAAAATCGATCACTATTGATCTTTTTTACTAAGTTGACAGTAGCCCTTAGACAGGCTAAACTATCAGTAAATCAAAACATTATTAAGGAGATTACATCATGACTTTAGTATTCATTTCTTGGCAAGGCTGGCGTAGAGTAAAGTGAGATAACTAAGAACGGTTAGACTCGCTTTATTTTGGTTACCCCAATTGAAGAGGAGTCTATGCCGGATGTAATCGAAGAGAATGAAGCCGCATAGATGGCGGTTATGTTGAACTGTGATTTTTTACGCAAGTTCGCATAACCTTTCTATGCGGCTTTTTTCTGTTCTCATCCGGAAGTTTTCAGATCATTAGTAGAGGAGATTAGCACATGACAGACTTTATTCATCCCAATCGCATCGCCTTGCAAGTCGAAGTCAATAGTCCAGAGGCAGCGATTCAGTTTGGCGGTAATTTGTTGGAGACAGATGGCTTAATTAATCACTCTTATATCCAAGCTATGCTTGAGCGTTTCCGCGAACAGGGGCCTTACTTTGTGATTGCCCCGGGAATTGCCTTCCCCCACGCGCGACCGGAAGAGGGCGCTTTGAAAACGGGATTTAGTCTGGTGACTTTCAAGACACCGATTGTCTTTTCTCATCCAAGTAATGATCCCGTTCAGTTAATGTTGTGCTTGAGTGCCACGGATAGTCAAAAACATTTGACCGCTTTGATGCAACTGGCTCAGCTTTTACAGTCAGAAGCGACTAAAGAGAAGTGGCTTCAAGCCAGCGATAAAGAAGACATTTTAGCAGATTTAAGACATTTAGGAGGAACTGACTTATGAAATTTGTAACAGTATGTGGCGCTGGCGTAGGTTCCAGCGTGATGTTAAAAGTGTTTGCACAAAATATTTTATCCGATGAAGGCATTGAAGGTAGTGTGGAAGCTGCTGACATTTCTTCACTCAATCCCTATGACTATGACGTGATTATCACTTCCTCAGCCTTTGCTGAACGTTTAGAGGGAGAAGTAAAACACTTAATTATCATGGATAACATGTTAGACCAAGAGTATTTAAGAAGCCAAATTCTTAACTTAGTTAGTGAAGAGGAGGCTGTTCGATGAACCTTTTACTTTATTTTATTCAAACCATTTTTTCCCAGGCGGTCTTTATTATCGGATTGGTCTGCTTAATTGGTCTACTAATTCAAAAGAAGTCCTTCGATAAGGTGATTTCTTCTGTGATTAAGGCGATGATCGGTTTCTTACTCATCAATGAGGGTGGGAAATTTCTAGGGATGGCCTTGTTGCCACTCCAACCCATGTTTATTAAGATTTTTAACTTGAATGTCAATGTGCCGAGCATTGACCAAGCCATGGGTGGTCTCGAGGGGGTCGGCTTTGAAATGGCCTTGATCTTTGCTTTAGGTTTTGTGCTTAATATTTTAATTGCTCGTTTTACGCCTTTAAAGTTCGTCCACCTCAGTGCCCATGTGTCCTTCTTCTATGCAGGTTTAATTGCAGCGCTGTTAAAATTTAATACCAGTTTATCTACCGCAGCCATTGTTATTATTGGTGCTATTATTCTTGGCGTTTACTTGACCGTAACCTGTGCCTATGTCTATCCCTTTATGAAGAATATTAAAGGCGGTCAAGGCTTTACCCTAGCGCACTCTTCTTCAGTCGGTCTATTGATTGGCGCTTTGTTAGGTAAAGTAGTGGGTAAGGGCAGTCGCGACATTGAAGAGATCCAATTTCCTAAAGCCCTCGGTTTCTTACGGGAGATGACTATTGCCTTATCCTTAGTGATGATGGCCTTATTCTTAGGGCTTTCTCTCTTAGCTGGGCCCAGCTTTGTGGTTGACCAAGTCTCTAAGGGACAAGATATTTTCTCCTTTAGCTTAATTAATGGGCTTACCTTTGGGATGTGGATTACGGTGATTATTACTGGGGTCCGGATGCTTTTAGCGGAAATTGTACCGGCCTTCCACGGCATTTCAGCGAAGTTGATTCCGAATGCGATTCCTGGACTGGACGTACCTCTCCTATTTCCTAACCATCCGACAAGCGTTATTGTTGGTTTCTTAATGAGCTTATTGGCAGGGTTCTTAGGCGTCTTTGTTTTAGGACTAATTGGCTACCCCATTCCCGTCTTTCCAGCCTTAATTCCGACCTTCTTTACCGGTGCCATCACGGCCATCTTCGGTAATAGTACTGGTGGGCGACGCGGCGCGATTGCGGCCTCTTTCACCAATGGCTTGATTCTGATTTTCGGCCAAGCCCTCCTCTTACCTATGGTAGGGGACTATGCGCAAATCATGCGTGTTCTAGCCGAAACCGACTATGCCTTCTACGGTCCCTTGTTTGGTTACCTCCTCAGACTGATCGGCATTTAATATGGACCGCCTTTCTCTTGTTAAGGAGGAGGGTGGTTTTTTCTTTTCAAGGAGGAGAAATTTTCATATGATAGACTTGCGATAAATGGAGGCTAAGTTTTAATTGATTGGTGGAGATTGATTTAGCCAAGAGAAAAGGAGACCTTAAATACATGACTTATAATATTTTTAGCCAAGTTCCCAGTGAATATGTTGTCTTTGATCTAGAGACTACCGGACTGGGCTTTTCCAGTAAAATAATCCAGCTTGGAGCGTTCATTTTAAGGAAGGTAGGGAAGTAGGTACTTTTGACCAACTCGTTAACCCCGAGCAGCTGATTCCTTATAAAATTACTCAGATAACTGGGATTAGTGATGCCGATGTTATAGGGGCGCCTACGATCGACCAGGTGGCCAAGGACTTTATGGCCTTTATTGCTGATCTTCCTCTGGCCGGCTACAACAGTAAGAAATTCGATATTCCCATGCTTCGTGCCAATACAGGTATAGATTTAAGTCTTAGACCACATATGGATGTCTTAGAGATGGCGCGTTTGAGTCCCCTCCGCACGCCTAACTATAAGTTAACCACAGTAAAAGCCTATTACGGGATTCAAAACCGCGCCCACGATGGTCTCAATGACTCAAGAGCGACGGCCTTAATCCTAGAAGAGTTTCGTAAGGGAAATTTTTAAAGGATTAGTTGCTATTTCAAGCCTGGGGGCAAGTCTTTTCTATTTCTATAAAAGCGTTTTCATGTTAAATTAAAAGTAATTAAATTTAACGTTTCTAAAAGAAAGGAAAAGATTTGCCATGGAATTTAAAGATTTTAAAGTCACCGACGGCAATTTCAGCCTGGCTGACTTCCAGACGGCTTACCTGAGTGATGCTGAAGACGAAAAATTAAAAGAGGAGATCTATGAAAGTCTGGTCCCTCAATTAGTAGATTGGCATGACCGCTTGACTGCGGAGGGGACCCATGGGCTCTTAGTTGCCTTGCAAGCTTTGGACGCGGCGGGGAAGGACGAGTTGATCCGTTATATTTTCTCCACCTTACAACCCCAGGCCCTCAAGGTCACTTCTTACCAGCAGCCGTCAGACAATGAAATTGCCCATGATTATCTCTGGCGCATGCATGAGGGAATGCCGGAAAGAGGGACAATTGCGATCTTAAACCGGTCTTACTATGAAGATATCATCGCGCCTCAAGTTCACAATTCCTTGGATTCCGATGACCAACCTAGTGAAATTCGTGACGATCCCCAAGTGGTCAAAAAACGTTACCAGCAGATCTTGCAATTTGAAAAGTATCTCTGTGAAAATGGCTTTCCTGTGGTCAAATTTTTCTTCCATATGTCTAAAGATAAGCAGCGGGAACGCCTTCTAGAGCGAATTGAGGAGCGGGAAAAGAACCATGAATTCTCTTTCTCAGATATTGAGGACCGCAAGAAATGGGACCTTTACCAAGAAGTCTTTGAGAAGATGTTGCAAAACACCGCTTGCGACTATGCGCCATGGTATATCTTGCCCGCTGACAACCCTTGGTTAGCTCGAAAGATTGCTACTCAAGCCTTGATTGAAGTCATTGAAAAAATCGATCCTCATTATCCAACTTTTTCTGACGAAGAACAAGAAAAGGCCAATCAAATTGTTGAGCAACTACGAAATAATGAAATTTAAGTTAAAGTCGAAAAACGTCTAGCTCTAAAACTAGACGTTTATCTTTAAGAAAGATCATCTCCAAAATAAAACATGTCCTCAAATTGACAATCTAAAGCGATACAAAGAATGAGGGCTAGTTTAGCGGTGGGGTTGAATTGCCCAGTTTCAATTGACGAAATCGAGTTCCGTGAGACGCCGATCATGTCGGCTAAGGCCTGCTGACTCAAACCTTTTTCTTTGCGGATTGCCTTGAGACGGTTGTGCAAGATTAATTCTTTATCCATTAGGCTGCCCCAAAACTACTATTTATAAATCGAATGAAAAAGGCAATATTCAATACCGAAGTAAAGATAAAAAGGATTAAGGCAGATTTTTCTTGACTGATCTTATAGCGTTTATAGAAATTCACGGATATAAAGGTAAATAACAGGACTTCAATATCAGCAATACTTTGCCCATTAATGGCTTTTATCGCCATCAAAATAATTGCCACCACGCACATGGCCGCAAAGCCATAGTCATCAGCTTTCTTAATCAGGTGTTGCTGATATTCATCCTGATTGTTTGAGCGATATTTAGCTAAAATCCGTTCTTTTTCTTCTTTCTTCATATTATTCCACCTTTCTTGACAAGTACACTTGGCATACCTTTATGATAACATGCCAAGTATACTTGTCAAATTGTTAGCTTAATATGGACATTACTTTAATTCCTTGAATGTTTTAGCCAAGAAAAAAGCAGAAGCACCTTCAATGCTTCTGCTTTTTTTCCCTAATTCATGCTGGCTGGCATATTTAATTTTCTTTGTTATTTATTATTTGCTGCTTTGATAGAGCTTAAGACAGCATCCTTTTCTTTTTCAATAAAAGTTACCCGGCCTTCGATGACCTTGATGTCCATGCGGATTTCCCGGCCTAGTCCAGGCACATCGACTTTTTCTTCGAAGAAGTCTTTGAATTCTGCTAGACGTTCTTGGGTATTAAAGATAGCTGCGGTGACCGTGATATAGGTCGCAAATTCCATATCGCCGCCGACTTTGGCTTCTAGCCAGTCCCAATTATTACGTAGCCAGTTCCAAGCTTTTTCTTCCCCAACTGGGTTAGCGAGAACTCCACGGTACCAAGCTCGTAAGTCTTGTGGCTTAATCACATTAGCTTCTTGGAAGTGCCCCACAATTTGATCTAAGAAGGCTTCATCCTTAGAAGCAGTCAGGGCTTGACGGAGGTCAGCTTTTAGACTTGGGTTGGCTGATTTTTGGTAGGCAGTGAGGTAGTTTTGGTAAAGTTCATCACTACCATAGTTAACCACTTCATTCTTCAAGAGCAGGGCGCGGCGGTCAGCAGGGAGATTTTCCTTGTTTTCTCCACCACCAGAGTTTAAGTAAAGTTCGTGGAGGCCCTCAATGACCATCTTGTCTTCAGCATAGAGAGAGGCAGCCAAAATCGTTGGCCGACTGAGTTCGGCTTCCAGACTTTCACCTGCCCAAGCTTCTACGCCTAGCTTTTCGACTTGGCCATGGTAGAGTGAGCGGATATATTGCTTAATAGTTGCTTCTTCGTCACTATTTGGACGGGCAAAGTTTTTCAATACCGATAAGATTGCAGCAATCTTTTCATGAACGATGGCAGATTCAGCATTCGCTAATTTTTCCAGTAAAGGAATCAGCTTAGCGTAGGATAAGCGACCACCCTTGGCTAAGAGGTTCAAGTCTTGTAAGACTTGGAGTTGGTCGATGGCGGTTAATTGGTCCAATTCATCAATAATGTCGTTTAAGAGTTCTTCATCATAGTTAACGATGAAGTGAGAGTTATTCCCGACATTGAGTCTTAAGGCTTGGTCGCCTTTTTGGAAGTTTGAAATCGTGACTTCAGACTCAGTCATGATTTCTGGCACTTGGTCATTGTTGGCTTGGAGTGGAATTTGCCAGAGGCGTCCTTGGTCTTCGCCTTGGCCAATAAAGAATTGTTCTTGGCTTAAGACTAGGTCACCATCCACTAACTTAGCCGATACCACTGGATAGCCAGGTTGTTCTAACCAAGAATCCATGATGGCCCCAATATCTAAGCCGGAAGCTTGAGATAGGGCGTCCCAGAGGTCTTGACCTTTGGCGTTGCCGTATTGGTGTTTTTCAAAGTAAGCTTTTAGCCCTTTACGGAGGTCGTCGTCACCTAATAAGGAACGCACCATCACTAAAAGACGTGCGCCTTTAGCATAGACAATGGCGGAGTCGAAGATGGAGTCGATTTCGGCGGGGTCGTTCACCATGACATGGACTGATTGGACGCCATCCGTTGCATCACGTTCCAAAGCGGCAGGTACATCGGAGGTTTGGAAGAGTTCCCAGACCTTCCACTCTGGTTCAAGGGCATCGATAGCCACATATTCCATCATATTGGCAAAGGATTCATTCAACCATAAGTCGTCCCACCAGTTCATGGTGACTAAGTTACCGAACCATTGGTGGGCGAGTTCGTGGGCGATCACGGTAGCTACTAATTGTTTGGTTGGTAGGGAGGCGTTATCTGGATCGATTAAAAGATAAGCTTCCCGGTAAGTCACTAGCCCCCAGTTTTCCATGGCTCCAGCGGAAAAGTCAGGAAGACCCACTTGGTAGGAATGTTCCAGCGGGTAGGGAGTGTCGTAGAATTCTTCGAAGAATTCGATCGAGCGTTTACTGATATCTAAGGCAAAGTCAAGTTCCTTAGCCGCGTGAGCCTTGGTCGCAAAGACGCCGATTTCAACCCCAGACTTGGTACGGGTGATCTTCTTTTGTAAGTCGCCAAAGACAAAGGCGATTAGGTAGCTAGACATACGCACGGTTTCTTCGAAGTAGTGAACGCCGTCTTCGCATTTGACCTCAGGTTGGTTGGCGACAATGCTTTCGCCTTCTTGTTCATCAAATTTAATGGCTAAGGAGAAAGTGGCCTTAGCAGCAGGTTCATCCACACAAGGAAAGGCTTGGCGAGCAAACGTAGTCTCAAACTGCGTGCCGACCAACTGCTTTTCTTCGCCGTCCACTTCATAATAAGAAGGGTAAATCCCCATCATGGAGTCGGTCAGGTTAGCGTGGTAAGTGACTTCTACTGCCATTTGACCTTTCTTATCGTTAGCAATGGTTAAGGTTTCCGCTTGGTCATCTTGTGAGAAAGAAGCTAATTCGCCATCCACAGTGACTTTTTCCGTGGTTAAATATTTTTGGTTTAAAACAATGTCTTGACCCAGTGCTTGGCCCTTGACGGTGGTAGTCCCACTAAAACGCTTATCTTGGCGGCTAATGTCCAAGAAGATATCATAGTGGTCAGGCACAAACTGGTCGAGTAGACGTTGATTTTCTGTCATAGAAAAACCTCCCCTAAATTGGTTTCGTTAATTATACGGATTATTCATCCCTTATAGTAGTAATTATATGGGATTTAGGCAAATTTTTCAGCTTTCTTTTCATTATTGATTATATAAAACCACATTCATCAAAATTAAGTCTTTACAAATGAAAATATCAGGCGTATTCTAGTTATTGTCGTCAGGAAATGACACAAGACACTGCCCGGTGGTCAAGGGGTTAAGACGCCGCGTTCTCAGCGCGGAATCACGGGTTCGAATCCCGCCCGGGTGATAATGATTTCAATAGAGGGCTCAAGAATGTAGAATTTAAAGCATTCTTGAGGCCTCTTTTTTATGTTCGCTAAAAAGTTAGTAGAAATGTTAGTAGAAAAGACTAGATTTCTAAAATAGAACGAATGCTCACTAAGTTATCGATACTTAAAAACAATGATAAAAGCATACAATTACTTAAAATAACTCACAAACGCAGAAAAACATGCTAAAATAAAGCTAGTAATTAAAAACATAATAGAAGGGAGGCCATCTATGTACCAAGAGGAACGTTTAAGACTAATCATGAAGGAATTAAAAGATAAGGGGCGTTTAACGGCTAAGGAAATGACATCGGCTTTGGGTGTTTCTAGAGATACGGTTCGCCGGGATTTTAATTTACTGGAAGATCAAGGGCTTGCCCACCGTACACATGGGGGCTTAATCTTGCCTAAGCAAGTGCCAGTCATTGCTCCTTACCAGAGTCGCTCTAAGCAATCAACCCAAGCCAAACGGGCTCTTGCTAAAGTGGCACAAAAATTTCTCCAAAAAGGGGGCTTTTACTTTTTCGATGTTTCTACTGTGGTTAGCCAACTAGCTCAAATAAGTGAAGCGCCGATGACGATATATTCCCATTCTTTAGATAATGCCCTGATTTTTAGTGAGAAAGCAGGGATCGATTTCAACCTTTTAGGGGGCAAGTACTATCCTAAGAACCGTTTTTTTGCTAACTTAGATACCCTCAAGCAACTTGACCGGCTTTATTTTGATGTAGCTTTTATCGGTGCTGCGGGTTTAAAGGATGGAAAAATTTCCTATGACGACCAGGCCGACTCCCAGCTTAAGGAAGTGGTAATCAACAATTCGCACACCATCGTTCTCCTAGCCGAAGCGGAGAAATTCCAACAAAGTGGCCACTACCAAGCGGGGAGCCTGGAAGAAATCGATTATCTCATCACTAGCCAAGCGCCTGAAGTGATTAAAAAGATTGATGGATTGGAAGTAATTGAAACCGACAGAAAGGAAGAAGATCATGACACAAGCTCAGATTAAACTGGTAATCAGTGACATTGATGGAACCATTCTCGATTCTAACCACCAGGTCGATGACCAATTGAAGGACCAGATAAAAGCTCTTAAAAAGCAGGGGATTCCCTTTGTCTTAGCTTCTGCTCGCTCACCCAGAGGAATGTATGGCTTAGCCAGAGAATTAGAACTTGATCAGAATCCGATTGCTACTTATAATGGGGCCTTGATTGTAGCTAGCGATCCGGAAAAACTTGATCAAGCCTTGGTGAACCATGTGATCGATCCCGATGAAGCCGGAAAACTGATTGACCTCCTCCAAAGTCAATTTCCTACGGTTTCTATCAACCCCTATGCCGGAGCGGAATGGTATGCTAATGCTAAGAGCGCCTGGACGGATGAAGAAGCTGCCATTACCCAGGATAAACCGATTATTAAAGATCCTCAGGAATTACTTGAAGAGGGGATTGGGATTAATAAGTTTCTATTGATTGACCAGCCTGGCCAAATCAGTCGTTTAGAAGTTTATCTCAAGTCGCTTAACTTCAAGCATTGTGATTTCTACCTCTCTAAGGACAATTACTTAGAAGTGACGGCTAAGGGTGTCTCCAAGGAAAATGCCTTGCGAGAAATTGCTGAACGCTACCAAGTGTCCCTGGAAAAGTGTCTAGCTATTGGCGATAATTTTAACGATATTCCCATGCTTCAGTTAGCGGGGTTAGGGATAGCTATGGCTAACGCGCCTGAGGAAGTTCAAGCGGCGGCCGATGAAATCACTAGTTCAAACGATAACCATGGAGTGAGCCAAGCCCTCAGTCAATGGGTACTATAGATATATATTAACTTCAAAGGAGCTTATTGTGACCTTAAAACAAATTCGAAACCTTGCCTTTATGGCTTTAATTTTTTTACTCGTCTTGACCTTTCCTAGTTCATCTACCTCTTACCAAGACCAGAGTCTGATCCCGCTTTTGAAGTCGGCCCTAGCCAATCACCCAGGGGAAAGCTTATTTAGTGGTCTTTCTTTTACCTATGCCGGAGAGGAAATTTCCATCCACGCCCGGGGCTATTATGCTTTTATTGAGTTTTTTATCCGCAAGGGGGCTCACTTTGTCCTCTTTGGTAGTCTGGCTAGTCTCGCCTACCTCTCCTTATTAATCGATGTCAAAAGCTTGCCAGTCCGCGTTACTTTGGCAACTTTGTTGACTTTTGGCTATGCGGCTTTTGATGAATTACGGCAGATATTTACTCCCAACCGGACCGGACTCCTGGCTGATGTCTATCTGGATACTTGTGGGGCGCTGTGCTTTATTTTGTTAACCGTTTTAGTCTTTGGCTGGTTGAGAAAAAGAGGTTGGATTAAAGAAACTCCACTTCCTAAGACCTGATAGCTAGCTTGTTAGCGGCTAGAAAAGATGATAAACTTAAGGTGATTATATTGTAAGCGATTGCGCTTCAGTTAAGAAAAGTATGACTTGAGTTTCATCATAAAAGTTGCGTGAAAAATAGAAAGATAGGGAGCAAAATGAGTAAAGTAATTGTTGTTGGCAGCATTAATATCGATATGACCATGGTGACTGACCGCTTGCCTCGGATTGGCGAAACCATTCTTGGCGATACCGTGAACTATTTCATGGGCGGCAAGGGAGCTAATCAAGCCGTTGCTGCTGCTCGTTTAGACAGTGATGTGCGGATGGTGGGTAGCGTTGGTGATGACTCTTTTGGAGACAAAGCCCTCAAACACCTCAAAAAGGAAGGAGTAGTCACTGACCATATTAAGGTAGAGAAGAATATTTTCACTGGAATGGCAGCCATTTTTTCCGTTCAAGCGGACAATTCGATTGTGGTTTTGCCGGGCGCTAATGGCTTAGTTGAAGTTGGTGAGAATTTTGCTGATTTAGTTGAGGAAGGCGATATTGTCCTGGCCCAATTAGAAGTTCCCTTAACGACGGTCAAGCAGGCTTTTTCAATTGCACGGAAAAAAGGGGCAAAGACTATCTTAAATCCAGCACCTTTTGACTCAGGGATTAATGAGTTTATTGATCTGGCTGATATTGTCACGCCTAACGAAACCGAATTTGCCGGAATGTTGGACCGTGACATTGACGACTCGGAAATCGAGGCGGCCATGCTAGAGTGGAGCCAAGCTCACGATGCCTTGTTGATTGTTACCCGGGGCTCCCAAGGGATTTCCTATGTTCGTGAGGGCCAAGTGCTTTCGATTCCAACGATTGAAGCGGATGTTAAAGATACGACTGGGGCAGGGGACACCATGAATGGCGCCTTCGCTGCTTTAATGGCTCAAGGTAGTCCTCTGGAAGAGGCGCTCCGCCTGTCTTCAATTGCTGCAACCCTATCTACCACTAAGGTTGGTGCTCAAACCGCCATGCCTTATCCAAAAGACCTAGAGAACTACCGTAAGGCCTAAGTTTTCTTTTCCAGAGTTAAAAATTAGGAAAACGTAAAGATTATGGGCTGATCATTTTTGGATTAAAAGCTGTGGTAAAATAACAAGTGAAGCAGAGTGGATACGAATACACTCGACTAGAAAATGATTTATTTAAAAATAAATGAGGGATTTATGATGAATAAAAATTTAAAAGGCTTTATCGCGGTTACACTTAGCGCTGTCCTGCTAGCGGCTTGTTCTGAACAGGGCGTGTCTTTTGCTGATAAGCACCAATCATCCGATGCCAAAACCGAGCAAACTTCCAGCAGTCAAGCTAAGGAAAGCAGCCAAAAAGCGGATACTGACAAGAAGCAAGATACTGACCAAGAAAAATCGAGTCAGTCAGATAAGGCAAGTAGCCAAGTTAAGGGTAAAAGCGTTAAAGCAAATAATGAAAGTGGTCAAGCGGGACCAGGTCAATCAGCAAGCAAGAGCCAAGCAGAAGCTGCTGAGAAACCTGCAAGTTCAGTGACCCCATCCAATAATTCTAATGACATTATTGCTAAAGTGGTGCCTATGATCCACCAAGTCACTGATAATATTTACCGTAGCGAAGATTATAGTTTCATGCCTTCTAAGGTCGATGATAATCTTGTTCAAGTGGAAATCCGTCGCCAATCACCTAATAACCAAATTCATACCAACCTTGTTGCTATCTACCGTTATAATAACCAAACGGGCGAATTAACCAGTATGGATTTGGTGTCCGGTCAATGGCAAAAGGTCAACTAATTCCCTAAATCCTCATTTATCATGTAATTAACCAGGGCCAGGCGCTCTGGTTTTTCTTATCTTCACTTGCAAATAGAACACCTGTTCGGTAAAATGAAATCAGGTGATAATTATGCAAGTGATCTATAAAGAAAGCCATTGCCGCAAAAATATTCGTTCCTGGTTAGAAGGCAAAGGCTATCGTTACCAGCGGGACTTTAACAAAGGGGCGATTATTCAAACCAATAAGGGCTACTATCAGTTGTGGGACCTGCATATTAAGGATGTCGACCAGGGAACCTACCGCAATTATTTTTTTGCTGAAGGAATATCGGGAGACTTTGACCTCTATGTTTTTACAGTGAGAGAGACGCTTTTCTCTAGTCAAACCGCTAAGGCTTTCATTAATTCGCTATCTATTTAACAACAGGGGCCTTAAAAAGCCAAGCTCGTCCCAGCTTGTTTGACACACTTAGGCGGATCTATTGTATAATGGATAAGACATCTATCAAGATAGGAGCGAGACCCGTGAAAAAAATCAAAGAAGTCTTAGTGCCGATCGCCAGTCAGAGCGTCCAGGATGCCAGTATTGGTAGTTCAGCAGCCGAACTGGCTTATTATGCCTTGTTGGCAATTTTCCCTATGCTACTTTTAGTGGCCAATATTATTCCTTTACTCCCTTTTGATTCAGCCCAGGCAGTGGAGTGGATTACTGCTATTCTCCCCAACGAAATTGAGCCTTTGCTGATTCCTACTTTGGAATCGTATTTGGATTCCACCAGTGCCGGGAGTCTTTCAATTAATACCATCTTAGTGATCTGGTCATCCTCGGCTGGTTTCTCCGCCTTGCAGCGGGTCTTGAACCGGGTCTATGGCAATCCCAACCACAAAAATGCGGTGATTACTCGGATTGCTTCTTTCTTGATCGCCTTTCTCTTAGTCTTGACTGTGGGAGTATTTTCTCTCTTTTTTGTCTTTGGTGAGACCCTTCTACGCGTTATTAACAATTTTGTTCCCTTACCTCTAGGTTTCGTGGAGTTGTTACTGGGCTTAAAATGGCCTGTCCTCTTGATTTCGGTCTTTATCTTGATGTTATTTATCTATATCGTCGTTCCTAACCAACCGATGACCTTGAAATACGCCTTACCCGGATCGATGACCGCTGCTGTAATGGTTCTCTTAATTTCCAGCTTGTTTGGCGTCTACGTCCAGTTTGCCGGAGGCTCTTCGGTTCAAAACGGGACCATTGGCGTTTTCATTGCCTTAATGCTTTACCTGTATTTAAATGGGATGGCTCTCATTGTGGGAGCCTTAGTCAATACCATTTATTATCGCTATAAACATGCGGATACCTATTTTGATCAACGCATTAAGTATGAGGTCAGTCTATCTCCAGATTTTCCTCATTTAAATGATAAGGAGATCGCTTATAGTCCCTTAAAACGGGCCTCCAAGGCGATTCAAGCGGAAGCTTTACAGAAGAATGACTAAGCGTATTGTTAGCTGTTAAACTAAGGAGTGTAAGTATGGCACGTTCAAGAAGCCAACGTTTAAAAAAAATTAGCCAAGCAAAATCCATTAATCCCACCATTATCGCGCTTTTATTAGCACTGATGGCCATGAGTGTTGCGGTGATTTTCGCTACCACTTATTTACAATTTGGGGGCGGCTCATTAAAGCCCACTCTGATGCAAATCTTTTGGTATGTAGTCAGTTTTATTGCCATTGCCTTTGTCATGCAGATTGACAAGAAGACCTTTTATCGATTTGTTCCTGTCCTGTATGGTTTCGGGATCTTTCTCTTGATCTTGGTCCTGTTTTTCTATGACCGCCAACAATATACCTTGTTTGGGGCTAAATCCTGGTTCACCATCGGGACCTTGTCCTTCCAACCATCAGAGATTATGAAGTTCTTTTATATCTTAATGATGTCCCGTTTGGTCAGTGAATATAATCAAAGAACCGAAGCTTTGAATTATGACGCTTTGCCGGTTTCTAAGCAGTTAAAATGGGACTTTAAATTTATCGGCCGCATGATTTTATGGACTGCGGTGCCGGTGGTATTGATCCTCTTACAGAATGACTTTGGGACGACCCTGGTATTTATGATGATCTTTTCGGGTATGATTTTTGCGTCGGGGGTTAACTGGCGAATTATTCTGACCATTGCTTTAATTATTGGTGCTATCTTTGCTGGCTTACTCTTTTTGGTGATTTACAACCGTGACTTACTTTATCACTTAGGTTTTCAAGATTATCAATTTGCCCGGATTGATTCCTGGTTGGCTCCCTTTGAAAATACGCGGCGGGAGTCCTACCAATTGAGTCAAAGTATCAAGGCTATTGGTTCCGGTCAATGGCTGGGTAAGGGTTTTGGTAATTTTGAAGTTTATGTCCCCGTGAGAGAGTCCGACATGATTTTTTCCACGATTGGTGAAAATTTTGGCTTTATTGGCAGCAGTCTTTTGATCCTGCTTTATTTCTTATTGATCTTAACCATGATTGCCATTGCCTATGAATCCTACGATTCCTTCTATATAGCAGGTACTGCCGGGATCGTTTCTATGATCCTCTTCCATATTGTAGAAAATATTGGCATGTCCATTGGTCTCTTGCCTTTGACAGGGATTCCCTTACCCTTTATTTCGCAAGGGGGATCGGCCTTATTAACTAATATGCTCTGTATGGGCTTTGTCTTGTCCATCCAGTATAATCAAAACCGGAGTGAAGCAGAAATACAAAAACATTGGCTCAATCGCCTATTGCGCAAGTTAAGTGGAGGTGACCGTCTTGATCAGTTTATATGGCCTTAAGCAATGTTCTACCTCGCGACGAGTGGAAAAAGTCTTTAACGAGGCCGAGATTGACTATCAGTTTTACGATATTCGTGAACAAGTGCCTAGTAAGGAAGATATTAAACGGGCCCTAGAAAACACTGACCGACCCAAGCAAGTCTTTAACACGTCGGGGTCGGCTTACCGAGAAATGGGCTTAAAGGATAAAATTGATGATTTATCCCAGGAAGAAATTGTTGACTTATTAGCGAGTGATGGGATGTTAATTAAACGTCCCTTAGTGACAGATAAGGAAGTAGCCACTACAGGGGCTAAGGAAGATACTGTGGCTTACTGGATAGAAAAAGAGGGGAAGTAAACAATGGAAAAAGTATACACTGATAATGGTTTATGGTTAACTCAAACAGCAGATAAACAAGTGATCATTGGCCTATCTAAGGCTGGCCAAGAAGAATTTGGTGACATTTCCTTTATTAATTATTTAGTTGACCAAGACTTGGTAGCTGGGGAAGCCTTCGTTTCTATTGAAGCGGAAAAGGCGGTAACCGATATCTTAGCACCTTTGTCTGGTAAAGTCGTCGGTAAAAATGAAAAGGCTGAAGGCACCCCCACTGATCTCAATTCAGATAAGGATAATTTAAATTGGTTAGTGGCTGTAGAACCGAGTTCAGCCTTTGATCCAACTGCCTTTAAGTCAGAAGAGACTAAGTAATTTTTTCGCTAGCTGCTGGGACTAAGGAAAGGGGTTTGTGTCAGACGATGCGCCGTTTATATATTAAACAGAGGATTTTTAAAATCACGGATCACTATAATATCAAAGACGACCAGGGCCAGGTCTGCTACCGGGTGGACGAAGACTTTAAGTTTTTTGGTCATAAAGTCAAAGTGTCTGATCCACAAGGTCAGCCGCTTTTTGAGATTAACCGGAAACTTTTCAAAATCTTTTCAGAGTACCAGATTAAATTTGTTGATGGCAGCCAAGTGACCATTAAAGACCGGCTGAGTTTCTTTAGAAGAAAGGTTAAAATTTCTAGTCCTGACTATAATTTGGACTTGAAGGGGAATTTCCTAGATAACAATTTTGCGCTTACCCTTGATGGTGAGAAGATTGGTTCAATTAACCATAAGATTTTTGCTATTCGGGATACCTTTGTTCTTGATGTCTATGATGAAGATTATGAAGCGGTGATGGTGGGACTGGCCATTGCCCTAGACAATATGATGGATAACGAAGAGGCTGCTGATTAAAAAAGAAAACGAGACTTCACCGAGTGCTAGAGGTAGACGCTTGTCGCCTATTCTTACTCGATTGAGTCTCGTTTTTTCTTTAGAAGTATGAGAACCATTCAAAGATGGGCATCATTTCTTCGTTATTTTGGATCATTATTTCTGGATGCCATTGGACTCCTAAGAGGGGGTGCTTTTCATTGTCATCACCAAATTGGTAGGATTCAATGACTCCATCAGCGGCCCAGGCAGTGGCTTCTAATTTAGGTGCGAGGTCACGGATGGCTTGGTGGTGGTAGGAATTCACTTGAGCCTTGTCCTTGTTACCTAGGAGCCGGTACATTTCACTACCTTCTTTAATGGTGACTGAGTGGTGGGGGTAAATCATCCGGCTATGTTTTTGCACGTGCTGGATGGCTGGGCGGTCCTTAACGGGATAGTAGGAAAGGTCTTGGTAAACTGTTCCTCCCAGTAAAATGTTAATCAGTTGGAAGCCCCGACAAACGGCAAGGATGGGCACTTGGTACTTGAGGGCCGCTTCAAAGAGGGCTCTTTCCCAGTAGTCTCTTTTCGGGTAGATATCATTTAAGCGGGGAGCTGGATCTTCACCGTACATCAAGGGGTGAACATCTTGACCTCCGGTAAATATCAAGCCGTCAATTCGCTGGATATAGTCTTCAGCGCGTCTTAGGTCGCTATGGATAGGAATGATGATGGGAAGGTTTCCTGACCGACTGACCCCGTCGACGTAACCGTGGGGGGTATAGTCCCGGGAAAATTCATCCCATTCCCGGTCATTGAGGGTGTCATTTCCCGTGATTCCGATCACTTTATCAATGCGCATGGCTAAACTCCTTCCTTGTCTTTTATGCAGTCAATGCATGTAATCCGTTCTATGATATAATAACACTAAGTTTTTTTCAATTTTGAAAGGAGTTCATTTATGACAGTAGATATGTCCCAAGCAAAAGAAGACCTCTATATGGCCGTGAACGGGGAGTGGATTGACCAAGCTGAGATCCCTGAAGACAAGTCCTCAACAGGTGGTTTCATGGCCTTACGGGATGGGATTGAAGAATTATCCATGGCAGACATTGAGAAGATGGCTGCTGGAGAAATTAAGCTAGAGAATCCTGAAATGGAAGAAATGATCGCCCTCTATCAATTAGCTATGGACTTTGATCGTTTGGACCAAGAGGGAGCTAATCCCATCCAAGCTGACCTAGAAAATGTGGACGAATTGACTGACTTTAGCCAAATTCAAGCCTTTTCTAAGCAATGGTTACTGGCTGGTCATGATTTCGTCTTTAATTTGGGCAATGAGGCCGATATGAAGAACACGGTGAACTATGCCCTCTATCTCAGTCGCCCTAACACCATTTTGCCTGATAAGGGCTACTATGAAGAGGATAACGGAACGGGTAAGCAATTATTAGAAATTTGGCGTCGGTCGACCGTTGATCTCTTAAAGGCTATGGGCTTTAGTGATGAACTGAGCCAACGCCATACCGACCAAGCTATCGCCTTTGATGCGCTATTTGTTCCTTATGTGAAGTCCCAGGAAGAATTAGCGGACTATACCAAGTCCTATAATCCTAAGGACATTAATGAAGTGGAAAGTTACTCATCTCACTATTCGCTTAAGGCGATTATCAAGGAATTAATTGGACAAGAGCCAGAAACCGTCATTGTAACGGAACCGCGCTATTTTGAAGCCTTAGATGAATTTTTCAGCCCCCACCATTTTGAAGAATTGAAGTCTTGGATGATTGTTAATGTGGCTCGTGATGGGGCTCAAGCCTTGTCCGAAGACTTGCGTCAAATTGCTAGCCAATATAGCCTGGCTTTATCCGGTAATCCTAAGACTATGAGCCGGGAAAAACACGCCTTCTATCTGACCGTAAATACTTTTGACCAAGTCTTTGGTTGTTATTATGGTAAGAAGTACTTTGGCCCAGAAGCCCGGGCTGACGTTACCGCGATGATCGAAGAGATGATTGCGGTTTATAAGGACCGACTCAAGCACAATACCTGGCTTTCCCAACAAACCATTAAGAAGGCCATCGTTAAACTGGACGCCATCACGATTATGGCGGGCTATCCTGATAGCTACCCAGAAATTTATCAGCGCTTCAAGGTGGACAGTAACTTACCGCTCTACCAAAATCTCAAATCCTTTACCGCTGAACGGGTTAAGGACAATCTCGCTAAGTGGGGGAAAGAAGTTGACCATAGTCGCTGGCATATGTCTGCCGAAACAGTTAACGCCTACTATGATCCTTCAGCCAACAATATTTGCTTCCCAGCAGGTATCTTGCAAGCACCTTTCTATGACTTGAAGCAAAGCCGCAGTGAAAACTACGGTGGAATTGGTGGGGTAATCGCCCACGAAATTTCCCATGCCTTTGATAACAATGGCGCTCAATTTGATGAGCAGGGGAATTTAAATAACTGGTGGCTGGATGAGGACTATGAAGTCTTTACCCACAAGGCCCAAGCCATGATTGACCAGTTTGACGGTTTACCTTTGGGAGACGGCGAGGTCAATGGGACTTTAACGGTGTCAGAAAATATTGCTGACGCTGGCGGCTTGCAAGCGGCTTACCAAGCCATGACCCATGAGGAGGACTACGATCCCATTGCCTTCTTCAATAATTGGGCCCGGATTTGGTGTATGAAGGCCCGTCCTCAATACCAAAACCTACTATTATCTATTGACGTCCATGCCCCTAACTACTGGCGGGCTAACCAACAAGTTAAGAACTTGGATGCCTTCCATGTGGCCTACCAAACCTCTTCAGAAAATAAAATGTACCTAGACCCAGAAGACCGCGTCGTTATCTGGTAAAGATCAGAGTGTGACAGTCACAACAAAGATCATGCCATTACGCCACTAAATACTGTAATAAAGCCTATCGGGAGACTTATTCCCTTTAGGCTTTTTTACTGCCTCATTTTGCCTTTTATGAGGAAAACCCGGTAATTTTTCTGCTATCGAAAATTCAGATCGATCATGCTGGAAAAATACTAACTAAATGTAAGTCGTTTAAGTTTACTTTTCATCCTGGATTGGAGTAATATAAGACCATGATGATTTACTTATTAAAAGTAAGTGTGCTATAGAAAGCTTTTAAAAAGAGTAGTCCATTGCAGATTTACCGATAAGTAAAAATAAATGAGAAAAAGAGGTGGAAGAAATGAAGCGTTGGTATAAGCTAATCAGCTTGCTATTCATTGGAGTGTTGGTGATGGCAGGCTGTAGTAGCAGCGGAGGCGGGGCCAATAACCAGGCCAGCCAGGAAATCGCCGTCACTTCAGAAGGTGAACTGGCATCGCTAGATACAATTAAGTCTTCCGATTCACCGAGCTTGAACGTGGCTTCTAACACCATAGAAGGCTTATACCGTCCTGCTCCTCAAGATAGTGAAAATCTCAAGGAACTAGGGATGGCTGCTGAAGAACCTGAAATCAGTGAAGACGGCAAGACCTATACCTATAAAATCCGTGAAGATGCTAAGTGGTCAACTGGTGAACCGGTGACCGCCCACGACTTTGTCTACACCTATCGTAAGGCGGTAACTCCACCGGAACTCTCCCAAAACGTTAACCGGTTCTTCCCGATTAACAAGGCTAAAGAAATTTCAGAAGGGAAGGAAAGCCCAGAGAACTTAGGAGTTAAAGCGCTGGATGACAAGACCCTAGAATTTACCCTAACTTCTCCTACGGCTTACTTTGAAGACTTGTTGGGAACCCCAGCCTTTCTCCCTCAAAGCCAAAAGCTGGCTGAAGAAGTCGGTGATGACTACGGTTCATCTGCAGAAAAGACGGCCTTTAACGGGCCCTTCTTGGTTGAAGGCTGGACCGGGACGGAAAACAGCTTTGACTTAGTCAAGAATCCGGATTACTGGGACGCTGAAAATGTACAATTGAGCCGAATTAACTGGGAAGTGTCTAAAGAATTACAAACCAACTATAATCTCTTCAATTCAGGTGATGTCCAATATACGCAAACCGGTAATCCTTATGTGGAACAATTAGACGGAGAACCCATCCTACAAACCAGTCTGAACGGGAAGGTTGGTTACTTACAATTTAACTTTGATAAACCTATTCTGAAAAACAAGCACGTTCGTCAAGCCTTGCGGTCTGGTTTTGACAAGGAGGCCTTTACCCAAGCTGTCCTTAAAGATGGGTCTCAAAGCCTTGATGGCTGGGTACCAGCAGACCATGTCTCTGATCCAGCCAGCGGGCAAGACTTCCGGGCCATGAATGGCCACTTAGGAGCCTACGACTTAGACTTTGCCCAATCTGAATGGAAACTCGCCAAGCAGGAACTCGGTCTTGATCAGATTGAATTAGAATTATTGACCTCAGATACGGATACTTCTAAAGCCACGTCGGAATTTTTACAAGGTGAATGGCAAAATAATCTGCCTGGTTTGACTGTAACGATCCGCAACGTGCCTTTGAAGAGTCGCCAACAAATTACTAACACTGGTGAATATGACATGGTTTATGGGACCTACCATCCAAGTTATGTGGATCCCACTGCTTACCTGGATTACTTCCATAGCCAAAGTGCCTTAAACAATGCTAATTTTGATTCAGAAAACTATGACTCACTCTTAGCGACAGCGCAAAATGAGTTGGGGGACCAACCTGAAGCCCGCTTCCAAAAGCTTTTAGAAGCAGAGCGTTATTTGATGGAAGATGAAGCGGCATTGGGAACCATTTACCAAGGGGCCTATGCCTTCTTAGTGGATCCAAAACTCACTGGCGTTATTAACCAAACGAACGGTGTCACCAATTACTTTAGGGCGGCAACTTATCAAACAGAAAACTAATTTAGGAACAATGAGGCTGTGAGCTTAGTCATAGTCTCTTCATAAAATAAAACAGAAAGAAGCGATCTTATGAAGTTAGGTGTGAAAAGCTTAGGCTTATTATTTAGTGTTCTAGTGGCCTTAGCAGGATGTTCAGGAGGGAGTGGGAGTGAGTCTTCCCGGCAGACAGAAATTACGGCGACTGCCGATGGGGAGCTAGCTTCCTTGGACAGTATTGCCTCTTCCGATATTCCCACCCAAAATGTCTTAGCTAATGTCACTGAAGGTCTTTACCGTCCTTCTATTGATGGTGGCAATGAACTAGGAATAGCAGCGGAAGAACCTGAGGTATCTGAAGATGGCTTAACTTACACCTTCAAGATTCGAGACAATGCTAATTGGTCAACTGGAGAGCCAGTAACCGCCCAAGACTTTGTCTTTTCCTATCGTAAAGCGGTTGACCCTAATGCGATCTCAGAAAATGTCAACAAGTTCTTTGTGATTAAGAATGCTCGGCCAATTTCAGATGGTGAGCTGCCAACCGATCAATTAGGGGTTAAGGCCATTGACGATAAGACCCTAGAGTTTACCTTAGAAGCGCCTACGCCTTATTTCAAAGGCTTACTAGGGACTCCTGCTTACTTGCCTCAAAGTGAGAAACTGGCCAAGGAGGTTGGCGATAACTATGGCTCCTCCCAAGATAAGACAGCCTTCAATGGTCCCTTTGTGGTTGATGGCTGGACCGGTAACGAACAAAGCTTCCAATTAAAGAAAAACGACCAATATTGGGATAAGGACAATGTCCACCTAGATACTATTAATTGGCAAGTTTCTAAAGAAATGTCGACCAACTTTAATCTCTTTGAAAACGGGAAGGTTCAATATACCAAAGTTGGCAACCCTTATGTGGAACAAGAGCAAAATAATGAAGCCTTAACTGTCGACCCCTCTGGTTTAGTGGGCTATCTACAATTTAACTTTACCCGTGAACCAACAAATAATGTTCACTTACGTAAGGCTTTAGCTTCATCCTTCGATAAAGAAGCCTTTGTCCAAAACGTGCTCAAAGACGGGTCAACCCCAATTGATGGTTGGATACCTAAAGAACATGACCAAGACCCAGATACTGGTGAAGATTTCCGGGCCCAAAACGGTTCGCTATCCTCCTATGATGTTGATAAGGCTAAAGAAGAATTTGAAAAGGCTAAGGCTGACTTAGGACGAGATAAGATTAGTATTGAGCTCTTAACCTCAGATACGGATGTCTCCAAATCAACCTCCGAATTTTTACAAGGGGAATGGCAAAAGAACCTGCCTGGTATTGAAGTCACTATCCGTAACGTGCCCCTCAAGAGTCGTCAAAGCATTGCCGCAAGCAAGGATTACGATATTATGTTAGGAACCTTTATTCCTTCCTATGTTGATCCAATCGCTTACTTAGAATACTTTGAATCTCATTCGACCTTGAATACGGGTTTCTATAATTCTGAAGTTTTTGATGGACAATTAAACCAAGCCCGGACAACTTTAGCTAACCAACCCAAAGAACGTTGGGATACCTTGTTAGCTGCTGAGCGGACATTGGTTCAAGATGACCAAGCTTTGGCACCAATTTACCAAGGCGCTTTCGCTAATATGATTGATCCTAAGCTCAAAGGGGTTATTAACCAAACCAATGGGGCTCAATCCTATTTCCGTGCAGCAACTTATGGCGAGTAAAAGTTCATACAATATTACCGATAATGGGATCAGAGCAATTCTTTGATCCCATTTTTACTAGAAAGAGGAAAAATGATGAATACACAACA
Organism: Aerococcus tenax; assembly: GCF_003286645.3. Taxonomy (NCBI): domain Bacteria; kingdom Bacillati; phylum Bacillota; class Bacilli; order Lactobacillales; family Aerococcaceae; genus Aerococcus; species Aerococcus tenax. The sequence goes on along the minus strand of NZ_CP127382.2, from coordinate 1,213,390 downwards.
ACAGCAAATTCTAAATCGTTTTATCAAATACGCTAAAGTCAACACTCGCAGTGATGAAAGTTCGCTTACTATTCCTTCGACTCCCAGCCAGGAAGAATTTACCCTTAAATTAAAGGATGAAATCGAGGCATTGGGCTTTGAAGACTGCTTCTATAATCCCAAGGATGCCTACCTGACAGCCACCATTCCTAGCACTCTTCCTGATGAAGATATCCCTACTGTGGGTTTTATTGCCCATGTGGACACCGCCGATTACAATGCCGAAAATATCCAACCCCAAGTGATTGAGAATTATGACGGTGGTGATATTGTCCTTAATGAGGAAGAGGATATGGTGCTCTCGCCAAAGGACTTTCCCCGTTTAAAACATGTGGTTGGCCATACTCTGGTAACGACAGATGGACGGACCTTACTGGGAGCCGATGACAAGGCAGGGATTACTTCCATTGTTACTTTTGGGGAATATCTGATTAACCACCCCGAAATTCCTCATGGCAAGATTCGGGTCGCTTTTGGACCAGACGAAGAAATTGGCACCCGAGGAGCTAAATACTTTGATATCGACCAATTTGGAGCCGACTTTGCCTATACCATTGATGGCGGTCGGTACGGGACTCTGACTTATGAGAACTTCTATGCTAAGCAAGCCAATGTTACTATCTCAGGACGTAGTGTTCATCCCGGGGCGGCTAAGGACTCCATGATTAATGCCCTCTTATGGGGTGCCCGTTTAGCTACCAGTCTCCCCGCTAACCAAGTGCCCGAAAAGACCAGTGGTCGGGAAGGCTTCTATTTCTTGATCCGCCAAGAAGGAACGATTGACCATCTCAACCAGTTTTATTACTTAAGGGACCATGATAAGGAAAAAATGCAAGAAAAATTGGCTTACTTTGAAGAACAAGTCGCTCGTTTAAACCAAGAAATCGGTGAAGAGCGAATTACTTATCGGATTGTTGACCAATATGACAATATGTACGAAGTCCTTAAAGATTACCCCTGGGTAATTGATCTAGCTCGAGACGCTTATTTGAAAAATAATGTGGAAGCTTTTGAAGCACCTATGCGTGGTGGAACGGACGGGGCTATTCTCTCTCATAAGGGGCTGCCAACCCCAAATCTCTTCTCAGGAGCCGAAAATACTCATGGACCTTATGAATTTGTGACAATTGAAACAATTGAACAATCGATCGCAGTCTTGATCGACATTGCCAAGAACGTCCGTCATTATAGCGCTTAAATAGTGATCATATTAACGTTTCTTTCTTTGATTGTATTTTAAGAAAATAAACAAAAAATCTTGCTCTTAAGCTATTCTCAAAAGATTGTGACTATGTTATCATGTGGTCATGGGTAAGCGATAAGTTATTATTAATAGAAATAAGAGCGACTCGCTCAAAGGAGGAAATCAAAAAATGACTGATTTTGATTCAAAAGCGTATTTAGATAAAGTGGATGCCTGGTGGCGTGCCGCTAACTACTTATCTGTTGGGCAAATGTACTTACGGGATAATCCTTTATTAGACCGTGAAGTAACGGCAGATGACGTTAAGATCACCCCAATTGGACACTGGGGAACCATTGCCGGGCAAAACTTTGTTTACGCTCATTTGAACCGTGTCATTAATAAATATGACTTAAACATGTTCTATATCGAAGGACCAGGACATGGTGGCCAAGTGATGCAAGCCAATGCTTATTTAGATGGGACCTGGAGTGAACATTATCCAGAATACCCACAAAACAAGGAAGGAATGCAAAAATTCTTCAAGTACTTCTCCTTCCCAGGCGGAACAGGCTCACATGCGACCGCTGAGATTCCAGGTTCTATCCATGAAGGTGGGGAACTCGGTTATTCCTTATCTCACGCAACCGGTGCCATTCTTGATAACCCTGATGTGATTGCAGCCACTGTGATTGGTGACGGGGAATCTGAAACTGGTCCACTAGCAGCCAGCTGGTTATCTAACAGCTTCATTAACCCAGTGACTGATGGTGCAGTCTTACCAATCCTTTACTTAAACGGGGGTAAAATTGCTAACCCAACCATCTTAGAACGTAAATCCAATGAAGACTTGATTAAGTACTTCCAAGGCTTAGGTTGGGATCCAATGGTGGTTGAAGGCAACGATCCTGAAAAGGTTCACCCACTCATGGCTAAAACCTTAGACCAAGCTATTGAAAAGATTAAATCCATCCAAGGCGAAGCACGTAAGGGTTCAGCTGAAGAGGCAACCATGGGCAACTGGCCAATGATTCTTTACCGGACACCTAAGGGCTGGACTGGTCCTAAGGCATGGGAAGGTAACGACATTGAAGGTTCCTTCAGAGCTCACCAAGTGCCAATTCCAGTGAACGCTGAGAATATGGAACATGTAGACGCTTTAGTTGATTGGTTGAAATCTTACCGTCCAGAAGAACTCTTTACTGAAGATGGTCAATTACGTCCAGAAATTGCTGAAATTGCGCCTAAGGGTGACCAACGGATGGCTTCCAATCCAATTACTGACGGAGGCATCGATCCTAAACCTTTAGACTTACCAGACTGGCGTGACTATGCTCTTGACTTCGAGACACCTGGTGAACGCGACGCTCAAGACATGATTGAAATGGGTGGCTATGCAGCTGGCGTTATCGAAAAGAACCCAGACAACTTCCGCATCTTTGGGCCAGACGAAACTAAGTCTAACCGCTTGAACAAGGTCTTCGATGTCACCAAACGTCAATGGTTAGAACCAATTAAGGATAACTACGATGAATGGATGTCACCATCTGGTCGTGTGATTGACTCACAATTATCCGAACACCAAATGGAAGGTTTCTTAGAAGCTTATACCTTAACCGGTCGCCATGGTTTCTTTGCTAGTTATGAAGCCTTCTTACGGACAGTTGACTCCATGATCACCCAACATTTCAAATGGATGCGTGAAGCCAGCGAATACAAATGGCATAAACCTTATCAATCATTGAACTTGATTTCTTCTTCTACCGCTTTCCAACAAGACCATAATGGTTACACTCACCAAGACCCAGGTTTATTAACCCACTTGGCAGAGAAGAAGGGTGAATTTGTACGGGCTTACCTTCCTGCAGATACCAACTCTCTATTAGCTGTGATGGATAAGGCTTTAAGTTCAGAAAACGTGATTAACTACATCGTGACTTCTAAACACCCACGTCCACAATTCTTCTCAGTTGAAGAAGCTGAAGAATTTGTTGACAAGGGTTACAAGGTCATTGACTGGGCTTCTACCGTTGAAGAAGGGGAAGAACCTGACGTAGTGATCGCTGCATCTGGTACTGAACCAACTGTAGAAACCATTGCAACCATCTCCTACTTACACGAAGCCTTCCCAGAATTGAAGATTCGTTACGTGAACGTGGTTGACCTCTACCGTCTCCGTCATCCAAATATTGACCCACGTGGTTTATCTGACGAAGAATTTGATGCTGTCTTTACTAAAGACAAACCAGTCTTCTTTGGCTTCCACAGCTTCGAAGGCTTACTCAAAGACATCTTCTTCGACCGTCACAACCATAACCTCTACCCACATGGTTACCGTGAAGAAGGGGCCATTACCACACCATTCGACATGCGTGTCTTAAACGAACTCGACCGCTTCCACTTTGCGGCTCATGTTGCTGAAGTAGTATACGGCGATAAAGCCCAAGACTTCATTGACCAAATGAACGCTAAGGTAGAAGAACACCGTGCCTACATTGTAGAATACGGTACTGACATGCCAGAAGTTAAAGAATGGAAATGGCAACCACTTGAAAAATAATTAAATTAATTAATAGAAGAAAACGGCAGGCTAAGACCTGTCGTTTTTAATTTGGCTATGTTTTTGGGAGTTGGATGGAATGTTTATAATAGGGATGAGAATTCATCGAATGAGCTGGAAGACTTTTTGTCTTCTGTCTTCAAAATAAACAAATTTATGCTAAAATAGGAAGGACGCACCTTGTTAAGTTAAGGTGGAAGACTCATTAACAAAGGAGTTAAAGCATGAACATTAAACAACATATTGCAAAAATTATTCAAGCAGAAGTTAGTGATTATTTAAGCCTAGAACAAGTGGAAGATGTCTTAGAAGTACCAAAGCATGAGGGCCAAGGGGACCTGGCTTTCCCAGCTTTTATCCTCGCTAAATCACTTCGCCAAGCGCCTCAAAAGATCGCCAGTGAACTCGCTGAAAAACTCAGTGATGATTTGATCGATCATGTTGAAGCAGTAGGGCCTTACATTAACTTCTTCTTAAAGGCAGATAAAATCTCTGCCGCTGTCCTAGCAGATATCCTCGATAAGGAATCCGCTTACGGACAATTAGCTATTGGGGATGGAGAAAATATTTGTATTGATATGTCTAGCCCAAACATTGCTAAACCCATGTCAATGGGACACCTCCGTTCCACCGTTATTGGGAACGCTATTGGTAACATCGTTGAAAAGGTGGGCTTCCAACCGGTTCGCATTAACCACTTAGGGGACTGGGGCACCCAATTTGGTAAACTCATCGTTGCTTACCGTAAATGGGGTGACGAGGAAACTGTTCGTCAAAATCCCATCAAGGAATTAAACCGCTTGTATGTCTATTTCCATCAAATGGCTGATGAAGACGATTCTTTGAATGATGAAGCGCGCCAAGCCTTTAAAGAATTAGAAGGCGGCAACCCAGAAGAATTGGAATTATGGCAATGGATGCGGGAGAAATCCTTAGAAGAATTCCAAAGTATCTATGATTTACTAGGCATCGATTTTGATTCCATGAATGGGGAAGCCTTCTATAATGACAAGATGGATGCAGTGATTGACGAGTTAGAAGAAAAAGACCTGCTCAAGGTTGACCAAGGAGCTACTTTGGTTGATTTGGAAGCTTATGACTTGATTCCAGCCTTAGTGAAGAAGTCTGATGGGGCAACCCTTTATATGACTCGTGACCTGGCAGCCGTCTTCTACCGTAAGCGGACCTATGACTTTGACCAATGCCTCTATGTGGTCGGGAATGAACAGTCTGTCCACTTCAAACAATTAAAAGCAGTCATTAAAGAAATGGGCTATGACTGGTATGAAGATATTCACCATATTCCCTTCGGTTTAATTACCCAAGGAGGCAAGAAACTCTCTACCCGGAAAGGGAAAGTGGTTCTCTTAGAATCTGTCCTCAAGGAAGCGATTCGTTTAGCCCAAGAGCAGATCAACAGTAAAAACCCTGACCTCACTGATAAAGACCAAGTGGCCGAAGCCGTTGGTGTGGGCGCAGTGGTCTTCCATGACCTCAAGAATGACCGCTTGAATAACTTTGACTTCCAATTAGAAGAAGTGGTCCAATTTGAAGGTGAAACTGGTCCTTATGTCCAATACGCCAATGCCCGGGCACAATCCATCTTGCGTAAGGCTAATGTTGGTAAACCAAGTCTAGAGGACTTACAATTGGCTGATGACGAGTCTTATGCGGTGGTTAAACAATTAAATCGTTTCCCAGAAATTATTGCTAAGGCCTATGAAAGTTATGAACCTAGTGTGATCGCTAAGTATACGCTTCAATTAGCCCAACGCTTTAATAAATATTATGCCCATACTCGGGTTCTTGAAGAAGATGACCAATTAAACGCTCGCTTAGCTTTAGTTTACGCGGTGTCAGTGGTCTTGACTGAAGGCTTGAGACTTTTAGGCGTTCAAGCACCTAAAGAAATGTAATCGATCTGTCGCTCATTATTTAAGCCAATCAATTCCTCTTAAAGCACTTTCAAGTTTAGAAAGTGGCTTTAAGAGGATTTTTTCTTGGGCATTATTATTTAATGAAGTTTTCGATCCAAAAAACGAGCAGTCTTTGACCTCGGTATATTTACCAATAAAAAACAAAAAATGTATAAAAGTGTGGATTATTTTTAATAAATATAAACCCATTCATCTTGTTTTTAACTATGAAAACAGTCAGAAAGCCTTGATTATCAAGGTCTGTATATTTTAATAAAATAAATAATGTTAATGATATAATAAATTTAATATTAACAAAACTTTATAATCGTTGAATTTGCACTTAAATTTGGAGTACCATAGCCATATCAAGTCCTTGTTTTGTAATGAAACGTATTTGTATAAGTATGAGGAGGAAGAATATGGTTGGTAAGAATAACCTTAAGGTGAAAAAGGAAAAGCAAAGCAACAAATTCTACCGCTACTCGATTAGACGCCTAAGTGTTGGCGTGGCATCAGTTGCAGTAGCGGCAGGTTTGCTATTTGCTTCCGATTCAGCTGTCGCCCAAGCAGCCACCAACGAAGTCAAAGCTTCAACAGTGGAAACGCCTAGTGCACCAGCTCCGGTAGCGGACCCTAAACCGAGTGAAGTAGTGACTGCTCCAGTGGCAAGTCCAGCTGAAGACAAAGCAGTTCCTACACCAGTAGCAGAAGAAGCAAAGCTTACTGAAGAAAAAGCAGAAGAGAAACCGGCTCAACCTGAAGCAGATAAGAAGTCTGAAGAAAAAACTCAAGCCGAAAAAGTTAAAGCTGATGCGGAAGCTGAAAAGACTGAAGCTAAGAAAGCTGAAGAACAAGCTAAGTCTGAAAAAGCAGCTAAGGTTGAGAAAGCAGATAGTAAAGCAGCCAACTATGCTGCAGATGAAAATGAACAACCGGAAGAATTAAAATTCTTTGCTGCTGAAGATAAGAAAGAAAAGGATACCAATGAACCAGCGCCAACTGCTGATTTAACCTTTGGCTTAAAATCAGGCGCTATTGAAGAGAAAAAAGCTGAAGAAGCTGTTGCAAACAAAGCTTCTCTACCTAAAGGAACCAAGTATGAATGGGTGAAGAAACCTCAAAAAGGTGACAAGGAAGCTCATGTTAAAGTGACTTATCCTGATAAGAGCTATGACATTTTAACTTTGCCAATCAATACACCAGACAATGTGCCTGCAGAAGCTGCCAATGGTACCGAGCTTATTACTGGTGGCGGAACCAGTGAAGCGGACGCCATTGATGCTACTGGTCAAAATCCAGATGCTACCCAAATTTATCGTGGTAAGGCCTGGATTGAAAATGAACCTGCATTTGGTTCTGAGGACAAGGGGGATGTCCCAGCCGCTGGTCAAAAAGTTTACTTGCAATGGAAGGACGGTAAGGGCGTTGTTTCCCCGATCTTCTATACAGTTGTTAAACCAGATGGGTCCTTTATTTTTGACCTATCTCGTCCAGTAATCTTAGCGGATGGTTCCGTGACCCAATATAAATTAGCTGGTGATCCTAACTTTGGTGTAAGAACTTGGGCGTCTCCAATGGAAGGCTATTCTGTAGTTAAGTCTGGGGATATGTACGGGGCACGTTTCCAAACACGTTTAGACCGGACCCAAGAGAGCTGGGACTTCACGGCCGGAATTAACCGAATTGTTAACGGGGTTATCCAATATGAACGGAAACCTAATGTTGAAGGCTGGTTGGCTAAACCTAAAGACCAATGGGTAAGACCTAATACTCCTGATGGTTATTGGCCAGATGATGGTATCTACGGGACCATGCGCGGTAAAGTTTGGTACGAAGTTAATGAAAGCAATGGTGGGGTAACCAACGAATACCTTGGCCAACCACGTAATGGGGATATTTGGGCTACTGGTATGGAAGTTGTCGGTTCTTACGTAAACGACCATGTCGCCCGCCAATTCGATGCTTGGAAAGCAGCCAACAAAGGTTATACTCACCAACAATTCAAGGAAGCCCAACAAAAGATAATCTCTGAATATGAACAACAATACGGCAAGAGCTCAGCCATCGCTGAAACGGTTGTTGGTAAGGTTGACAAGGACGGAAAGTTCCGCATTCCATTTAGGGGACTTTATGGAGCTTCTAGAGACCGTCAACATCCAGTCGCAGATGTTGCACATAAGGTAAGCGATGAAGAGTATGGTAAGTTAGTTAAAGACGAAGACATTAACCATAAAGATTCACGAGTTTGGGACGGTGTTGTTAACTTAAAGAATCGCCACATTAACTACGACTACTCTTACGTTTACCCACTATCCGGTAACCGCGACACCTGGATGAAGATGTATGAAGATAATATGTTCCAAACATCTTACTCTATCGGGGGTCAGTTAAACGCCGGTACTGATATCGATGGGATCCAATTTGCCCTCTTGGCTGCCCAACCAGTACACGATGTGACAAACTACGACACCAATGCGAAATTTGCGCGTCCTGGTGACACTGCTCAATCATCTACTAAGGGACTCCACCCAAGCCAACCTTACAAACAAAGATGGTTTAGAAATGGTAAGCCAGTGGGCGAAGTGACAGAATTCACTACAGACGAAAAAGGTGAATATGGTTCAATCCCAATTACCGTGCCTAATGATTTAGAAGATGATGTGATTTACACCTCGGGTATTTTCGCTTCAACTAACAAAGCAAATAAGTTAACTGATGCCCTTTATGCGGACTCATTCATTGCACGTCCACCAGTTAAGAAAGTTAACAAAGATGACGAAGTAAAAAGAGGCTACGTTCGTGTCAGCTTCTTACCAGGAAATAGTGGTAAATTTGATGGTGATAAGCAAGAAGTCTACTATGATATCTTGAAAGGGAAGACTATTCAAGAAGCTATCGAGGACTCTAAAGGTTCTGCTGCTCCTTTAGTTATTCCAAATGTCACGCCGAATGATCCAGCTAAACCATTTAAAGGTTGGAAGGAAAACTCAAATAACGAAAATACTAAGGTCTACGCTAAAGACTTATCAGACTACACTAAACCGCTAGAAGAAGGTAGACCTGTTACCTTTGTTGCAGAATACAATGCAGTTAAGGAAAAAGACTTAGTTGATCCGAAATACACCCCAGTCCATAGTAATGTCGGTGAAGAAGTCACTTCAACGCCTACATTCATTGACCAAGCTGACAAGGATACTGTCAAACCAGAAGGCGCTAAGTTCGCTTTAGGCGAAAACGCTCCAGAGGGTGCTAAAGTTGATCCTAACACAGGTGTTGTCACCTACACAGCTAAAGCTGCTGACGCTGGGACCATGGTTAGCGTACCTGTGGTTGTGACCTACAAGGACGGTTCACAAGACACCACCAATGCACCAGTTATTGTCGCAGAACAAGACAAGATTAAAGATGTTACCGATCCAAACTCTCCTGTACCTGAAGGCTATGTTCGTCTAAAATTCAATGCGGACACCAAGGACGGTTCAGTAACTGGTAAATTTGCGGACAATTCTAAGGTTAAAGCTTTCGACGTTCTTAAAGGAACTAAGTTTAACGACCCAGAAATTCAAACTAAATTTGATCAAGTTGTACCTACAAACCCAGTAGCGGACAACCCAGCTAAGAAATGGTCATCATGGGAACCAATCTTTGACAACGAATTAGCCAAGGATACTTCAGTCGAGGAAGGGCTTAAAGGCGATACTCGTGAATACCACTCTGTTTATGAAGACAAACGCTTCAACGAAGACAATGTCGGTATCGCTAAGGTTGAAATCGTTCAAGAACCAACCAAGAAAGAATATACCGAAGGCAAGGAAGGCGACAACAAGCTTGACCCAGCCGGTACTAAGGTGAAATTAACTGATGCCAATGGCGTGGAAAAAGTTGTTGGACCTGAAGAATTCGACAAGTACGGCGTGAAAGTTGGCCTCAAAGACGTTCCAAACTACACCACTGATACCCCTCTAACCAAGAAAGACCATGACGGTAAGAAGGTTGAAGTCACTGTGCCTGGTAAGAACGGCGAACTCAAGGCAGAATCTAAGGCCCCAATCACAGTTAAACAACAGGATAAGGATGCCTTGGAACCAAGCTATGAACCAACTGAGGCTAATGTTGGTCAAGCTGCTAAATCTAAAGCACCAAGCTTCAAAGATAGTGCTAATAAGCCAGCGGACACACCAGCCGGCGCAATCTTCGCTCTAGGTGAAGGTGCTCCTAAGGGTGCTACAATCGATCCTAAGACAGGGGAAGTTAGCTACACACCTCAAGCTGCTGACGAAGGCAAGGATGTCAAAATTCCAGTTGTGGTCACTTACGGGGACAAGACCACCGACACAACTGAAGCTACCTTCAATGTGGCTCTACGGCCTGACGTTTATAAACCAACTGATCCAAATGCTCCAGTTCCCGAAGGCTACCATAAGGTAACGCTTAAAGCTGGTGAAGGAACTCAAGTTGCAGAAAAAGTTCTTCACGTAAGAGATGGTAAAGGTATTTCAGCTGATTCGTATCCAGAGGCAACTATCGCTCCATCTAAAGCTAAGGACTACAAAGAACCAATTACTTGGTCCGTCGCACCTGATACACCAATTAGTAAAGACGAAGTCATTGTAGCTAACGCAACTAAGAAGACAGATGCGGAAAAGAATGAACCACAAGCAAAGGATCAAACCGTTAAAGTCGGTGAAACACCAAAAGCAGAAGATTCCATTGCGAACCTGAAGGACCTTCCACAAGGTACCAAGGTAGCCTACAAGGATCCAGTTGATACCAAGACCCCAGGTGAAAAACCAACGTCAGTTGTGGTAACCTACCCAGACGGTTCAAGCGAAGAAGTTCCAGCTAAAGTCCAAGTTAAAGACTTAACTGATGCAGAAAAGAACGATCCACAAGGTCAAGACATCAACATTAAAGTTGGCGAAACACCAAACGCTAAAGATGGTATCAAGAATGCTGACAAGTTACCTAAGGGCACTACTTTTGACTTCAAGCAACCTGTAGACACCAAGACACCAGGCGACAAGCCAGCAACTGTTGTGGTGACATACCCAGATGGGTCCAAGGATGAAGTTCCTGTAACTGTCAAAGTTACTAAGAACCCAACCCAATCGGAAACAACTGACCCAACTGTTCCCGCTAAGACTGAAGTTGAAGACAAAACCAACTTAACTCCTGAAGAAAAAGCTGAAGTTAAGAAGAAAGTCGAAGACGCTAATAAGGGTAAATTCCCTGAAGCTAAACCAGGTCAAAACCCAACCACAGTTGAAGTTGGTCCAGATGGTACCGCTACAATTACTTATCCAGATGGATCTAAGGATACTATCCCAGGTACAGACTTAGTCGTCGAAAGACCTAAGACAACCGTTGAAGGCCAACCTAAGACAGTTAAACCAACTAATGATCCTCAAGACACCGGCCTTGTTGTGAAGAACAAAGACGACAAGACGCCAACCAAGGTAACCGCTAAGGATGAAGACGGCCAAGATGTTCCGGTAACTGTTGACCCAGAAACTGGTAAAGTTTCTGTAACGCCTGGTACCAATGTTGACGGTCCAATCACTGTCACCGTTGAAGACAAAGACTTACCAGACGGTAAACAAACTTTCGAAGTCCCAGTAGAAGGTCACGAAAAAGGCCGCGATGACAACCATTCAGGTAAGATTCAAGCTGATCTAACAGATCCAACCGTTCCAGCTGAAAAGACTCCAGTCGCTGACAAGAACCACTTAACAGAAGATGAAAAGAATACTGTTAAGAAGGCTATCGAAGACGTTAACAAGGATAAATTCCCAGCACCTAAGGAAGGTCAAAACCCAACAACCGTAACCGTTGATGACAAAGGTAACGCAACCATCACTTACCCAGATGGGTCTAAAGACACCATTCCTGGTGACCAATTAGTTCGTGAAAAGACTAATGTTGATGATTCTGCGGTTAAAGCTGTTAACCCAACCGACGAAAAACAAGGTACTGGCGTTAAAGTCAACAATCCTGATAAAGACACCAAGGCAACCGCTAAGGATGAAGATGGCAAGGACGTTCCTGTGGTTATCAATCCAGAAACCGGTGAAGTGGAAGTCACCCCAGGGAAGAACGTTGATGGTCCGATTACCGTTACTGTCACTGATCCAGATCTACCAGGCGGTAAAAAGGAAGTCACTGTTCCTGTTAACGGTCATAAAGCTGGTCGCGATGACAACGGTTCAGACAAGACTCAAGCCGATTTAACTGATCCAACTGTTCCAAGTAAGACTGAAGTCGAAGACAAGAACCACTTAACAGATGACGAAAAAGCAAAAGTTAAGAAGGCTGTCGAAGACGCCAACAAGGACAAGTTCCCAACGCCTAAGGAAGGTCAAAACCCAACTAAGGTTGAAATCGGCAATGACGGAACTGCAACCATTACTTACCCAGATGGCTCTAAAGACACCATCCCAGGGACAGACTTAGTTGTAGAAAGACCTAAGACCACTGTAGAAGGCGAACCTAAGACTGTTAAGCCAACTAACGATCCTCAAGACACCGGACTTGTTGTGAAGAACAAAGATGACAAGACCCCAACTAAGGTGACCGCTAAGGATGAAGATGGTCAAGACGTTCCGGTAACTGTTGACCCAGAAACTGGTAAAGTTTCCGTAACCCCTGGCACCAAGGTTGACGGCCCAATCACTGTCACTGTTGAAGACAAAGACTTACCAGATGGTAAACAAACATTCGAAGTGCCAGTGGAAGGTCACGAAAAAGGCCGCGATGACAATGGTTCAGACAAGACTCAAGCTGACTTAACTGATCCAACTGTCCCAGCTGAGAAGACTCCAGTCGCTGACAAAAACCACTTAACTGACGATGAAAAAGCACAAGTTAAGAAAGCTATTGAAGACGCTAACAAGGACAAATTCCCAGCAGCCAAGGAAGGTCAAAACCCAACTAAGGTTGAAGTTGGCGACGATGGTACCGCTACAATCACTTACCCAGATGGTTCGAAAGATACCTTTCCAGGAACTGATTTAGTTCGTGAAAAGACTAAAGTTGAGGGGACTGCTAAGGAAGTTAACCCAACTGACGATGTCCAAGATACTGGTCTTAAAGTAACCAACAAGAAAGCTGAAACCAAGGTAACTGCTAAGGACGAAGATGGCCAAGACATTCCTGTCACTGTAGGGGAAGACGGCTCTATCTCTGTGAAACCAGGTACCAAGGTAGATGGCCCAATCACTGTTACCGTTGAAGACCCAGATCTTCCAGGTGGCAAGCAAGAAATCACCGTTCCTGTCAAAGGTCACCAAGCTGGTCGCGATGACAACGGTTCAGACAAGACTCAAGCAGACTTAACGGACCCAGTCGTTCCAGCTGACAAGACTCCAGTCGCTGACAAGAACCACTTAACTGACGACGAAAAAGCACAAGTTAAGAAAGCCATCGAAGATGCCAACAAGGATAAATTCCCAGTAGCTAAAGAAGGTCAAAAACCAACTAAGGTTGAAATTGGCAATGATGGCACCGCAACTATCACTTACCCAGATGGCTCGCAAGACACTGTCCCAGGTAGAGACTTAGTTCGTGAAAAGACCAATGTTGACAGTACAGCCGTTAAAGCTGTTGACCCAACGGACGTAAAACAAGGCACTGGGATCAAGGTTAATAACCCAGATAAGGATACGGTAGTCACCGCTAAGGATGAAGACGGTAAGGATGTTCCTGTAGTCATCAATCCGGAAACCGGTGAAGTGGAAGTGACTCCAGGTGCCAACGTAGACGGCCCAATCACTGTTACCGTTGAAGATCCAGACCTCCCAGGTGGCAAGCAAAAAGTTACCGTTCCAGTTAAGGGACACGAAGCAGGTCGCGATGATAACGGTTCTGATGAGCCTAATACACCAATTGAAACAGTTGAAAAGACCACAGTAGATGACTCACAAGTCAAAGAAGTCAACCCAACTGATAACCAACAAGGTACTGGCATCAAGGTGAATAACCCTGATAAAGACACCAAGGTAACCGCTAAGGATGAAGACGGCAAGAACATTCCTGTAGTCATTAACCCAACAACCGGTGAAGTGGAAGTTACCCCAGGCACCGATGTTGACGGCCCAATTATTGTCACCATCACTGACCCAGAATTACCAGGTGGTAAGAAGGTAGTCGTGGTTCCAGTTAAAGGCCATGCTGCAGGTCGCGATGACAATGGTTCTGACACGGTCGCAGCACCTAGCGATAATGACCAACCTGCTCAACCAGCCTCTCCACAAGCAAATACGGTAAAACCAGGACACTCAGGTCATGGCAATCAAGTTGCTCAACCAGTTCATACAAACACTGCAGTTCATGCAGCAACGACAAAAGCAAATCAACCATCAGCTAATAAAGCAAGCTCTGCCAAAGTACAAAGTCAACTCCCTCAAACAGGTGCAGTTGCAGGCATAGCAAGCTCATTAGCCCTAGCTCTTATCGGAGCCGGTAGTATTCTCGCTCTTGGTAAAAGAAGAAAAGAAGACTAGGCTATTGATTTGACTTCATAGTTCAAAAAGCTCTCATACAACAGTATGGGAGTTTTTTGTGTCTTGGGTAAGTTAAAAAGTAGTACTTAGGTAGGAAGGTCAGCATAAATTAAGTACAAAAACGCTTTCATTAGGCACATTAATTGTATTTTTTATAGATAATAAGTCAACGGAAATTATTAATCAATCCCGTCATGACGCTAAAAACAGCTATTGTCCCAATCTTAAGTCAAAGGGAAAGCTAAATTAAGATTTGTTCTTTTAAAATATAATTATTATAATGGAGAAGTAAAGTATATAATATTTCGAATGAATATATCCAAACAGGAGGAATAATATGGTTGGGAAAAATAACCTTCAAGTTAAGAAGGAAAAACGAGCTAATAAATTTTACCGCTACTCCATTAAGCGCTTAAGTGTCGGTGTAGCATCGGTAGCTGTTGCGGCAGGATTATTATTTGCCGGTGATGCGGCTGTAGTAGAGGTAGCTGCGGCAGAAGTCAGTGAAGAAAGCAGTGAGCTTGTCCTTAATGAAGGAGAGTCAACTGCTAAAGAGGCAAGTTCTGCTGAAAATGTTTCAGTAGTGAAAGAACTAAATGACGAAGAAGAGCCTGATAAGGAAGAAACTGCACCCGTTGCAGAAGCAGAGGAAGTTCCAGTGGAAGAAAGCGCTGTTCAAGCTGAAGCTGAAGAAGAAGTTCAACCTCGAGTGGTGACCTATGCGGCGCCTACAGAGGGAGAAACTGGCGGTACAGCTACTCGGGCGGCAGCTCAAGATCCAGCACCAAATAAGGAAAATCTCGATGCTGCGATTAACCAAGAGATTCCTTTCAAGGAAGAAACTTTCGGTAAGAAAGACTATGAACCTGGCAATGCCGGTCCAATCCGTTACAATACAACTGAAGTCATGGATACAACTGAGAATACCGCTGACTTAGCCATTCGCTTCTGGCCTTTTGCCAGTGCAGCAACACGCTGGGGAACTGTAGAAGGGACAACTTATCCAGGACGTTATGTCATTTCCTTTGAAAACCCAGACTTCTACCAAAATATTGCGTCAGTTGAAACGACTCGGGGCAATATGGCAGGCGGACAGACAGTATGGGTAAGCGCGACAAGTGGCCGCGACTGGACCATGCCTTTAACCAATGCCAACTTGGAAGCGGGGATTACAGGATCCATTTCTGATGTGGATGTTCGAGTTACCCTTAAAGAAGGCACGACTTTCGAAAACTTAGGCCTAGCAGATACCCCACTACCCTTTACTGTCGGCATGGTAACGGGTAAAGGTGCAGGTGACGAATTTAACCTTATTGAAGGCAGATCTTTAGATAATGGTTTTATTTTACGGAATAATCCGAATAATCCAGCCCGTGAAGAGAATCCTGAATTATATGCTCCTCACGGTACAATCGGAGCTATCGGGGATTCGCGTTTCGCAGATGGTAACTTCTATGACAAAGGGATGAGTCACAGTGTTTACTACGATGAAGCTTCTAACTCCATCATTTCCCGTCATACTGTTCAACCAGACCAAAACTTTAGTGAATCAAGTTATTCGAATGTCCACTACTTCATGGAACAAATTCCTAAAGTACTTGTTCCTTATATTGATAAGAATAGCGTGAAAATTGGGGTTATGAATGATGTTTCCAATCCAAACTTATTCAGAACGTCAACCAATGCACCAATCGATCCGATTCCATTAGTGATGAATGATTCAGGCCTCGTGGACTCACGTAAGACGCCGGCTATCTCGATTGCCCACGCTGATTCAAATGACCGTCGAACACAAATCCAGGCTTTGCAAAATGCTAGAACTAATATCAATGATAGAATCCTAGAAGGTACCTTGGGCCAACCACGGACCTATTCGATTGTTTACCCTCTAGCAGAAGGCTATACTCCACAAGATATTGCTCAGGCTATGGCTGAATATACCAAGAACAATAATAATAAACTTTTATTTGAAACTTGGGTTGAGCAAGACTTTGTGGATACGCCAGGTGGCCCTCTTAACGGACAAACACCTTATGCCGATAATGGCGAACCTACCAAACGATTAGTTGGTTCTTATGGGAATGCCTACTTTGACGCTTACTATGAATTGAGCTTGGCTGCAACCAATGAACCACAAACGCAATTAATTGAAACTGAAGTTGGTAGCCTGCCAGATCCACAAGCCGGTATTGCGAATGCTGCAGAACTTCCAGAAGGCACTACATTTACCTGGGAAACTGAACCAGATGTGAGCCAAGTAACCCCTAAAGATGAAGAGGGCAATGATATCCCTGTTGATTCTCGGGTGAAAGTAACTTACTTAGACGGCAGTTCAGAAGTTGTTCATGTTCCAGTGGTTGTGAGAGAAGCCAGTGAAAAAGACGCTGATAAATACGAACCAACAACTGAAGGAGTAACTAAAGACCACGGCCAAGCGCCAACTGAAGATGAAGTTAAGAACGCCGTAAGCATTCCAAACTTCCCAGCAGAAGGCGACCAACCAACCGTTACAGTTGACGACCCAAGTCAATTACCAGATGGTCAAACCCCAGGTACAACTGATGTTCCTGTAACTGTGACTTATCCTGATGGTTCGGAAGATAAGGTAAATGTACCAGTAACTATTGCTGAGCCAACTGAACAAGATGCCGATAAGTACGAACCAACTGCAGACACAGTAACTAAAGAACATGGTCAAGAGACTACTGAAGATGACGTTAAGAATGCCGTAAGCATTCCAGATTTCCCGGCAGAAGGCGACCAACCAACCGTTACAGTTGACGACCCAGGTCAATTGCCAGATGGCCAAACCCCAGGTAAGACAGAAGTTCCAGTTACTGTAACTTATCCAGATGGTTCAGAAGACAAGGTAAATGTTCCAGTAACAGTGAAAGAAGCTGAACGTACCCCAACAAGCGTAGAAGGACAACCTACAACGGTTAAACCTGATGGAATGGAACAAGAGACAGGATTAACTGTATCTAACCAGGATGAAGCAACACCTACATCCGTTAGCGCTAAGGATGAGGATGGTCAGGATGTTCCTGCTGCTATCGATGAAAATGGAAATATTAAGCTTACTCCATCAGAAAATGTTGATGGCCCAATCGCTGTAACAGTTAGTGATGAAGACTTACCAGGTGGAAGTCAAGACTACACTGTTCCGGTAGAAAACCATGCCGCTAACCAAGATGATAATGGTTCAGAAACTGAAACCGCTCACGTCACTCACAGTATCAGAGTCGATGGTAAACCATTAGTTGTTCAAGAAGGTAAGACCCCTGAAGAATCACTTCCTGAAGAATTTAGAAATATTAAAGTGACTTTAACCAGCATGGAAGATCCTTCTGTCCAATTCGAGAGTGGCTCGGTATGGGTTGGAGGAACAGGATTCCCAGTGACTAAGAACTTTAACTTAGCAAGTATTCCTTTAGGTGAATACAAGGTGACGATTGAGGGTTTCGATCCAGTTAACTCAAACTATGAAATTGCTGATACAGGATTGACCGATGGTGGTACCTTAACTGTTACAGATAATCTCGGCAACCAATTCATCAATTTTGTGACTAAGGAAGCTGAACCTACTGAACAAGATGCCGATAAGTACACACCAACTGCTAGTGAAGTAACTAAGGATTACGGTCAAACTCCTACTGAAGAAGAAATCAAGAATGCAGTAAGTGTTCCTGAATATCCAACAGAAGGTGACCAACCAACTGTTACAGTAGATGATCCAAGTCAATTGCCAGATGGCCAAACGCCAGGAACCACTGAAGTTCCTGTTACTGTAACTTACCCAGATGGCTCAGAAGATAAGTTAACTGTTCCAGTAACGGTTAAAGACCAACCAGCAGCAGATAAATATGAACCTACTGCAGAGGAAGTCACTAAAGAACATGGGGAAGCGCCTAGCGAAGAGGAAATCAAGAACGCAGTCAATGTTCCTGATTACCCAGCAGAAGGTGACCAACCAACTGTTACCGTTGACGATCCAAATCAACTACCAGACGGCCAAACTCCAGGAACCACTGAAGTTCCAGTTACTGTAACTTACCCAGACGGTACCGAAGATAAATTAACTGTTCCAGTAACGGTTAAAGACCAGCCAGCTGCTGATAAATACGAACTAACTGCGAATGAAGTAACTAAGGATCATGGCCAAGCTCCAACTGAAGAAGAAATCAAGAACGCAGTCAATGTTCCTGATTATCCAACGGAAGGCGACCAACCAACTGTTACAGTAGACGATCCAAGTCAATTGCCAGATGGTCAAACGCCAGGTACCACTGAAGTTCCAGTTACTGTTACTTATCCAGATGGTTCAGAAGACAAATTAACTGTTGCTGTGACAGTTGAAGAACCTAAGACTGAAGTCGGTGGTGCTATTAAGTCAGTTGACCCAACAGATGAAAAACAAGGCATCGGTATCACGGTAACCAATCCAGATGACACTACAACCGTAACGGCGACTGATGAAGATGGTAAGGAAGTTCCTGCTGAAATAAACCCAGAAACGGGCGAAGTTGAAGTGACACCTGGCACAGATGTCGATGGCCCAATCGATGTTGTAATTGAGGATGAGGACTTGCCAAAGGGTAAAGCAACTATCCCAGTTCCAGTCAACGGTCATGAAGACGGTCGAGACGACAATGTGCCGAAAACTGAAATTGGAGGTGCGGTTAAGTCAGTTGATCCAAGTGATGAAAAACAAGGTACCGGCATTACGGTAACTAACCCAACTGATCAAACGACAGTTACTGCGACTGACGAAGATGGTAAGAAAGTTCCAGCTGAAATAAACCCAGAAACGGGCGAAGTTGAAGTGACACCTGGCACAGATGTCGATGGTCCAATCAATGTCGTGATTGAGGATGAGGACTTGCCAAACGGTAAAGCAACTATTCCAGTCCCAGTTAACGGTCATGAAGATGGACGCGATGATAATGGTTCTGAAGGCAAGCCAGCTACTGAACAAACCCGCGTTGATGACAGCAAGGTTAACCCCGTAGATCAGAATGATGACCAACAATCAACCGGTATTACCATTGTAAATCCTGATGATGAGACAAAAGTTTCTGCTAAGGACGAAGACGGTAAAGATGTGCCAGTAGAAGTCGTAACAGATGGCCGCTTTGGTGATGTTAAAGTTACCCCAGGGACAGATGTTGACGGCCCAATCACCATTACTATAGAAGATCCTGAATTGCCAGAAGGTAAACAAGAAGTAACAGTTCCAGTTATTGGGCATGAAGCAGGCCGCGATGATAATGCACCTAAGACCGAAATTGGAGGCGCTGTTAAACCAGTACATCCAAGTGATGAAAAACAAGGCACTGGTATCACAGTAACCAATCCAGATGACACCACAACTGTAACGGCGACTGATGAAGACGGTAAGGAAGTTCCTGCCGAAATCAATCCAGAAACTGGTGAAATTGAAGTTACCCCAGGAACAGATGTTGATGGTCCAATCAGAATAGTTATCGAAGACGAAGACCTGCCAAGAGGCAAAGCTACTATTCCAGTTCAAGTCATTGGACATGAAGCAGGTCGTGATGATAATAAATCTGAAGACACACCAGCGGATGAACCAACAGACAATGAGGATACTTCTCATGTTCTAGATGAAACAAGCGGTGATAACCAAAATACTGGAAATATTATTACTGATCCAGATAAGGATACTGGCATTAAGGATGACAATGATGAGGAAGACCATGAAACTGAACCAGCTTCCAATCCAGTTGTTCCAGTAAATCATCATGAAGAGGACGACCCTTCCAAACTAGGAGAAAATGTTGAAAATACAAAGGCTTCTCAAACTACTCCTTCAAAAACATCTCATGTTGTTAAGGATAATGAAGTCGGTCAATCTTCAGAGGCTAAAGTAAGCACTGCTAAAGTTCACTCTCAACTCCCTCAAACAGGTGCAGTTGCTGGTCTAGCAAGCTCATTAGCCCTTGTGCTTATCGGAGCAGGTAGTATTCTTGCTGTAGGCAAACGCAAAAAGTAGGACTAAATGGTTAATTTAACCCTATAGATTTTTAAGCTCTCATACAAAAATGTATGGGAGCTTTTTTATTTTGTTAATTGACTGATCGAATTAGGTTAACGTATAGCTTTTTTAAAATGTAAAATAAGAACTATAAAATAAACAATATTGTTCTCATATAGAACAAAATAATGTTCTTTTCTGTGTAAATTTTTATAAATTTAAATGGACAGGAAGGCCTTCGTGACAGGGCTTAGAAGCTAAATTATAGATTATATTTCCAAATAAAAGACAAAGTAAGATTTGTTTTTTTAAAGTTAATTATTATACTGTAAATTAAAGGGGATAACTCAAATGGTATTTTAAATATAGTTTAAAACAAATATGTATTTTACAAATAAATATGACCTATTTATAAACATCTATAAAGGGAGGTTATGGATATATAAATAGATAAAATAATAAATTATCTCTTTTAAAAATTTATATACATTGTGTTTTTTTTTTTTTTTAGGTACTATATCTTTACAAAGTTCTTATTTATAAAAAACAAATATGTACGAGTATAAGGAGGACACATATGGTTGGAAAAAATAACTACCAAGTGAAAAAGGAGAAGCAGGGCAATAAGTTCTATCGCTACTCCATTAAACGCTTAAGTGTAGGCGTGGCGTCTGTCGCTGTGGCAGCAGGCCTCTTGTTCGCGGGTGATGCAGCAGTTGTTCAAGCAGCAACTGAAGAAGTAAATACAAGTGAAGAAGTATCAACACCAGCAGAAGCGAGCGAAAGTTCTGTAGAGGAAGCAGCTCCCCTAACAGAAGATGCGCCTGTCGTTGAAGCGCCAGCTGTTGAAGAGGAAACTCTGGCTGAAACACCAGCAGAATCAGAAGAAGGTCCAGCAGTTTCTGAAGAAGCGCCTGCAGAAAATGCGTCTGAAGAAGAAGCCGCCGATCAACCGGTTGATGCTGATAAGGAAGAGGAAAAAGTTTCACCTGTAACTTATGCTGCTGAACCAAGCGAAACAGAGACCCCAGCTGAAAACCAGCCGGGCGAAGAAGCTAGCAACAATCAAAAGAAAGTTGATGCCATTGATGCGGACGCTATCGCTAACGGTTACATCAAATCCGGGACCGATATGTCTAACGCTGCCAATACCCTGTCAGGTCGTGCTTGGATTGCCGACAAAGGGCTGCCATCGACCATGGCCAATGGGTTGACACCCGTTGCAGAAGGTACCGATGTTTACATGCAGTGGATCGATACGGATGGTGCAGTTTCCCCACTTTACCGTGCTCAAACGACCAATCAATTATCACAAGTTGATGGGAGCCAAGCAGGGCCAGGGGCTTATGCTTTTGACTTAAGAGATGCCTGGATTGACGCCAATGGAGTGGAACATAAATATTCCGCTAAGGGTGCCCAATATTATCGCTTATGGATTCCAGACTATTTCGATCCAGATACCGGCAACCGGGTGACCATGTTCCGTCAAGCAGGGGGCTTCTTCCCAGGATCCTTTGTCGGTTCAGCGACTAATAGTAACCTAGGTCAGTTCCCACTACTCGGCACCAACATGCAGCGGACTGGGATCTATATGATTGAACAGGGCGGGGCTTACATGCACCGGCCTGAAAGTGAATGGGTAGAAGATCCAGAAGGCCCAATCAATAACCCAGCTGTTCTTGGTCGCAGCAACAATAGTGTGTCTGGTCGGGTTTGGCTAGAAACGGGTGCTGGCGACAAGGCCAATAGTGCAACCGGTCCGAATAAAAATAGTCGGGATGTTGAAGCGGCTGGCTACAAGGTGGTCGCTTCCTACTTGTCTAAGGAAGGCTCTGCCGCTTATGAATCAGCCGTTAACTCTTTACCACAAAACCAACGAGCTAAAGCAGCCAAAGACTTCTTGTTAAATAATCCCGACGCCATTCAAGAAACCAAGTATGCTTATACCAATGAAGATGGCCGTTATTCCATCCGATTTGACAACAAAAAAATGGATGAAAATAACACCGAATACATGTATATGCAGATCTTTGACCGGGATGGCAACTTGGTGAATGCCTATAATGGCTTCACAACGCCAGTCTTCAGAAGTCCAGCTGAGAATCAAAGTTTTGTCCCTCAAGCTGTTCCTGGATCTGAGACAGCAGGTTATATCCGTGGCCCATATGGTTGGTACAATGTCAACCATGCAGTGGTACCCAATGTCGTGATTGACCTCGAAATCACCAACTTCAACGATACCGATAAACCAGCCGGCTTGAATGATACCGCTAAAGCTGACTTGCGTGGGGCCCAATTACCACCAGCTGGCTTCAACAACAAGATTGTTTGGTATAACGAAGAAGGTGACGTCCTCAAAGAAACACCTGTCAGTCAATTAGTGGCTGGCACCGACGATACCTACGACTTGCCTAAGACCATCGAAGAAGCTCAGCAATTGAAGCTGCGAGATGGGGAAATCATCCGGGCAGTTTTCGAGTCAGGTGGCAACCAATTAGCTGCGGATTCCTTTATTGTGAAATACAAGGACGCTAACTTGCACCAACCAATCTATAAAGAAACAGCTGTTGACTTTGGCAAAGAAGCTAAGGTTGACGCCCCAAGCTTTGTGAAATTGGCTGATGACGGAACAGAAGCGCCAGTAGAAACTAGCGAAGTACCTCTATCTAAAGACCCCGCTCAACCTGCTTTCGCTATCACCACACCAACTCGTGGTGCATCCATCGATCCAAATACCGGTGCCATCACCATCCCAGCTTCTGAAACTTCTAAGACACCAGGGGAAACTATTGAAGTGCCTGTCACTGTGACTTATGAAGATGGCTCACAAGACCAAGTCACAGCTCCTGTTAAGGTATCGGCACCAGATGTGATCGACCGGACAGGTAAGGAAGATGAAGCAACGCCGGATGGCTACCACCGGGTGACTCTAACCCCAGCTGAGGGTGTGGTTGACTTTGGTAAGAAAGCTTACGATGTCAAAGACCAAGCCAAGCTTTCGCCAGACCATATTCCAAGCCTAAGCGCAGAGGAAAATTATGAAAACCCTCAATGGAATGAAGACCCAAGCCAAGTCATTACTGGACCTAAGGGTTTTGTCGCCAGTGCAACACCAGTCACTCCAGCCGACACCACCGCCCCAACCATCACCGTTTCCGCTAAGGATATCCAAGCGACAGAAGGGCAAGCAATCGATCCGGTTTCTGTAACCACCGATGACCCAGAAGCGACGGTAACAGTTGACGGCCTACCTGACGGATTGACTTACAACCCTGAGACCAAGCAGATCGAAGGGACGGTTCCAGCGGGTACGGTGCAATGGGCGGATGACCAAGATGAGTCCCGCGACTTCCCAGCAACCGTGAAGGCGACAGATCCAGCCGGCAATGAAGCGACTGAGCCAATCAAGGTGACGGTTCTTCGCGACACAGACGGTGACGGTCAAGCAGACCAAAACGATGAAGATGATGACAACGACGGCATTCCAGATAAGGACGACGATGCATCGAAAGTATGGGATGGCCTCGATGCTAAAACCACTGATACCACCGCAACTAACGGTCAAGAAGTGCCTGCCAATACTAAGGTGGTAACACCTAACAAACCAGGCGCTAAGGTGAACACACCAGCCCCAGTTGATGGCCTGTCAGTTGACGAGAACGGTAATTTAGTTGGTACACCAAACGTGGACTTCCAACCAGGTGAAAGCGAAAAAGTCGTTGAAATTCCTGTTGAAATCACCTCAACTGGTACTGGACAAAAAGATGATCAAGGTCAACCAACTGATGAGGCTATCCAACGGACTGTCAAAGTGACCGTAACCAATCCAAATCCTGCTGAAACACCAGCGGAATCCAGCGTGGAAGTGACGCCTAAATCACAAAACGCTCTGGAAGGTAAGGACATTACCCCAGTGACGCCGCAAGCGGACAATGTTCCAGAAGGCGGAAGCGTTAAAGTGACCATCGATGGACAAGACACTTATCCAGGTCTGACCGTTGATCCAGAATCCGGCCAAGTGACCGGCCAACCGGAAATCACCGACTGGGCGCCTGAAGAAGAAACTCGGACCATTACGGTAACTGCTGAAGTCCAAGACAAGGATGGCAATCCAGTTCGTGATGGCGATGGTAATCCAGTTAAGGCTGAATCGACCATCACCATTTACCGCGACACCGACAAGGATGGCCAACCTGACAAGGATACGGGTATGCCTCAAGATCCAAACAATCCTAGTGTCCCAGGCATCAACCAAGGCGACAAGGACGATGACAACGATGGCTGGACCGACCAAGATGAAAAAGATCGCGGCACCGATCCAAAAGATGAAACTGACTTCCCTCAAGTGACCGAACCCGGCGCTGAAAATGAACCCGGCAAGGACACCACCACGGTTACCGGCAAGACTACGCCAAACACCGATGTGGAAGTTAAGGATAAGGACGGCAACACCATCGGTACTGGTACTTCTGACGACCAAGGTAATGTCAAAATTGATGTACCTAAGCAAAATCCAGGCGATAAAGTAACCATCAATCCTGGTAAGAAAGATGACCAAGGCAACTTTAAGCCAGTTACTGACGACCAAGGTAAGCCTCAAGGTGGCGCTGAAACGGTAGTCAAGGAAACTCCACAAATCACCAATCCAGGGGCTAAGAACGATCCCGATTCAGACCAAACTAAGGTGACCGGTAAGACCACTGTTCCAAATTCCACCGTTGAAGTTAAAGACAAGGACGGCAATACTATCGGCACCGGTACCTCTGATGAAAACGGCGACTTTACTATCGACGTCCCTCGTCAAAACCCAGGCGACAAGGTTTCTGTCATCCCATCTAAGGACTACACCAACCCAGACGGCTCAACAGAAACACGGACCGGCGACCCTGTGGAAACCACCGTTACTGAAGACGCTCCAGCTGTAGTCAGTGTCGAAGTCACACCAAAATCACAAAACGCTCTGGAAGGTAAGGACATTACCCCAGTGACCCCACAAGCGGACAATGTCCCAGAAGGTGGAAGCGTTAAAGTGACCATCGATGGCAAAGACACTTATCCAGGTCTAACCGTGGACCCAGAAACTGGTCCAGTGACCGGTCAACCACAAATTACTGACTGGGCGCCTGAAGAAGAAACCCGGACCATTACCGTTGAAGTTTCTGTCCTAGATAAGGACGGCAAGCCTGTCACTGATACAGACGGTAACCCTGTGACCGCTGAATCAACCATCACCGTTTACCGCGACACCGATAAGGATGGCCAACCTGACAAGGATACGGGCATGCCAGAGGATCCAAACAATCCAAATGTTCCAGGCATCGACCAAGGCGACAAGGACGATGACAACGACGGCTGGACTGATAAAGAGGAAAAAGACCGCGGTACCGATCCGAAAAATGAAGACAGCTTCCCACGTGTTACCGAACCAGGTGCTGAAAACCAACCTGGCCAAGACACCACTACAGTGACTGGTAAAACTACGCCAAACACTGATGTAGAAGTCAAGGACAAGGATGGTAACACCATCGGTACCGGTACTTCTGACGACCAAGGTAATATTAAGATCGATGTACCAAAACAAAATCCTGGTGACAAGATTAGTATTGTTCCTGGTAAGAAGGATGACCAAGGCAACTTCAAGCCTGTCACAGACGACAATGGCAATCCTCAAGGTGGCGCTGAAACGGTCGTTAAGGAAACCCCACAAATTACCAATCCAGGGGCTAAGAACGAGCCTGGCTCAGACAAAACCACTGTCACCGGTAAGACCACCGTTCCAAATACGACCATTGAAGTCAAAGACAAGGACGGTAACACCATTGGCACCGGCACCTCTGACGATAATGGCGACTTTACCATCGAAGTGCCTCGTCAAGGAAATGGTGACACGATCACAATCATTCCATCTAAGGACTATACCAATCCAGATGGCACTGTCGAAACTCGGACCGGCGACCCTGTGAAGACCACTGTGACGACGACCGGCCGTCCAAGTGTCAAACAAGACAAGGATATCTACGAGCCTGAATATAAACCAGGTTCCGGTCAACCAGGCGACAAGGTTGAAGTCGGCGAACCTATCTTTAGAGACGAAGACGGCAAAGTGGTCAACCCACCAGCTGGCACCAGCTTCCAACCCGGCGCTGGCGAAACCGGCATCAGCGTTGATCCTGAAACTGGCGCGGTCGTTATCGACGTTCCAGCTGACGCCAAACCAGGCGATAAGATTGAAAAATCTGTCACCGTCACCTATCCTGATGGTTCAAGTGAAACGGTAATTGTTACGGTTACAGTAGAGGAAAAAGACGGCAGTGGTGTGACACCAGTACCAACACCTCAACCTCAACCTGAACCACAGCCAGAAGAACAACCTGAAGTTGAAGATGAAGTAAAACCTGATCCAGAGCCAGAATCCAATGACGACCCTGTTAAAGCAGACGATAAGACTGTTTCAGTTAAGACTCAAACTCCTGCAAAGGAAGATAAGAGCAAGACTCAAGCAGCGCCTGCCCAAGTGCATACCCAACTGCCTCAAACCGGCGCAGTTGCAGGGTTAGCAAGCTCATTAGCTCTAGCTCTGATCGGAACTGGTTCCATCCTTGCTTTAGGTAAAAAGAAAAAAGAAGACTAATCTTCACTGATTAGCTTCTCTTCCAGCACCTCGCTTAGCGGGGTGCTTTTTTTAAGCCAATAAAAAATAGCTCATTCTACAGAATGTAGAGTGAGCTACTTTTATTATCGAAGTGATTTTCTATTCTTCTAATTGATTTGCTTTTTCCTTGGCTGTCTTAAGGAGGTTAGGACCGACTAATACAATGGCCATCAGTAAGCCAGCGGTTTGGATCCAAAAGATCGTCACATCGGTTAGGCCGTGAATTAATACCACACTAAGCAAACTACAGATTAATGCCAGTTCGGGGCGGATACTTGAATATCGCCGCATCTCATTGAGCATCCTTCCTAGCCGGTAAAGGGGATAAACCAGGAGGCTCGACCCGATGATACCATAGGATAAGAGCGTATCTAGGAAAATATTATGGGCATGCTGGGTATACTTAGTAGTGTATTCACTGTATACATGCATATAGGTCAAGGGCCCTTGGCCAAACCAGACGTTATCCTTAAAGGCCTGCCAGCCGGTTTGCCAGATGTCGAAGCGGTCGGAAAAGGCATAAGCTAAGTCGTCAAAGCGTGGCATAAGACCCATCCCCCAAGCGATCAGTCCTAAGATACTGAGACCTAGTAGGGAGTAGATGGCGGTTTTCTTATAGCCGATCACATAAAAGAAAACATAAGAGGCGCCTATAATCACGATGGCACTGGTTCGGCAGCCGGTATAGACAATGGCTAGTAAATTACAAGCAATTAAAAAGAGACAGGTCAATTTTTTAGCTAAATGCTTAGTAGTCTTCATTCGATACATGGCGATAACGATAAAGAATTCTAGCATCATAGCGAAATAATTCGGGTTAAAAAATGTGGCCTCTACCCGGTCAGGGTGCACCTTATTCATGGCAGGAGAGATAAAGGTATAATCCCATTCTGAGATGATATCAAAGTGCTCTAAGAGTGTAAAAATAAAAATGATAATACTTGCAATTAAAGTAATGTTTACGATTTCGGTTAGATAGTCTGGTCGAACCTGTTTCGTATAGTAAATCGAATAAATAAGGGCAATTAATAAACCAACTGAGATCAGTCCACCCACCCAATTTTCATGCACAATAGAGATTAAAAAGGCATAAAAAGGGAAGGAAAATAAACTTGTGATTAAAGGGTCATCTGGCCAGTGTTTGGCCGAGAGCATTCCGGTGGCCAACAACAAGGTAAAAACGACCCCAAAAACAACAATGGTTATATAAAATGGAAAGAACAGGCTGACCAATAAGATGGTCATCAGTATGGATTGAATTGCTCCTGGTAAGAAGGCTTTGCCATCTTCTAGCAAGTAAGTCACCTACTTTCAGAAAGAGTATCAATCCTTTAAACTTTAGCCTAAATCAGCTTAAATTACAATCATTTTAAGCATCTTTAGCTATTTTTTTAAAATTATTTATAAGTGATTGAGCGCTTTCGTTTTAGATCGACAATAAACATGCTAGAATAAACTTATATAGAAAGAGGCGAGTAGAATGACAGATTGGAAAGGCTTGGATCCCAAGGCGTTTAACCGCTATCGCTCCTGGAAGAACTCTAGCAATCCAGGAATTTGTGGATCCTACTGCTGTAGTGTCCTGGTACATTATCATACGCTCAAAGACACCGGGGTCGACTTAGATAAGGACACTTTAGTAGCAGGTTTTAAAGAAATTGTTGATGATAAGCGACCTTATCGCGGAAGTTTTATTTGGGATATCGCCCTAGCTTTATCCATGTTCTGTGAAAATATGCCTTATCAAGTCAAGGCGGGCTTACTGACTGAGATTAATTTGCCAGATTTGATCGACCAGGGTTATGGGCCATTTATTGTGGGTCTTCAAAAACCGCTAAAAAGTAGCTATGGCAACCATTGGATTGTGGTATATGCCTACAAATATAACCCAGCTGGCCAACTCATCTACCTAGCCTATGATAACCAAGGGCGTAGTCAGGTTGAAGTGCCTGCGAGTCAAAGCTTGACCTACTGTTATTTAACAGCTAAGGAGGAAGTGACGGCTGATGTCTATATTAGTGATGCCGAAAAAATAAATCAGCTGCAAAGAAAACAAGGCATTGACTTTATTCCAAGTCGGGGCTATCAAGCCCATGAAGCCGCTAAAGAAGCTCAAGAGAAACGTCGTTTTCTAGGAAAGGATTTTAACGAATGGAAAGATTTGATTATATAGTTATCGGTGGGGGAAGTGCTGGGATTGCTTCTGCTAACCGGGCAGCCGAATATGGAGCTAAGACCCTCATCATTGAAAAAGATGAAGTCGGCGGTACCTGTGTCAACCGAGGCTGTGTTCCTAAAAAAGGCATGTGGTACGGGGCTCATATTCTGGAATTACTAAGAGACTATGCTCCTGATTACGGCATTGATGCGCCCTTGAAGAACTTTGATTTTCAAACTTTGAAAAAACACCGGGATGAATATATTGACCGGGTCCACAATTCTTACTTCAAAGGCTTTGAAAGTCGGGGCACCCACTACAAAAAGGGTTATGCCAAGTTTGTTGAAGACCATATTGTGGAAGTGGATGGAGAACAATTTTACGGCGAACATATTAGTGTTCTCACCGGTGGCCGTCCTGCCTTACCTGAAGGGATTCCTGGCATTGACTTAGTGGATGTGAGTGACGATGTCTTTAACTGGGAGGAATTACCAGACTCCTTACTAATTGTGGGCGCTGGTTATATTGCTGTAGAAATGGCCGGTATGCTGCAAGAATTTGGGGTAGATGTGACCTTGGCGGTTCGCCATGAAACGCCTCTGCGTCACTATGAACCTAAAATCACTGAATCCTTAATGGAAAATATGAAAAATCAGGGCATTACCGTGCTCAGCAACCATAACGTAACCAAAATTGAGAAAACGGCAGATGGTGCCTTTAAAACCACTTTCAAAGAAGATGATGAAGTCCTTAGTGACCGGGTGCTTTATGCCATTGGTCGTCAACCGAATACAGAAAACCTTGGTTTAGAAAACACCTCTATCGAGTTAACCGATAAGGGTTACATCAAGGTCGATGACTACCATAATACGACCGCGAACAAGGTCTATGCCTTTGGGGATGTGATTGGCAAGGTGGAATTAACTCCTGTAGCCATTAAGGTGGGGCGGACCCTATCAGATCATCTATTTAATGGTCAGGATCCCTTCTATTTAGACTATAATATGGTGCCTTCCATTGTTTTTGCCCACCCACCAATTATTACCATGGGCTACACCGAGGAAGCTGCTAAGCAAGCTTTTGAAGGACAAAAGATTACCACTTATGACACCAACTTTACCTCAATGATTTCAGGAATGACCTCTAACCGGGAAAGTATTTATATGAAGTTGGTTTGCCTAGGTGATGAAGAGAAAATCATTGGTCTTCATGGAATTGGTTTTGGTGCTGATGAAATGTTACAAGGCTTTGCAGTGGCTATCTCAATGGGGGCGACGAAGAAGCAATTCGATCAAACCATTGCCCTCCATCCAACTGGAGCAGAAGAATTTGTTACTATGCGTTAAGTTTGCTTCATGTTTTGAATCTAGCTGGGAGAAAATCCCAGCTTTTTTGCTTTTGAGTAAGCTGGCCTTAAATGATAAAATAAAGAGAACATGAGAAGTGGTTTGAGAAGGGGGCATTCTGTGGTTAATCGCAAAGTCAGTTCAAGTCAAGAAATTTTAAAAGTTGCCTTACAATTGGTCCAAGAAGAGGGGATCCAAGCAGTCAATATGCGCCGTTTAGCCAATCGCTGTCAAATATCTTTAGGGGTCTTATATAACTACTTTGAAGATAAGAATGACTTATTGTTGCAAACTGTGGCAGCAGTCTGGCGGGATATTTTAATTCCTGATCAAGCTGACCACCTCAATCGGTCCAGCCAGCCCTTATCTCAAGCCTTTTTGACCCTTTACCAGTTATTTTCTGCGGGGGCCAAGAAGTACCCCCATTTCTTCTCCCAACATACCTTGGTCTTTTCTCAATCACAAAAGGGACAAGCTAATGCCCAAATGGATCGCTACATCAAGCATTTAAAAGGCTATCTCGTCCAATGCTTAGAAGATGATCCGGACATTCGCAACCAGGCCTTTGAGAAACACTCAGCAGACCAAGTTGTTGACTTTCTTTTTGCTATTTTTATTAATCAAGTGATGCAGGGAAAGCTGGATATGGAGCTCTTCACTGACTTTATCGATCGTTATCTTTATGACCATTAAAAAAGCGAACTTTACCGGTTGAAATTGTAAAGTTCGCTTTTAAATTCATTGCTTTTCTTTATCAAATACTATAAGGCCCGGATAATGTGGGCAATACCGGAGAATAAGAAGTAAGCCCCAATCAAGAAGACTACTGTAAAGTAGGCAGATAGGGGATTAAAGAAGATCGAAATAGCAACGATAATCCCAACAATGCCTAGGAAAATGGAGAGGCCTCGACCTACGGGACTCACAAAACCAACTAGGGAGCTGGAAGTTAGAAGTCCGATTCCTTCAGAAATAAACCAAATGGCTACTAGGAAAGGAATGGTTAGGAAACCGATTTCCACATTGAAAAATAAAATAACCCCGATAATTAAATTCAAAATTCCCACAATTAACATGACTGTATAGTTTTGGTCACTAACTTGGCGTAATTGATGGCGAGTATAGAGGTTCACGATCCCAGAAACAATCGCTCCGGCTGCATAAAAGTAAATTAAGCTTACTAAGCTTACTCCCGGATTTCTAAAACTAATAATGGCCAGGATAATAAAAATAATTCCTACAATAAGTTCGCCCCATTTTACGCCTTGTTGATTTTCATTCATTCCATCGTCTCCTTTGTCGAAATGTTTTGTCAATTTGTTCTTGAATATATTAACCTTATCAAAAATATACAATAAAATCAAAGAATTGACTTATTACATACAATCGGCCAAGGCAGGAGCTAAAATATCAAGTCAATGGTAAACTATTAATAGAATAAAATCATTGTTAGGAGAAAGGGTGTTGTCAGATGAAAATCGGTTTTATCGGCTTAGGTGTTATGGGAAAATCGATGGCCAGTCATTTAATCCAAGCAGGTTATTCCCTTAATGTTTACAATCGAACTGCAAAAAAGGCCCAGCCCTTAATTGACTTGGGGGCTCAGTGGCTTGATTCCCCGAGTCAGATCGCTGAACAATCTGATTTAGTGTTCACTATTTTAGGTTATCCCCACGATGTCGAGGATGTTTACCTAGGAGAAGCAGGGCTCTTTTCAGCTTGCCGGTCCGGGCAAATCTTTGTCGAAATGACTACTTCTAGTCCAAGTCTAGCGGCTAAACTTTACCGAGAGGGAAAAGAACTTGGCGTGAGTGTTTTAGATGCGCCGGTAACGGGCGGGGACATTGGAGCCCAAGAAGGGCGCTTAACGACTTTAGTTGGCGGAGATGAAGAAATTTTAGCTCAAATCAAACCCGTTTTAGTAAGTTTTTGCCAACAGATAGAGTACTTTGGACCTGCGGGTAAGGGGCAAGACGCTAAGATGGCTAATCAAATCATGATTGCTGGAACCATGACTGGGATGTGTGAGGCACTGGCCTATGCGAAAAATAATAACTTGAACTTGGACCAAGTGATTCAAACCTTGAACAGTGGAGCAGCTGCGAATTTCTCCCTGGCCCAATATGGCCCCCGTATTCTTAAAAATGACTATAGTCCAGGCTTCTTCGTTAAACACTTTATCAAGGACCTAAGAATTGCCCTTGAAGTCGCTGAAAAAGAAGAGCTCAAACTTCCCGGAACCCAACTGGCCTATGACCTCTATCAAAAATTGACCCATCAATTTAGTGAAGATGATGGGATCCAAGCCTTGATTAAATTGTGGTGGGGCTAGTACAAATACAGTTATTTTAAAACTTTATTAATTATATTGATAGGGTGAGTTAGAAAGGAGAACGCTTATTTGACAAAATTAGATTCACATCATTTGGGGGAACTGTTTAGAGAATTACGATTAGCTAGAGGACTGAAAATGAAAGATGTGACAAGTAGTCAGCTATCACAAGCACAGTTATCCAAGTTTGAAAACGGCCAAACTATGTTGTCAGCTGATAAGTTAATATCTGCAATTTCTGCTATTCATATGAGTTTAGCAGAATTTGAGCACGCTTATTATCAATACGAGCCGAGTGCCTTTTTTCAGCAAGCTAAGCTAATCTCTCATTACCATTCAAGTAAAGATATTGAAGGACTTGAAAGGATGCTCATTAATTTTGAAAAATATTCTGAAAATAATGAAAACTATAATCGACTAAATAGACTTGTTATTGAATGTGCTATTCATGATTTAAAAGTAGAGTATAAGATAAAGAAAGATGATAAAGAATTTATAGCAAGCTATTTATATAGCATCGAAGAATGGACAGAATATGAATTATATATTTTTGGTAATACACTGCATGTATTATCAAACAGTGATCTCATATTTCTTGGAAAGGGTTTTTGCAAAAGGAATTCTCTATATATGAAAATTCCAGAAAATAAGCATCGAACTCATCTAATAATTTTAAATATTATTTTTGAATTATTGGAAAGAGGAAAATATGATGATTCTTTTTATTTTATGAATCACTTAGATAATATTTTAGGTTACCAAGACATGTTTTCAATAACTGTTCTAAATTGCTTAAAAATGATTTTGGATTATCAAGAAAATAGAAACAATGATTTACAACTTGTTAAAAAGTATATTAGTGATGTTAACAATATGGGTTATGAAGAAGTTGCTAATTTTTTACGTGATAATATTATTGGTTTATTGTAGTGTAAATCATCTAACTATTTCGCCATTTTATTTATTAAAACACTAATAATTATTAAAATTAAAGCATAAGCAATGAAACAAATATAAGCGAGTTTCAAGTTAATAGTCGATATCATAGGAAAAATAACGCTAGTTAACGGTGGTATTATTACTAAAAAGGCATTAATAACTGTGATAACCCCACCGAGTCTATCGACAGGATATTGATTGATTACATTAGCAGAAAATCTAGGAGAAACAATTCCAAGTAAAAATGCAAGACAAGAATTTCCGACCAGGATACCCCATATATTATTATATAAATAGGTCATAGCTATGATGACTATGAAGCAGTCTGATAAGATATTTATATGAAAAATGGATTGTTTCTTTAAAATATAAGTAGTTAAACTACTCCCAAGTATCATTGATAAGGTTATGATACCTGATAAGAGCGCAATTTTAAATGGATTAGAGAGAAAGTTTAATTGGTTGTTTTCTTCTATAAAGAGTGCAAATAAAGGTGTTTGTCCACCAAAAAAGCCATTGAGCATAGCTAATTGAATAAGATTAATTAACAAGCTATGATTTGATATAAAGGATGTTAAGTTTTCTTTTACAATTGAAAGCGTCTTTGTATTCGTAAAACTTTTTATTTTAAAACCTTGAGCTTTTAAAGATGGCTTTAGTAAATAATATAAAAAAGCTACTAATAGAAATAACGATGCATTTATTATAGCTAGCATACTCTTGCTATAGATAGTTAGTAATAAAGACCCAATAAAGGTTGCGAATACGGCGACTAATTGTGTTCCTACGCTAACAAAACCTTGTGCCGTTTCCATGTCTTGAGGGGCAATCATTGCTTTAGTAAAAGGTGAAAATAACGCAGTTGCGTAATTTCCGCTAATATCTGATAAAAGGTTCATAAATGATGCTAGCAGAAGCAAAAGTAAACTTTGAGGATATCTAAAAATTATACCTATGCATATATACATAAGCGACCTAAAAAGTGAACTCCCTATTAATTGATTTATTTTACCTTTTTGTTTATCAGCTATTACACCAAAAAATATGCTGATTAAAATCGGGAGGCTTTCAGAAATAGATACAATTAGAACAGCTAATTTACTATTGGGTAATAAAATCGCTGCTGATAACATCGCAGTGTAGAACAAATTATCACCAATTTTTGATAAGAAGTTTATCCCAGTCATCCGGACAAAAAGTTTATTATTTTTAATGAAATTAATCATTTTTGCTCTCTTTCTAATGAATGATTTACTAAAAAAGCAGAAATGAATAAAGTTACTTTATCCAGTTCTGCATATAGAGAATTATATTTTTTGGTAAGTTTTTTATATCTTACTGAACTAAAATTATCTGCTAATTATGCAATGATAATAAGACCTTTTACACTTGACATGTACTTTTCTCCTTTCTAAATATATTTTTTACTACAGAATTCGGATTGCAAATCGAGTTCAATATTTAATAATTTTGAATA
Source organism: Aerococcus tenax (assembly GCF_003286645.3). Lineage (NCBI taxonomy): Bacteria > Bacillati > Bacillota > Bacilli > Lactobacillales > Aerococcaceae > Aerococcus > Aerococcus tenax. Next base: position 1,178,292 of record NZ_CP127382.2, on the reverse strand, counting down.
TATTTTATAATAAGAATAATCAAAAAATTTATTTATAGGATCTGTATTGTTTTTTTCAACTTCCCTTATTTGTTCCAATTTCATTTTTTCACCTCAAGTTCTTAGTAAATACATTAACATCAAAAATGTCTCAATAATTAATTATTCATATGTGAATATTTATTATTAGTAATGGGAAAAGTTCAAAAAATGATTAGCTAAAAAAACACCTCTTCAAATGGCTTGCCTTTCCATTTTGAAGAGGTGTTTTGCTATATATTATGGATTTAAAACCCTAACTTTTCATCTTCAATGCGTTGAATTTCTTGGTAGGTTTTCGCCAAGGTGAGGGTTTCATCGACTAATTGTTCTAAACGTAAGAGTACATCATCGGAAGAAATTTCGTTAAGGGTAAAGTCCCTAGCACTAAGGTAGACATAGCGAGGCGTGACATTGGCCTTCATGTAGTTAAGGATGGGCTTTAATTGTAATTCAGGAATCAAGTAGTGGCGGTTAGACCCTGATGAGGCAAAGATACCCACGGTTTTATATTCCAGGGCTTTCTCTGGTAAGAGGTCAAAGATATTTTTTAAAGAGGCGGGAATGGAAGCCTGGAAAATGGGGGTGCCGATAAAGAGGACATCTGCCTCCATGACGGACTGAGCCACTTCCAAGGTATCTCCCTTATAATCGAGGAAGTTTCTTCCGTCAGCAAAATCCATTTCCTTGTCTAATAGGTTAATAAATTGGACTTGGTGGTCACTATATTGGTCTTTGGCTAAGATATCGAGAATAGCCTTAGCAGCCACTTCAGTTTTATGGCCCACATTGGAGCCGGATAAGACAAGTATTTTCATGATCATTTTCCTTTCTCTATGAATTAGTGAATATTTGCTGAATTTTACTGGTCTGACTTGGTATATTTTTTCACTGCGGGAATGATGGTCTCACCTAGGATGTCAATCATGTGGAGAATATCTTTAAAAGGAATGCCTCCAAAGTCAATCTGAGCGGTGTAGCGTTGGTTATTGTAGAGTTCATGTTGGTAAAGGATCTTATCAATGATTAATTGGGGATCGCCAACCGTCAGAGCGTCACGGTAGTCTTTTCCTTGGGCAAAGAGACGCTTATTAAAGCCAGTCCCATTGACCCGCCGCATCCCTGTGTCTAAGTGGGGATAGAATTCTTTAAAGGCGGTATCCCGGTCTTCATTGACATAGAGGAAGCCCGAAGTGGTGACTGGCATGGACTCCACATCGTAGCCTTTTTCGCTAAGAATAGACCGGTAGATGTCAATGGATTGTTTAAAGTATTCTGCTGAACCGCCTAGGGTAGTGATATACATGGGAACACCTTTAAGCGCGGCTTTGATAGCGGAGTCAGGCGGTCCACCGACAGCCCGCCAAATGGGAAGACCATTTTTAGCCCGGGGGATGACCTCAGCGTCATGAAGGGGAGCGCGAAATTCTCCTTCCCAGTTGACCACTTCGTTTTCATTAATTTGCAGGAGGAGGTCAAATTTTTCTTCGTAGAGGGCTTCATAGTCCTTCACATCGTAGCCTAAGAGTTCAAAAATACCTAAACGCGAGGCCCGTCCGGCAACAACTTCCATGCGGCCGTCAGAAATCAGGTCAATGGTGGCAGCATTTTCATAGACTCTGACTGGGTCAGAAGTGGAGATGATGGTGGCCGAACTACCTATTTTGATCTTTGATGTGGCTTGGGCAATGGCCGATAAGATCACCATATGGGCTTGGGATACAAAGTATTTTTGGTGGGATTCCCCCAAGTGGAATATATCCACCCCCGCTTGCTCAGCTACTTGAGCCATCTTGATAAATTGCTGGATCCGCTCTTGGGCTGAAATTTCTTCACCGGTATGGGGATTGGGCATATGGTCACCTAAACTATAAAGGCCAAATTCAATCCCCTGACTAGTATCAATTTTGGGAATAATGTGTGGGTTTTCAATTGTCATAAATAATCTCCTTTTTTCATAAAGTCATGCCTTGCATTATGCTTGGGTATATTTCTTCACTGTGGGAATGACCTTTTCTGCGAAGAGGTCGAGAGTCCGTCGAATCTCGTCAAATGGCTGACCGCCAAAGTCAATTTCACCATTAAAGCGTTGATGACCAAATAATTCGTACTGCATCAGCAGCTTGTCAATGATTAATTGGGGGTCACCGACCATGGTTGCCGATTTAACATTTTGCCCTTGAGCAAAGGCGCGTTTGGGGAAGGGTTGGCCGTTGACTAAGGGAAAGCCTGCTTCCACATAGGGCCAAAATTCTTGATAGGCCTGTTGGGTATTTTCTCTGACATAGAGGAAACTGCCGGTTTGGATCGGAATGTCATTCGGATCATAGCCAGCTTCTTGAGCAGCCTCGCGGAAGACCTTAATGCGGTGGGCAAAGGTTTGGTTAGCTCCCGATAGGTGGGCTTGGTAAATGGGCATCCCTAGTAAGCCGGCCCGTCGTGCAGAGTCATTGGAATTACCAATTCCCCGCCAAATGGGCAGTTTACCTGAAGTGCGTTCACTACGGGGCTGGACCTTGACCCCATCCAGGTCAGGACGAAATTGTCCTTGCCAGTTGATGGTGTCATTGTCATTGATTTCTTTTAGAAGGGCAATTTTTTCTTCGAAGAGTTCTTCATAATCCTTATAGTCATAGCCAAATAATTCAAAGGCTCCTAATCGGGAAGCACGGCCGGCAACAATTTCCATCCGTCCCTGGGATAGAAGGTCGATGGTTACCGCATCTTCATAGACTCGGACAGGATCTAAGACGGACAGGGTAGTCACCGCTGAGCCTAGTTTAATGGTCTTAGTTTCCCGGGCAATGGCTGAAAGAATGATCAAATTTGATTGGGAGACAAAATAGTCCTGGTGGGATTCCCCCACTTGAAAAGCATCGAAGCCGGCTTCTTCGGCTAGTTTTCCCAGTTGAATAATTTCTTCAATCCGCTCTGAGGCAGGTAGTTGTTTTCCAGTATGGGGGTTAGGAAGGTTATCTCCTAAACTGTACAAACCAAATTCTAGCCCCTTAGCTTTCTTTTCTTCTGGATTTGCTCTGGTCATTTTTTCTTCCTTTCTTATGTGTGTATTTTCCTATCGATTACTTATGCAGATGGTCTTGGCAGACTTTGGTTAAAAGTTGGTCAAGGGTGGCTAATTCTTCATTATCCAGAGCATTAAAAAAGCTTCGCTGGAAGTTACTCAAGTCATAAGCTATTTTTCCGTAAAGGTCTTCTCCCTTACTGGTGGGAAAGAGCAGGTGGCTTCTGCCTTGTATTTCTTTTTTGATATAGCCATTTTCCTCTAATTTTTGGAGTAATTGGCTAACATTACCCTTAGTTACACAGAGTTGGATAGCAATCTCCTGTTGGTTAGTTGCTGGATGCTCACAGATATAAGACAGTAAATCAAATTGGGGCACATTAATCTGACAAGAGAAATCAGCTAGGGCTTGACTGGTATCTTGCAGGTTCCTCCGGTAAAGCCTTACCAGGGACTGGTAGATATTGAGGGCGTGGTTATAATTCTCACAGCCCGATTCACTTGATGTCATCGTTCTCACCTCGTTATCAACATTTGGTTTAGTTATAAACAGTTTACCACTAAACATATACTAACAGGACTTATGCTAGGCGACAAATCATATGCTTGGCTAATAAAAATATATTTTTAGACCGTCTTGATTCGAAGGCGGTCTTTTTCCGATTGTTCGGCAATAGGAGCTGTTTTAGAGGTAAATTGGCCTTAAAAATAATATCAAAGCAATAATACGTATTATGAAAACGATTTTATCGAATAATATACGTAATTAAATTGAAATTTTAAAATTATATGGTATATTTTTACATGTAAACAAGTAAATCACGAATATTTGATATTTATTCTATACAAATGTTTGTTATTTAAGGAGGCCGTCAAGTGATAAAAGTAGGAGTAGTGATGGGATCTCAATCGGACTGGCAAACCATGAGTCAAGCCTGTCAGATTTTAGACCAGTTTGAAGTGCCATATGAAAAACGTGTGATTTCTGCCCATCGGATGCCAGATGAGATGTTTGCTTATGCTAAAAGCGCCCGTGAGCGAGGCCTAGCAGTAATTATTGCCGGAGCAGGAGGAGCAGCCCACTTGCCAGGCATGTTAGCCGCCCAAACCACCTTACCGGTTATTGGGGTTCCGGTTCAATCCCACGCTCTAAGTGGCTTGGATTCACTCCTATCCATCGTTCAGATGCCAGCCGGTGTTCCCGTCGCCACCACAGCCATCGGACAGTCAGGGGCTAAAAATGCTGCCTTGCTGGCGGTTGAGATTCTAAGCATTGAGGATGCAAGGCTCAGCCAAGCCCTGGAAAATTATCGAAAAAATATGCGTCAAGCAGCCATAGAAAGTAGTGATCAACTTGACTAAGACGATTTTACCTGGGGAAACCATCGGCATTATCGGTGGAGGACAATTAGGACAAATGTTAGCCCAATCCGCTAAAGAAATGGGCTATCGGGTAGGAATATTAGATCCCGGACATAATTGTTCAGCCTCTCAAGTTGCCGATTTTCATTATGAGAAGGCCTATGATGACCGCCAAGCCTTAGCAGACTTTGCTTCTCAATGCGATGTATTAACTTTTGAATTTGAAAATATCGATACTGAATCCTTACAAGTCCTCGGTGATCGTGCCTATCTCCCTCAGGGGGTAGACCTACTCCATTCTAGCCAAGACCGTCTCCATGAAAAACAGTTCTTAGAAGCTGCGGGCGCTCAAGTCGCTCCTTATCGACCGGTCGAGACCATGGAAGATTTAGAACATGCGGTCAGAGAATTAGGTTATCCTGCTGTATTAAAAACGCGGCGTTTTGGTTATGACGGCAAGGGCCAAAGGGTTCTTCATAGCCAAAAAGACTTGCCTGATTGTGTGGACTTACTCAATGAGCAAGCCTGTGTGCTGGAGCAATGGCTGCCTTTTGCTAAAGAAATTTCAGTCATGGCTATCGGCGAACAAAATGGTCATGTGGTGACTTTCCCAGTCTCGGAAAACATCCACGTCCATAACATCCTCCATGAATCCATTGTTCCCGCTAGAATTTCCGCTGAAGCTAGTCAAGCCGCCCAAGACCTGGCTCATAAAATAGCTAAAACAGGAAACTTGGTCGGCGCCCTAGGAATTGAAATGTTCTTAATGGCAGATGGACAAATTTTAATTAATGAACTGGCACCTCGTCCTCATAATAGTGGGCACTACACCATTGAAGCCTGTGATTTCTCACAATTTGACCTTCATATTCGCGCTGTCTGTGGCTTGCCGCTGGCTGAACCCAAATTATTAAGTCCAGCCCTTATGGTAAATGTCTTAGGACAACATTTAGATAAGGTCTTAGAAGCTGCTCCCAAGCATAGCGATTGGCACTTGCATATTTACGGTAAAGACCAAGCCAAAGTCAACCGTAAAATGGGGCATGTTACCTTATTGCCAGAAGATATGGAAGCTAGTCTTGAAAAGATTGATGACAGTGGAATTTGGAAAAGGAGTAAATAATGACAGAAGAAAAGTTAATTTATAGCGGTAAGGCTAAAGATTTATACCAAACCGATGATGATAAGTATTTAAAAGTTTTTTATAAGGACCAAGCGACTGCTGGCAATGGGGCTAAAAAGGAAAATTTACCTGGCAAGGGGCGGATTAACCAAGCTATTACCCAATTGATCTTCACTTATTTAGCTGACCATGGTATCGCTACCCATTTGGTCAAAGTGCTTAATGAACGAGAAGAAATCGTTGAGAAGGCGGAAATGTTTCCCTTAGAAGTGGTTTATCGCAATTATGCTGCTGGTTCCTTTGTCAAACGCTTAGGGATTGAACGGGGCTTAGCCATTGAAGGTGGTATCCTGGAATTCTTCTATAAGGATGATGACTTGAATGACCCGCTATTGAATGACGATCATGTTCTCTTTCTTAAAGCGGCTAATCCTGCAGAAATCGCAAGGATTAAAACATTGACTAAGGAAATTAATAAATTATTAGTGAAGCTGTTTGACCAAGCAGGGCTGATTCTGGTCGATTTCAAATTAGAATTTGGAAAGAATGCAGCGGGAGATATTATTCTGGCTGACGAATTTTCACCGGATAACGCCAGACTCTGGGATAAGGAAAGTGGGAAATCCTTTGATAAGGACATCTTCCGCAATGATCAAGGCGATATGATCCCTTACTACCAAGCGGTCTATAAACGTTTACAAGAAGTTATTAAAGATTAAGGACTATCAATTAGAAAAAACAGGGAGGTCACTATGTATACAGTTGAAGTATTTGTCACCTATAAGGAATCCATTCTCGACCCTCAAGGCCAAGCCATTATGCAAGGCGTCCACCAAATGGGTTATGAGGCAGTTAAAAATATTCGTCAAGGAAAGTATTTTCAAATGGAAATTGCCAAAGAGGTTGGCGATGTCGACCAAGCGGTTGCTGATATTTGTGACCGTCTCCTAGCTAATGTCAATATGGAAACTTACCGCTATACCATTAAGGAGGTTTAGCCGTCATGAAATTTGCTGTGATTCAATTTCCTGGATCCAATTGCGATATGGATATGTTGACTGCTATCCGTGATGTCTTGGGCCAAGAAGCTGACTATGTTCCTGCTAGTGCGACTTCCTTAGCGGGTTATGATGCCATTATGTTGCCAGGTGGTTTCTCCTTTGGGGATTATTTACGGACCGGAGCTATTGCCCGTTTTACCCCGATTATGGAAGAAGTGAAACGCTTAGCTCAAAGCGGCAAGTTGGTCTTAGGAACCTGCAACGGTTTTCAAATTCTTTGTGAAAGTGGTCTTTTACCAGGATCCTTTCTCCCTAATTGTGATCTAGCCTTCATCTGTAAAAAACAAGACTTAGTAGTTGAAAACAACCAAAGTCCCTTTTCCAGTCTCTATCAAGAAGGAGAGGAAATTACTTTACCCATTGCCCATGGCGAAGGTAATTATTACTGCGACCAAGCAACCCTAGCTGACTTAAAGGCTAACGGTCAAATTATTTTCACCTATGCCGGAGAAAATCCCAATGGTTCAACAGGTAATATCGCTGGGGTCACCAATAAGGCAGGGAATGTGATTGGCTTAATGCCTCATCCTGAGCGGGCGGTTGAAGAAATCATTGCCGGTCAAGATGGGCTTAAGGTCTTCCAGTCTATGGTCAAGTATTTTGAAACAGAGGGAAAGAGAGCGTGAAGAGAGTGACCCAAGAACTAAGTCCTCAAGCAATTAAAGAAAGTAAAATTTACCGGGAATGGAGCATGACGGATAAGGAATATGAAATGGTGGTTGATATCCTGGGACGTCTCCCCAATTACACCGAAACGGGTCTTTTCGCTGTTATGTGGAGTGAACACTGTTCCTATAAGAATACTAAGCCTGTCCTTAGAAAGTTTCCTTCCCAAGGGCCTCAAGTCTTACAGGGACCAGGAGAAGGAGCCGGTATTATCGATATTGGTGATGGCCAGGCAGTGGTTTTTAAGGCAGAAAGCCATAACCACCCCTCAGCTGTAGAACCTTATGAAGGGGCTGCGACTGGTGTAGGCGGGATTATCCGTGACATCTTCTCCATGGGGGCGCGTCCTATTGCCTTACTGGATTCCTTGCGCTTCGGTCCACTTAGTCATCAACGGACCAAATATCTCTTCCATGAAATTATCAAGGGGATCGCTGGTTATGGGAACTGTATTGGAATCCCAACGGTTGGTGGGGAAATTGCCTTTGATGATTGCTACCAAGGGAATCCTCTGGTTAACGTCATGTGTGTTGGCCTCATGGACCAAAAGGATATCCAAAAAGGCCAAGCCGCCGGGGTTGGCAATACCATTATTTATGTGGGTGCTAAGACTGGTCGGGATGGCATTCATGGGGCGACCTTTGCCTCAGCAGAATTTAATGATGAAGAAGAAAGTCAACGTTCTGCTGTCCAAGTGGGAGATCCTTTTATGGAAAAACTCTTACTGGAAGCCTGCCTAGAGGTTATCCAAAACTGTCCAGATGAACTGGTGGGGATCCAAGACATGGGCGCTGCTGGCTTAGTGTCTTCATCCTCGGAAATGGCCTCCAAAGCTGGGACCGGATTAGTGCTAGACCTCGACCAAGTCCCTCAAAGAGAAAAGGGCATGACTCCTTATGAGATGATGCTATCCGAATCACAAGAACGCATGCTTCTCTGTGTCAAAGCCGGCCAAGAGGAAAAAATTAAGGCAATTTTTGACAAATACCAGCTTGAGGCGGTAGTGATTGGTCGGGTGACTGACGATAGGCGTTACCGGCTCTTCCATAAGGGCGAGTTAGTGGCGGATGTCCCCGTTAATGCCTTGGCTGAAGATGCCCCTGAATATGAACATGCCGTGATTAAACCAGACTATTACCAAGACCAAGCTCAAGACCAGTACCAAGCTCAAGAAGAAAATGCCAGTCGGATCTTACAAGGCTTACTCCAACAAGCGACCATTGCTTCAAAGACCAAAGTCTACCAAACCTATGATTCCATGGTGAGAACCTCAACGGTGCTTGGACCGGGTTCAGATGCAGCGGTTGTTCGCATTCGTGGTACCCAAAAAGCTTTGGCAATGACTACTGACTGTAATGCCCGTTATCTACGTTTAAACCCTGAACGTGGTGGTCAATTGGCTGTGGCTGAAGCGGCACGTAACATTGTTGCCAGTGGGGGACAACCCTTAGCCATTACTGATTGCTTAAACTTTGGTAATCCTGATGATCCTGATATTTTCTATGAAATTGCCACCGCAGCTCAAGGTATTTCTGAGGCCTGCCGTCTCTTGAATACCCCAGTTATCTCAGGCAATGTTTCCTTAAATAATGAAAGTAATGGTCAGGCGATTTATCCGACTCCTGTTATTGGCATGGTAGGCCTGATCAAGGATTTAAATCATGTCACCAGCCAAGACTTTAAGCATGTTGGCGACCTTATTTACCTGCTGGGAGAGATTCGCCCTGATTTTAATGGGTCTGAATTACAAGTGATGGAAACTGGCCAAGTTTCTGGTGCCTTACTGGACTTTGATTTAGATCAAGAAAAGGCTAACCAAGCAGCGGTTCTCGAAGCCATTCAAGCAGGTTATCTTGCTTCAGCCCATGATATTAGTGAAGGTGGTTTGGGTGTGGCACTTGCTGAATCCTGCTTCGGAAAAAATCTGGGAATCAAGGCTAAATGGGATAGAGAGGCTGTTGATTTATTTGCTGAAAGTCCTTCCTGCTTTGTCCTATCCGTCAAGCCTGAAAAGCAAGCTGACTTTGAAGCTTCCTGCCAGGCTAAGTTGACCTTATTAGGCCAGGTGACCGATGAGGATCAATTTTATTTTGAAGCCAAGGACCAAAGCATTGACCTAAGCGTGAGTGAATTGAAGGAGTTATGGGAAGGAGCCTTAGCGTGTCAGTTAGAAGAACAAGCCCATTTATAAAAGACCCCAACTATGTGACCACCTATATTGACCAGGAAAACTATGACCTTCCCCATGAAGAGTGTGGTCTGATTGGTATCTGGAACCATCCTGATGCTGCTCGGCTTAGCTTTTATGGTTTGATGGCCCTCCAACACCGTGGCCAAGAAGGTGCCGGAATCACTAGTCTCAAAGAGACAGGTCGGATGCAAGAATACCGCGGTTTAGGCCTAGTCAGTGAGGTCTTTTCTAATCAAGACCAATTCGATAAGCTTGCTGGGCAAGCTGCCTTAGGCCATGTGCGTTATGCGACAGCTGGCGACCATTCATTGAATAATATTCAACCCTTCCTATTCCACTTTTCGGACCGTGACCTGGCTCTAGCCCATAACGGTAACCTGGTCAATGGTCAATCTTTAAAGGAAGAATTAGAAGAACAAGGAGCTATTTTTCGCTCGACTTCAGATAGTGAAGTGCTCATGCACTTAATTCGCCGCAGCAAGGCGACTAATTTTAAGGACCAACTTAAAGAAGCCTTAGGACAGATAAAGGGTGGCTTTACTTATATCTTGTTAACCAATAAGGGACTGGTAGGAGCTTGCGATCCCAATGGTTTTCGGCCCCTAGTAGTCGGCCAGTTAGACAATGGGGCCTACGTGATGGCTTCAGAATCTTGCGCTTTAGACCAAATTGGAGCTAAAACCTTATTTGACGTCGAAGCCGGACAAGTCGTGTATATCACGGATGAGGGCATTGAGCGCGAATTCTATACAGAAAACCGTCACCAAGCCATTTGTTCTATGGAGTATATTTACTTCGCCCGCCCTGATTCCAATATCCAACATGTCAATGTCCATACCGCTCGTAAGCGTTGTGGGGAAATCTTAGCCCAGGAAAGTCCTGCTGAAGGAGCCGATATGGTGGTTGGAGTCCCTAATTCCTCTCTGTCAGCAGCCATGGGCTATGCAGAGGCTGCTGGCTTAGCCAATGAAATGGGTCTGGTAAAGAACCAGTATGTTGGTCGTACCTTTATCCAACCCAGTCAGGCTGAAAGAGAACAAGGGGTACGGATGAAGTTGTCGGCTGTCCGCAAGGTTGTGTCTGGTAAGAGTGTAGTCATGATTGATGATTCCATTGTCCGGGGAACGACTTCTAAGCGGATTGTGGCCCTCTTACGTGAAGCGGGTGCCCGAGAGGTCCATGTCCGGATTGCTTGTCCACCGTTAAAGTTCCCCTGTTTTTACGGCATTGATATTTCTAATACCCGCGAATTGATTGCTGCCCAAAATTCAGTTGAAGAAATTTGTCAATTGATTGGGGCTGATTCCTTGGCCTTCCTCAGTCAGAAAGGTCTGATTAAGGGCATCGATTTACAAGGGCCTGGCAAGTATCAAGGCCTATGTATGGCTTATTTTAATGGCGATTACCCCACTGAATTATATGACTATGAAAAAGAATACCTAGAATCTTTGCAGGAAGAGGAGGTTAACTATGACTAATGCCTACCAAAATGCCGGAGTGGATGTGGAAGCCGGTTACCAAGCGGTAGAACGAATTAAAAAACAAGTCGCAAAAACTTGGCGCCCAGAAGTGATGGGAGCGATCGGAAGCTTTGCTGGCGCCTTTTCTTTAGCCGGCTTTGACTATGAAGAGCCTTGCTTATTAGCTGGCACGGATGGTGTCGGCACTAAATTAATGCTAGCTATCCAATCTCAGCGCTATGACAGTATCGGTATCGACTGTGTAGCTATGTGTGTTAATGATATTCTCGCTCAAGGCGCTCAGCCTTTGTTTTTCTTGGACTACATCGCGGTGGGCAAAAACCAGCCCGCTGTTATTGAGCGTATCGTCAAAGGAGTAGCAGAAGGCTGTCAACAGGCTGGCGCTGCCTTGATTGGTGGAGAAACTGCAGAGATGCCCGGTATGTATGCCACACAGGATTTTGACCTAGCTGGTTTTGCGGTCGGTATTGCTGAAAAGAAACGGCTCATTACCCCCAAGAAGGTTAAAGAAGGGGATATTCTTCTGGGCCTAGCCTCATCCGGCTTACATTCTAATGGCTATTCTTTAGTGCGAAAGGTCTTTTTTAAGGATAATGATTTTTCTTTGGATATCCATTTAGAAGAACTAGGACCAGACCGAAGTCTGATTGATGAATTACTTATTCCTACCCGGATCTATGTGAAGACATTGCAAAGCTTAATTGAGCGGTCATTGATCCATGGCATGGCTCATATCACTGGTGGGGGATTTATTGAAAATATTCCCCGCATTCTACCAGAAGGCTATAAAGCGCAAATTCAATTAGGATCTTGGCCAATCTTGCCAATTTTTAAGGCTTTAGAAAAATATGGTCAGCTTGATTCGATGGAAATGCTGAATATTTTTAATATGGGGATTGGCATGGTGCTCGCCATTGATCCGGCTCATATTGATGAAGTTGAGGCTATCTTACATGACCAAGGGGAGTCAACTTACCGCATAGGTCAGATTAAAAAAGCTAGTGATGTAAAAGAAAAAATTATATTTGAGGAGACATTATGATGCGATGTGCAATATTTGCTTCAGGACAGGGTAGTAATTTTCAAGCCTTAGTGGAAGCCTTTCAGGGCCTAAAATCTGAAATTGAGATTGCCTTTCTCTTTTGTGACCAAGCTGGTGCTTATGTTTTAAAACGCGCTCAAAATTTAAAAATTCCCGCCTTTCAATTTAGTCCCACTGACTTTTCCAGTCGCCAAGACTATGAAGAAGCTCTAGTCGATCTCTGTCAGAGGCATCACTTGGATTACATTTTATTGGCAGGTTATATGCGGCTGATCCACCAGCCATTACTCCAGGCTTATCCTAATCGGATTATTAATATTCATCCCTCCCTCTTGCCTAAGTTTCCCGGCCGTCATGGGATTAGGGACGCCTATCAGGCTGGAGTGGCAAAAACTGGAGTAACGGTCCACATCATCGATGAAAATATCGACCAAGGAAAAATTCTCGCCCAAGAAGCTGTGACTATTGATCCAGCATGGCAGTTGGAGGACTTGGAGACAGCCATTCATACAATTGAACATCAATTATATCCTCAAGTAATTTTAGAATTAGTCAGAAAGGAAATGAATCATGGCAAGAGCATTAATTAGTGTATCTAATAAGGAAGGTTTAGTAGAACTCGCCCAAGCCTTTAAGGAGGCTGGGATAGAAATCATTTCAACCGGGGGGAGTAAAAAGCACCTAGAAGCAGCTGGTATTAAAGTTATTCCTGTTGAAGAAGTGACTGGCTTTAAGGAAATGCTAGATGGGCGAGTAAAAACCTTACATCCTAATATCCATGCTGGAATTCTCTTCCAAAGAGACCATGCTGACCATGTGAAAACCATGGCTGATAACCACTTACAAGCCATTGATTATGTGGTGGTGAACTTCTATCCCTTTAAAGAAACCATTAGTCAGAGCCAGGTTTCATTAGCTGAAGCGGTGGAAAATATTGATATTGGTGGTCCTTCCATGGTGCGTGCTGGAGCCAAAAACTACCAGGATGTCACTGTGCTTACTGATCCTAAGGACTATGCCAGTGTCATCGATTCTCTTAAAGAAAAACAGGCAACGACTCTTGAAGATCGCCAACGTCTAGCAGCTAAAGCTTTCCGTTTGACAGCTGCCTATGATGCCTTAATTGCTCAGTATCTCACCGACCGTTTTGAAGAGGAAAAACCTGAACGATTAACCTTAACCTATGAATTAAAAGAAGCCTTACGTTACGGGGAAAATAGCCAACAAGAAGCTGAATTTTATCAAGCGCCTTTGGCTGATGACTATAGTATTAGCCAAGCTAAACAATTAAATGGAAAAGCCTTATCCTATAACAATATTAAAGATGCCAATGCAGCCCTAGCGCTGATTGCTGAATTTGACCAACCCTGTGCGGTGGCCCTCAAACATATGAATCCTTGTGGGGTAGGGGTTGGTCAAACGATTGAAGAAGCCTTTGAACGTTGTTACCAAGCCGATTCCATGTCCATTTATGGGGGCATTGTAGCGGTTAATCAAGAAGTCTCTAAAGAATTAGCGGAAAGATTGCATAAGATTTTCCTAGAAATTGTGATTGCACCAGCCTTTAGTGAAGAGGCCTTAGCAGTGCTCAAGACCAAAAAGAACTTACGTCTATTAGAAGTGCAGGGCTTTGATCATAAGCTCTCTCCTGCTAAGGAATATGTTTCCGTAATGGGTGGCTTCTTAGTGCAAGACCAAGATATCCCTGCTTATGAAGATCACGAACACTGGCAAAAAATGGGCCAATATGATGTCGACCCCAAAGATTTGCCTGCTTTAGAATTAGCCTGGAAAGTGGTTAAACACGTTAAATCCAATGCCATTGTGGTCGCCAACGGCCATCAAACGTTAGGTATTGGAGCTGGGCAAATGAACCGAGTTGGCTCAGCCCAATTAGCCATTGACGAAGCCTTGGCTAATCCATTTGAAGTTGACCGCGACCGTTTGGTTTTAGCTAGTGATGCCTACTTACCAATGGCAGATACCGCAGAATTAGCGGCCCAACATGGCATTAAAGCCATTGTTCAACCTGGGGGTTCTATCCATGATGATGATTCCATTGCCGTGGTTGACCAAGCCAAAATTCCTATGTTGAAGACTGGCATGCGGCATTTTAGACACTAATTTCAGGAGGAAAACTATGAAAATATTGGTCATTGGTTCCGGTGGACGGGAACATGCCCTAGCACTTAAGTTCAAGCAAGATGCCAAGGTTTCTGAAGTCTACTGCGCTCCAGGAAATCCTCTGATGTCTAAGGATGGTATCCAATGCTTAGACATTAGCATGGATGATTTTCCGGCTTTAATTGACTTTGCTAAAGAATATGCTATCTCTTGGACCTTTGTAGGGCCTGAAATTCCTTTATTTAATGGGATTGTTGATGCCTTTCAAGCGGCTGGATTACAAATCTTTGGCCCCAGTCAATCTGCCAGTCGCTTAGAGTCTTCCAAGCACTTTGCTAAAGAAGTGATGCAGGCTCAAGATGTCCCAACTGCTGCTTATGCAGCCTATAATAATTTAGCCCAAGCCCGGGAGGCAGTAAAAGCAGCAGACTTTCCCCTGGTGATTAAAGCGGATGGTCCTGCTGCAGGCAAGGGGGTTAAAATTGTCCAAGACTTGACTAGCGCTCTAGAGTTCTTAGAAGAAATCTTTAGTGACCATCGTTATGGCAGTCAAAATGAGGTAGTTATTGAAGAATATCTAGAGGGAGTAGAGTTTTCCTGTTTCTCCTTAGTCGGAAAAGGGCAAGTCCTCCACTTACCTCTTGCCCAAGACCATAAGCGGGCCTATGACCATGACCTAGGGCCTAACACGGGTGGTATGGGGGCTTACAGTCCGGTTCCCTTTATTAGTAAAGCGGTATTTAATGAAGTGGTTAGTCGCATTGTTGAACCGGTTTTAAAGGAAATGAGGCTAAGAGAATGTCCTTATTATGGAGTCTTGTATACGGGCTTAATTTTAACCCAAGATGGTCCTAAAGTGATTGAGTTTAATACTCGTTTTGGGGACCCAGAAACTCAAGTGGTCCTGCCACTTTTAGGAGATAATTTTGCTGGGGTCATTGATGACTTGTTACATGGAAGACCAAGTCAACTCACTTGGGAAGCAGATCAAGTGAGTCTAGGCGTTGTTCTTGCAGCTGAAGGTTATCCAGGCACTTATCAAAAAGGAATGGTGTTGGATGAATTGATTACTAAGCTTCCTGATGGATTACAAATCTATGGGGCTGGTGTTGACTTGCGAGAAGGGCATTATGAAGCCAAGGGTGGAAGAATTTTAATGTTGGTAGCTAAAGGATCATCATATGAAATTTGTCGTGAACAAGTTTATCAATTTTTAGCCCAACACTCGATAGCAGGGACTTTTTACCGTAAAGATATTGGTCACTGGGTATTAGATAAGAGAGAGGGAGTCGGATAATTCATGTTAGAACGTTATACCTTGCCGGAAATGGGGGCTATTTGGTCCCTTGAAAATCATTACCAAGCTTGGTTAGAAGTTGAAATTTTAGCTGTCGAAGCCTGGAGTGAATTAGGTGTTATCCCTAAGGAAGATGCTCAAGCCATTCGTCAAAATGCCCGCTTCGATGTGGACCGCATCAGCGAAATTGAAGCACAAACCCGCCATGACGTGGTCGCTTTTACCCGCTGCCTATCTGAATTCTTAGGACCAGAAAAGAAATGGGTGCATTATGGACTAACCTCGACTGATGTTGTTGACACCGCCCAAGCCTATCAATTAAAACAAGCTAATCGTCTGATTGAAAAGGACTTAGACCAGCTTTTAGACATTTTAAAAGAAAAAGCCTTACTGTATAAAGACACCGTATGTATGGGGAGAACCCATGGAGTCCATGCTGAACCAACGACTTTTGGCCTAAAAATGGCGCGTTACTATGCTGAAATTAAGCGAAATATTGAACGCTTTAACCATGCAGCTCGGGGTGTTGAAGCGGGTAAGATTTCTGGTGCAGTGGGCACCTATGCTAATGTCCCTACTGACATTGAAGCCTATGTTTGTGACCATTTAGGGATCCGTCAGCAGGATATCTCTACCCAAGTCCTCCCCCGAGACCTACACGCAGAATACATTGCCAGCTTAGCTTTGATTGCAACCAGTGTTGAAAATATGGCCACTGAAATTCGTCACCTGCAAAAATCAGAAGTGCATGAAGTAGAAGAATCCTTTGCCCAAGGTCAAAAGGGTTCGAGTGCTATGCCCCATAAGCGTAATCCCATTTCAAGTGAAAATGTTACTGGTTTAGCTCGAGTTTGTCGTGGCCATGTGGTGACTGCTTATGAAAATGTCTCCCTCTGGCATGAACGTGATATTTCTCATTCTAGTGCAGAACGCATTATCCTAGCTGATACGACAATTCTAGTAGACTATATTTTAAATCGCTTCTCCAAAGTTTTGAAAAATTTGAAAGTCTTTCCAGATAAAATGCTGGCTAATATGCAAGCGACTCATGGCTTAATCTATAGCCAACGCTTATTATTAAAATTAGTCGATGCTGGCTTGTCACGGGAAGCAGCTTATGATCTAGTTCAACCATTAACCGCTAAGTCCTGGGACCAAGGTCAAGATTTTAGGAGTTTAGTAGAGGCTTGTCCAGAAATTACTGACCGCCTGAGTCCACAAGCTATCGCTGATGCTTTTGACTATCATTATCATTTACGTCGTGTTAATGAGATCTACAGAAGATTAGGTTTAATTTCTGACTAGCTGAGTCGGTTTTTAGACCGATTAAAATAAAAAATATATTGATGAAAAAAGGAGCCAGAAAGCTCCTTTTTTTATTTCAATACTTGCTTTGCATAGTTATATAATTTAAGGGCTATACCTAAGCGCATGTTTTCTAATTTACTGTCATACTTGCGATAATTATCCAGCGATTGTGTGGCAATACCAGTTGCCTTAGATATTTGATAACTAGTAATATCGCTTTTTAGCAGTTCTTCTATTTTATTAACGTCAATGATCATTATTATCACTTCTTTTTCTCAAATGTAATCCAGACAACTAGAAAACAAAATATGACAAAAATAAATTCTTTCAATAGACTGATTCCTTTCTATGATCAGATAAGGGTATAAGAGAGTGGTGTCTCCTCGATATCCTTTAGCGTAGACGATTGACTTATTCCTGCTTGGATAGGTAATCGTCTTTTTTAGATAGTTCGAATAACTAAGCAATGTCAACGATCAAAGTTCAAATTCTGCCCGCTACAGGTCCCTTTTTTTCTTTCACTAACCCGATTTTTAATATGTTCACGCTTCTATATTCATTAAGCAGTAAAAACTGTGTAAAGTCAACAAATGGTCCAAATCAAATAAAAAAGCACCCTAAGAGGTGCTTTAATTTTCCCATTATACAAAATTTTCTAAGGATTGTATTTTTTAGATATGGTATTTATAAAAAATAATAAATTTAAATTTGCACTCTGCTATTTTCGCTGTTTTAGAGTGCAAAATTAGTGCAAAATTATTTCAGATTCTGTTGTTTTCTTAATCTTTCCAAAATTAAAAACGCTGATATATCAGCGTTTTGATCTTCATTAATATTCTCTGATTTTCTCAATATGCCGAAAATAGGAATCGAACCTACGACCTTTGCATTACGAATGCACTGCTCTACCGACTGAGCTATTTCGGCTTGTGACTTAGGAGTCAACTCCATTAGTATAGCATTAGCTAGGTGTAAAAAGCAAGTCTGTTTTAAAAATCAGTGGAAAAGGGGGAAATTAATTTATTGTATTTATCATTCGTTAAAGGAAGGGCTTACATGGTATAATGGAATTAGCAATAAGTTATAAGATACTTCAAACGGTAAAGAAAAAGCAGGTGTATAGTATGAAATGGGAGGATTTACGTCGCAGTCGGAACGTCGAAGATCGCAGGGGACAGTCGACTGGTCCCAGACGGTCGAGTGGTGGCTTAGGAAACTTACTGAGTCTCTTATTCTTAACCCGAGGCGCCCCGCGTTGGCTGATTATCTTGATTTTGGCCTTTACTATTTTTGGTGGTGGCTCCCTCTTAGGGGGCGGATTGGGTAATAGTGGCAGTTCCACCGGTTCAGCCCCCAAAACAGAAGAAGTTAGTCAGGATGGAAGTCAGCAGGCAAGTGATCAAGAAAAAGAATTCATGTCTGCGGTTTTAGGAAGTACCGAGGATTTTTGGAGTCAGAAATTTGCTGATTATGGTAAAGACTATGAACCAGCGCGTTTGGTACTCTATACTGACCATGTCCAAACTGGGGGCTGTGGCTTTGGTAGCGCTCAGGCTGGACCCTTTTATTGTTCAGGAGATAAAACCGTTTATATCGATTTGTCCTTCTATCGGGAATTAAAGAATCGTTACCATGCTCCAGGCGATTTTGCTATGGCTTACGTCTTGGCCCATGAAGTTGGCCACCACATTCAAACCGAGCTAGGGACCATGGCAAAATATCAATCTGCCATCCGTCGGGCTAGTGAAGAGGAGAAGAATGCTTTATCTGTTCGTTTAGAACTTCAAGCAGATTATTACGCTGGTGTTTGGGCCCATTATGCTGAAGACCAAGGCTTACTCGAAGCGGGAGATATCGATGAGGCCATGCAAGCGGCCAATGCGGTGGGGGATGATACCCTACAAAAAGAAGCTTACGGGCGGGTAGTTCCAGATAGTTTCACTCACGGATCAGCTGCTCAGCGGCAAGCTTGGTTCCAAAGAGGTTATCAATACGGAGACTTAGAACATGGAGATACATTTAATACACGATTAGATATCGAGAAATAATAAAGAGTGACAAGCGCGTCAAAAGGCAAGACCGCTGGAGCGAAAAGTCGAAAGAATTCACGCAGAGAATTCCTCGACATGTCGTGGTGTGGTTGCTTGTCTTGCGCTTGGAACAAATATAAAAAAGGCAGGGCTCAAAACCCTGCCTTTCAATTTATTTAGAACTACTTCAATTACATAAATAACATTTTATCGGATCCGTAGGTACGTCCTAAAGCTTGCATTGCTAAGACGTTGATTGGATGCCATGGGCCATCAAATTCTGGTTGGAAGAAGAAGTCTTGGGCTTCAAGTTCTTCTAAAGTCATCTTATGATCAATGACAACTGACATAATGTTACCTAATTCGCCAACACTGCCTTTTGACATAAATTGGGCACCAAGCACAACATGAGACTCTTTGTCAAAGTTGATTTGCATGTAGACGGTGTTATTGTCGTCATTTAATTCAGTAAAGAAGGTTGGGCGTAAGCGAGCGGTGACATACTTACTGTCCACTTCACCATCATACCAGTCGGCATTAGAATCTTTGATTCCTGAAGTAGAGAATTCATAGTCGAATAAGTGAAGACCAGAAGTCCCTGAGACTGGACGAATGGTTGCTTCTTCACCTAAAGCATTTTTAGCTGCGACAATGCCTTGGCGACGAGCGGTAGAAGCTAAAGCATAGGAAACTTTCTTCCCTGTTGGGCTAAATGGTACTAGGGTAGCATCCCCAGCAGCGTAAACGTCTTTTACTGAAGTTTCATGCTTTTCATTGACTTCAATAAATCCTTTTTGGTCCATATCAACTAAACCTTCTAACCATTTGGTATTAGGTTTGATACCGATAGAAACAATTACGGTGTCAGCTTCATATGTATTCTTGTCAGTAACGACTGCACTGACTTTACCTTCCTTAGTTTCGAAGGATTGAACCCCTTCACCACCATGGAAAGTTAAACCGTGGGATTCAGCATTCTTGGTTAAGATATCAGTAAATTCTTCATCTAAGTAGGTGGGTAAGATGCGGTCTTGGAAGTCAATGACTGTGGTGTCAATTCCTGCTAGGGCGTAAGCTTCAGCCGCTTCAATCCCAATGTAACCACCACCGACAACAACGACTTTCTTAGCGTCTTTCATACGGTCATGAACTTTTTGTGCCCAGTCACGACCACGGAGATAAAAGACATTTTCAGCGTCAACGCCGTCAACAGGTAGAGGGGTTGGGATGGCACCAGGGGAGAGGATTAACTTGTCATAGTCATCTGTCCGTTCACCTTCTGGGGTTTTAACGGTAACCGTCTTAGCGTCGCCATCAAAGGAAACGACTTCGGTATTAACCATGATATTAATGCCTTGTTCTTTGTATGAAGCTTCATTAGCGTAATGTAAGTCATCTAATGATTCAGATTCACCTTCTAAGTAGGATTGTATCCCACAAGATAGGAAGGAAGCGGTTGAACCTGCTTCATATAAATTAATTTCTGCATCTGGTTGCGCTTCAAGAATGGTTTGAGCGGCTTCATAACCAGCATGCGATGTACCAACAATAGCGTATTTCATTGATATACCTCCATTTTTTATCAGCAATTAACAGCTGATTAACTTTTTAAGTAAAACAAACTTACTCTGACGTAAAATTTTACCTACAAGTTCAGTCTATACCTAATTAGTCCATGGACTAAATGAAATGCTCATGATTCAGTTAAAAACCCAAAGTCAGCCACCAAAGGGGCAAAAATGATACAAAAAATGTATTTAATTGATAAATGATAGTTCAAAACTTTTGCTAATTATTAAGAGTTAAAGAAAAAACGAGGCTTGAGATTGTTTAAAATCATAGCCTCGTTTTTATTAGTCACTTGTAATAGTCAGTTTATTGTTTTTTATTCTCTTCCCAATTCTCTGCTAGTCCAGTGGAACGTAGAATGAATTTCACAATTTCTACGTAAACAATAATGGAAAGTGAAGCGAGAATGACTACTGTCCACATCATTGGCGCATTAGGATCACCAACCAAATGCACGGTTCCGAAGGCATCATTTAGGCCTGGAACAAAGACTGTAACAAGGAGGAGGGCAGCCGATGCAATCGTCGCAATGTTTAACCACTTATTAGCAAATGGATTGCTTTGGAATAGTGATTTGTGAACGGAACGACTGTTGTAGGCATGGGCTAATTGGATGAACGACAAGGTTAAGAATGCCATGGCTTCTGCATCTGGTAATTCAAAGCCCAGACGATATTTAGCTAGCCAGAAGACAAAGAGAGTAATTCCACCTTCGTAAATCCCTTGGTAGATAATGGCTGGTAAAACACCACCGGACAAGAGGTTAGTCTTACGTCCTCTTGGTTTATGTTCCATCACGTCAGCTTCAGGACCTTCAAGACCTAGGGCAATAGCTGGGAAAGTATCGGTCACTAAGTTAATCCATAAGATATGGATAGGTTCTAGAATTTGCCAGCCTAGGATAGTAGCGATGAAGAGGGTCATCACCTCTCCTAAGTTTGCTGATAGGAGGAATTGAACCGCTTTTTGAATGTTGGCAAAGACCTTACGTCCTTCTTCAACAGCGGTAACAATGGTTGCAAAGTTGTCATCGGCCAGGACCATGTCCGAAGCCCCTTTAGACACTTCAGTTCCTGTGATCCCCATACCAATACCGATATCGGCTTGTTTTAAGGAAGGCGCATCGTTAACCCCATCACCGGTCATGGCAACGACTTTATTATGGGTTTTTGATTGCCAGGCTTTAACAATTCGTACCTTATGTTCAGGAGCTACCCGGGCGTAAACAGAGAATTGTTCCACTTTATCGGCTAACTCTTCATCGGAGATGGTATCCAAGTAAGCTCCGGTAGTTACAGCACTCTCATCATTGCTGTCGTCAATAATTCCTAAACGTTCAGCAATGGCTGCAGCCGTAATTTGGTGGTCACCAGTAATCATCACGGTCCGGATACCTGCATCCTTAGCAGTAGCGATGGAAGCTTTGGCTTCTGGACGTTCAGGGTCAATTTCTCCGACCATACCAGCGTAAATCAAGCCACGTTCATGCTCTTCGCTAGTATATTCATCAGCTTCTTGGTCTAAGAACTTAAAGGCCATCGCTAAAACCCGAAGTGCTTGACGAGCCATACTGTCGTTAGCGTCTAAGAGTTTTTGACGGTAGTCTTCCGTCATTTCTTTAATTTCGCCATTGTCATAGTAATAATCACAGTTAGCAATCAAGACATCAGGAGCCCCTTTTGTCATCACTGTAAATTGACCTCTATCTTGGTGGTCAGGTGCAGTTGGATGGACGGTGGTTGACATTTTCCGTTCTGAATCGAATGGAATTTCACCAAGCCGGGGTTGTTCATTTAGTAATGCTTTGACATCAAAGTCCTTATCGAGAGCAAATTGAATCATAGCGGTTTCGGTTGGGTCACCAGAAAGATCGCCATTGTTGGTTAGGGTGGAGTCATTATCCATGACCATTACCTTAAAGACTGGTTCCTTGAAATCAATTTGGTCAGAAGCGTCATGGAGTTCACCATTATAGTATACCTTTTCGATGGTCATCTTGTTTTGGGTTAAGGTACCGGTCTTATCGGAACAAATCACTTCGGTTCCTCCTAAGGTTTCCACTGCTGGAAGTTTTCTCACTAGGGCATTGCGGTCAGCCATTTTTTGGGTACCTAAGGCTAAAATAATGGTTGAAATCGCTGGTAAGCCTTCAGGTAGGGCAGCAACAGCAATGGAGATTGAGACCAGTAACATTTCAACCCAGTCATAAGTTTCCATGAAGAGGCCAATCACGAAAATTAAGACAGCGATAATAACAATGGCCCAAGTTAAGAACTTGGTCAGGTCATTCATGTCTTCTTTAAGTGGGGTTAATTTTTCGTCGGATTCTTCAATCATGGTTGCGATATGGCCCACTTCGGTATCCATAGCAGTCGCCACCACGATCCCTTGGCCACGGCCATAGGTGACATTCGTTGATGAGAAGGCCATGTTCAACCGGTCACCTAAAGCGGCGTCTTCCGGAACGGTTTCGAGTGATTTAGTCACTGGTACAGATTCACCGGTTAGGGCAGCTTCTTCAATTTGTAAGGAATTGACTTCAGTTAAGCGCAGGTCTGCAGGAACGACATCGCCAGCTTCTAAGACGACAATATCACCTACAACGATTTCGCGTGAGTCAATCTTGATCGAGTCGCCATCACGAATAACATGGGCTTGGGGGGATGACATATCTTTTAAGGAAGCAATAGCGTCTTCTGCCTTGTTTTCTTGGATAACTCCCAAGACGGCATTAATTAATACCACTGCTAAAATAATAATAGCATCCACCATGCCTTCAACACCTTCAAGTACAACAGATAGGGCTGCTGCAATTAAAAGGATAATAATCATGGCATCTTTGAATTGATCAAAGAATTTTTGTAGGGTGGTCCGGTTTTCCCCTTCTTGAATCTCATTAGGACCATTTTTTTCTAAGCGGGATTTAGCTTCGGATGAGCTTAGCCCACTTTGCCGTGAGGTTTGTAGAGTATTTTCTACTTGGTCAACTTCTTGAACAAAGAAATTACTCTTATCACGAGTTTCTACCATCAAATTCACTCCTCCAATATAAATATTTATCATAGTAGTAAAAAAGACTTATACTACATTTCTGTAGCATAAGTCTCACCATTTAAGATAGCACCAGCAGGGCCTCTGCTTGATTACTGTTGTTGATACTATCGCAGCGAACTGCTGGTTACTCCCTTATGTGCTTTTACACTAAGCTATGCAATTATTATAAGCTAAAGGCGCCTTTATTTCAATTGCCAGCTCTAGAGAAAGTCTTGAATAATTGGGCTTAGTCTCTCAGTGATCGCTAGAGCTGATAAAAGCCATGGACAAGAAGGGCAAGTCAAGTTATAGTAAATAGGTTGAAAAGGGGGAGCTTTATGACTAATCAATTAATCGAAAAGTTGCAGCAAGAACTGCCCGATTATAAAAGCTATCAAATTGAAAATGTAATTACTATGCTTAATGAAGGCAATACGGTACCCTTCATTGCTCGCTACCGTAAAGAAAGAACCGGCTCCTTAGATGAAGTAGCCATTCAATCGATTCAGGAGGCCTATGAATACCAAGAACATTTAGAGGAACGTAAAGAGACCATTATTAAAGCCGTTGATGAGCAGGGCAAATTAACTGATGCCTTAAAGAAGGAAATTCTAGAAGCCGACCAATTACAAGCCTTGGAAGACTTATATGCTCCCTATAAGAAGAAACGGCGGACTAAGGCCACCAAGGCTAAAGAGCAGGGCTTAGAGCCCCTAGCGGAATGGTTAAAGACAAATCCACTCTCCGGGTCGATTGAAGAAGAAGCTGAAAAATATATCAATGACCAGGTAGATTCGGGAGAAGAAGCTTTAGCCGGAGCCCACGAGATCTTGTGTGAATGGATTAGTGAAGTGGCTAAGTATCGTTCCCATAGCCGGCAATATGTCTGGGAAAAAGGTTATTTAGCTAGTAAAAAGCGGGCCCAAGCCGAAGATGAAAAAGAAACCTATGCGATTTATTATGACTTTGCTGCCCCGCTAAGTGAGCTCAAATCTTACCAGGTCCTAGCGATTAACCGGGCCGAAAAAGAAAAAGTGGTCAGCGTTTCTTTAGATATTAAGACCGAGCCTTTGATACAAACAATCAGTGCTGATTTAATTGTTAAAGATTCAATTGCTGCCCCTCTGCTAGAAAAGGCTATCGAAGATAGTCTGGATCGTTTTCTTTTGCCACAAGCCTTTCGGGCCATTCGGACTCAAGTCACAGAAGCAGCGGAAGACCATGCCATTGATAATTTTAGTGAAAACCTGAAAAATCTATTGATGCAACAGCCTTTAAAAGGGCAAGTCGTCCTGGGATGGGATCCAGCCTATCGTACGGGCTGCAAGCTGGCCGTATTAGATGAAACTGGACAGGTTTTGGACAAAACCGTGGTTTATCCTACCCCGCCACATAATAAAAAGGAAGCTGCAGCAAAGACGGTCACAGACTTGGTTGAAAAATATCAAATTGGTATTATTGCGATTGGTAATGGGACAGCCAGCCGGGAATCGGAAGAATTTGTCGCCCAAATGATCCAAGATAATCAGTTAAGTTGTCGCTATACCATAGTTAGCGAAAGTGGTGCCTCAGTCTACTCAGCTAGTGAAATTGCCCGTAAAGAATTTCCTGATTACCAAGTGGAGGAACGCTCAGCGGTAAGTATTGGTCGTCGCTTACAGGATCCCTTAGCAGAATTGGTTAAAATTGATCCCAAGGCTATCGGTGTGGGCCAGTACCAACATGACGTGAACCAGACTAAATTAAATGACCAATTAAATTTTACCGTTGAATTAGTAGTTAACCGGGTAGGTGTGGAGCTAAATACCGCTTCAGCCTCACTCTTAAGGCACGTGGCTGGTCTAACCAAGACGGTGGCTAAGAATATCGTGACTTATCGAAACGAAAACGGGAAATTTGATTCCCGTAAGGACCTACATGATGTTCCCCGTTTGGGACCAAAAGCCTTTGAACAAGCAGCTGGTTTTTTACGGATTGCGGAAGGAAAGAATATCCTCGATAATACCGGTATTCACCCTGAGTCTTATGCAGTAACTGAAGCCATCCTAGCTGCTGATAACATTGACCCGAATACTATTAGAGATGATGACGTCCATTTAAAAATTAAAAATTGGAATATTAATCGCCTTTGCCAAAAGTATGACATAGGTCGAGAAACCCTAAAAGACATCCAAAAAGCGCTCTTAGTTCCAGGGCGTGACCCCCGTAGTCAAGTGGCAGGCCCAGTGCTGCGCCAGGATGTCGTCAAACTGGAAGACCTCAAGCCAGGCATGGCCTTACAAGGGACAGTTCGCAATGTGGTCGATTTTGGCGCCTTTGTTGATATAGGGGTTAAGCAAGATGGTTTGGTACATATTTCAAAAATGAGTCATCATTTTGTCAAAGATCCCCAAGCTGTCGTTGCGGTGGGAGATATCGTTGACGTTTGGGTGGATTCCGTGGACGTTCAAAAAGGGCGCATTGGCCTAACAATGTTAGCACCTCAATAAGGTGTTGAGGGTTTGAGATATTTCTTTCCAGAATGAGAGGCATCAAGAAATTTCTTTTAAGTCGAGGGCCTTTAGAAAGGAAAGTAAAATGAAAGAGCAAGACTTAGAACACTTAGTTAGAAAAATTGCGGCCCAAAATTTTGCTTTTTCCTTTCAGGGGCAGGTGACTTGGAATCCGCGTTTACGCACGACAGGAGGGCGGTTCATTCCCCGCCAAGATCGTTTAGAATTCAATCCCAAAGTCTTAGAAATTTTAGGAAAAGATGCTTTAATAGGAATCATTAAGCATGAGCTTTGTCATTACTATTTATTTCATAGGGGGCAGCCCTACCAACATAAAGATAAGGCCTTTAAAGACTTACTTAAATCAGTTGATGGCTTACGCTTTACGCCAGCTTTAGGGGATAATGTCCCCAGATATATTTATCGTTGTAAGCGCTGCGGTCAAAAATATTATCGTCAGCGAAGGATGAATATAAAAAAATACGCTTGTGGGAAATGTCGAGGGCCCATAAGTCTCATCGATCGCTAAAAAAGAGCGTTGGGAAAACCCAGCGCTCTTTTTAACTTCTTTGTGAGTCACTACTTATCTTCTAATTTTGCAAAGGAATCTTCGATAATCTTACGCATCGCATTGGCTGAATTATCCATGAAACCTTGTTCACGTTCGGTTAATTCTAATTCAATCACTTGTTCAATCCCTTGACTACCTATAATCGCAGGCGTACCAATATAGATATCGTCTTGTTGGTAGTTATCTTCAAGCAGGGCTGAAACGGGTAGGGTAGCTCGCTCATTATTCAAAATGGCCCGACAGATACGGTTGATACAACTACCAATCCCATAATAAGTAGCCCCTTTGCCGTTAATAATGTCATAGGCTTTATTTCTTACATAGTCGGTGATTTCATCTTGACGAGCTTGTTGGTCAAGGCGGTTATCGCTGGTAGCAAATTTTTCAATGGGTTGGCCACCAATGAGAACGTGAGACCAAGCACCAAATTCTGTATCCCCATGCTCTCCGAGGATATAAGCAGTCACATCACGAGGATCGACATCTAGGGCCTTGGCAATTTCAACTCTAAAGCGGGCACTATCGAGTGAGGTGCCAGTCCCGATTACTTTTTCACTTGGGAAACCAGAGAATTTCCAAGTGGCGTAAGTTAAGATATCAACTGGATTGGAAGCAACTACAAAAATCCCATCAAAACCAGAGTCGACCACTTGACCGACCATGTCTTTAAAGATAGGTAAATTTTTGTCGACTAAGTCGAGACGGGTTTCTCCACCTGGTTTTTGAGGAATACCAGCAGTAAAGACAACAATATCGGCATCCTTACAGTCTTCGTAAGTCGCTTGGAAGATGTGTTTACGCGGAGAGAAAGGTGTAGCGTCTTCCAAATCAAGAACATCACCATAGACCTTGTCCTGATTGATATCGATGATACCTAGTTCACGGCCAACACCAGTAATGACATTGTGGTAAGCAAAAGCTGAGCCGACAGAACCATCACCGATTAGAATAATTTTAGCATCATGAATTTCTGACATACAATTCCTCCTATCATGAATTTGTGAATAATATAGCTATATATTATCTAAAAATGGTTAACCTACACTTATAATGTAACCGTTTGCAGAAGTTTTTACAAGTTTATTTAATTTTTTTATTATTATTTTCTCAGAATAATGAAAAATACTTTAGCAAGAGCTTGATCACTTAAGCTATAGAGGCTGCCTGCTTGCTAGAGATTGAGCGATTTCCGTCTAGGCAAAATTTCCTTTATTTTCAGGCGGACTTATTTGCCAATTTCAGGCCTAATCGTTATAGTAAACGTGTAGGAAAGCTATTTTTCCTATAATCTAGGTTAATCTGCTATAAGTGATTAGCTATTGTTCTAGGAGATATTTACTAGGGCAATTCCTGTATTTATAGCAATGTAAGCGCCTATTTTATGATAAAATAAGCTTGTGTAAAATATCTAAAAAAGGAGTTCATATATGTCTAAAGTATTTGCTTTAAATGCTGGATCATCCAGTTTAAAATTCTCAATTTATGAAATACCTAGTGAAGAAGTTGTTGCTTCTGGTGTGATTGACCGTATTGGTCTAGGTGATTCTAACATTACCATTAAATATAATGGTGAAAAACATCAAGACGTTAAAGATGTGATGGATCATGACCAAGCAACTAAAACTTTATTAGATAAGTTAGAAAGCTTGAATATCATTGAAGATTACGATGAAATTGCTGGTACTGGGCACCGTGTTGTAGCCGGTGGTGAAAGATTCAAGGAATCAGCACTGATTGATGAAGAAGGCCTTAAAACGATCGAAGACCTTAGTGAATATGCCCCCTTGCATAATCCTGCTGAAGCGCAAGTCATTCGTGCCTTCCAAGAATTACTTCCTGGCAAACCTGCTGTTGCTGCCTTTGATACTTCATTCCATACAACTATGCCTGAAAAAGCATATCTTTATGGAACTCCTTATGAATACTATGAAAAATATGGTGCTCGCCGTTACGGGGCTCACGGAACCTCACATAAATACGTTTCCCAACGTGCTGCAGAATTAATGGACAAATCCGTCGAAGAGGTTAACATCATTACCTGCCACATTGGTAATGGGGCTTCAATTACCGCTGTTCAAGGCGGCCAATCCATTGACACATCCATGGGCTTCACCCCAGTAGCAGGGGTTGTTATGGGAACCCGTTCAGGTGATGTAGACCCTTCTTTACTGGAATTTGTTATGCGTAAAGAAAATCTAAGCATGGAAGAAATGCTTGCCGTTCTTAATAATAAATCTGGTTTATTAGGCATATCAGGGGTATCTTCTGACATGCGCGACGTTGAAGCAGCTGCTGACCAAGGCAATGAACGGGCAAAAATTGCCTTAGACGTTTATGTCAATGCAGTTAAACGTTACATCGGTTCTTACTTATTCGAATTAAATGGAGCGGATGCCATTGTCTTTACAGCTGGTGTGGGGGAAAATTCTCCAGAATTCCGTCAAGCAGTCCTAGAAAATACTGATAGACTAGGTATTGAATTAGACAAGGAACGTAACGAATCGGTTGAAGAAGGCTTAATTTCAACCGATGATTCTAAAGTAAAAGTCTTTGTCATTCCAACAGATGAAGAATTAATGATCGTTCGTGATACGGTGCGTTTAGGAAATATTAAATAAGCAAAATGACTTCAAGCAAGTGGCTAAGGCTGCTTGCTTTTTTATTGGTGCGCCTGGCATGGGCGACAACTCGGTGGTGAAAGTCCACTACAGGCCTTTGCAGTAGGAACTGTTAGCCAATGACAAGGGTGTCCACCGTGAGGTGGAATCTGAAGGAAGTTGGAGGCAAATACTTGCACTGACGTACAGAAACTTCATAAAGAAAGGCTGTCAAAAGATGGATGAGCTTGCCAGACAAAGTGAAGTCCAATACTGCACGAATCTGAGACAGTAGATGAAGCAGTGACATGAGTAGAAAGTTGTCGTTCTTACCCAGGGAGATCTCACAGACGGCGCAGGAGTCCCCTTATAAGAAGCCGGTCGAAAAAGGTTTACTGTGAGAAGTCAGCCGAAGTCATAGTAGTTTCCAGAGGAAACGAAGGACTGAACAATATCCATGTTTATTTAGATGGGAGGTAGCTCAATTATGGGAAAAGCAGAAAAGTTGCGGAAGCAACGCAGCCTACAGAGGAATAAGGTGGAACCTGAAAAGTATGTAGATGTGCTTAGTGGTAGAGCTATTGAATATATGAAAAGACATGATGGGTCTCTAATGAGTCTCGTTGTCAGAGAAGAAAACCTCATGCGAGCAGCTCAATTAGTTCGTAAGAACAAAGGAGCAGCTGGTATTGATGGTGTTTCCGCAGAAGCTGCGGAAGCTGAAGTAAGAAAGTATCTTAGACCCTTACAACAGAAATTGATGAATGCAACATATAAACCTCAACCGGTCAAGCGGGTAGAAATTCCCAAAGCCAATGGAGGAGTTCGTCGATTAGGTATTCCTGTGGTCAGGGATCGCATTGTTCAACAAGCCATTCGACAAGTGATTGAACCAATCATAGATCCTCAACTATCACCTTATAGTCATGGCTTTCGTAAAGGCAAGAGTGCACATAGTGCACTGAAACAATGTGTCGACTATTACGAAACAGGCTATAAAGTTGTGGTTGATTGCGATCTAAAGAATTGTTTCGATAATTTTAATCAAGATAAAATGATTCATTACTTGGAACAAATGGTAAAAGATCCAGCGATATCACGTATTCTTAGACGTTTTATGAGTGCAGGTGTTATTGATATGTCTGGTCAATTTATTGACAGTCATACGGGTACCCCTCAAGGGGGTGTTATTTCACCGCTTCTATGTAATGTTTATTTAAATGAATTGGATAGAGAATTAGAACGTCGTGGACATCGTTTTGTACGTTACGCAGATGACTTTGCGATTTTCGTCAAATCTAAGCGAGCAGGAGAACGTGTGCTAAAAAGTATTACTACTTACATTGAAAAAGATCTTCGATTAACCGTTAACCATGAGAAAAGTCAAGTGGGTTCGCCAACCCGTTTAAAATTCTTGGGTTGCCTTATCAAGCCTACCCGAAAGGGTTGTCGTTTTCGTCCGACGAATGAAGCGAAGAAGAAATTCAAAGCAAAGTTAAAACGTCTGACAAGTCGAAAGCGACCAGGTACCTTTAAAACCATTGTAAAAGAGATCAACCAAGTCACACAAGGTTGGATCAACTATTTTGGAGTAGGCTATATTAAAACCTATATTGAAGAGATAGAACAATGGTTAAACCATCGCCTAAGGCAACTCATTTTGAAGCGATGGAAAAACTGTCGAACGAAGATTATACGCCTCATGCGGTTGGGATTGGATAGTGAAAGCGCGAAGCGTATTGCTTTCTCACGCAAGAAGTATTGGCGTCTATCCAAGACACCGGAGGTGCACTACGCTCTGACAACAAAAAGACTCCGTCAGTGGGGATTAAAATCATTAACCCTCCTGGCGGAGTCTGCCTATTTAAGATATTGAACCGCCGTATACGGAACCGTACGTACGGTGGTGTGAGAGGTCCTCTGTCCGACTAACGGACAGAGTCCTACTCGATTCTCCTGAAAAAACATTATTGTTTTTAAAATTTGCCTTTATAGGGCTTTCATAAGAAAAATTCCAGTGATAAAAACAATTTACTGTACAAAATGTAATCGCTTTCACTATAATGACCCTAGTTGGTGTTTTCAGCTAAAAGGAGGCTGTGAAATGGAAGAATACATTTTAGCAATAGACCAGGGAACAACAAGTACACGAGCCGTGATTTATAATCACCAAGGAGAAAGTATCGGTTCCTATCAAAAGGAATTTGACCAAATCTTTCCTAAGCCTGGTTGGGTCGAACACAATGCCAATCAAATTTGGAACTCTGTCCAGTCAGTCATTGCCGGAGCCTTTATTGAGACGGGAATTAAGCCGCGTCAAATCAAAGGAATTGGGATAACCAATCAACGGGAAACGACGGTAATTTGGGACAAGGAAACTGGGCGTCCTATTTATAACGCCATTGTCTGGCAATCGCGTCAAACTAGCAGTATAGCTGACCAACTAATAGCTGATGGCCATAAAGACATGATTCAAGAGAAAACAGGTTTAGTGGTTGACCCCTATTTTTCAGCGACTAAAATTCGTTGGATCTTAGACCAGGTTGATGGCGCTCAAGAGCGAGCAGAAAATGGAGAATTACTCTTTGGGACCATTGATACATGGATCGTCTGGAAATTAACCGACGGCGCTGTCCATGTGACGGATTATTCGAACGCTAGTCGGACCATGTTATTCAACGTGAAGGATTTAGAATGGGACCAGGAAATCCTAGACTTATTAAATATCCCGCGTGAACTTCTGCCTGAAGTCAAATCCAATTCAGAAGTTTACGGCAAAACGATTCCTTTCCACTTTTATGGTGCGGAGGTTCCGATTTCTGGAATGGCGGGGGACCAACAAGCTGCCTTGTTTGGTCAACTTGCCTTAGAGCCAGGTATGGTGAAAAACACCTACGGCACGGGCGCCTTTATCATCATGAATATGGGGACTGATTTTCAAGTCTCAGAGAACAATCTGTTGACTACTATTGCCTACGGGTTGAATGGAGAAGTCACTTATGCCCTAGAAGGGTCGATTTTTGTGGCCGGTTCAGCGATCCAATGGCTCAGAGACCAGATGGGTTTGATTGAGGACTCTCCTCAGTCAGAAGATCTGGCTAAACAATCTAAAGATGATGATGAGGTTTATGTGGTTCCTGCCTTTACAGGACTCGGAGCACCCCACTGGGATTCCAGGGCACGGGGAGCCGTATTTGGCCTCACCCGGGGAACGAACCGCAATGACTTTGTTAAGGCGACTTTGCAGTCTTTAGCTTATCAGACTCGGGATATTATCGATACCATGGAACTAGATACAGGCATTGATATTAACCTATTAAAGGTCGATGGCGGAGCTGCTATGAACGATTATCTCATGCAATTCCAAGCGGATATTCTAGGTATTGAAATTGCTCGGGCCAAAAACCTAGAAACTACTGCCTTAGGTGCTGCATATTTAGCTGGCTTAGCAGTAGACTTTTGGAAAGATACTGATGAATTGAAGAGTTTACAAAGTACTGGACAAAACTTTACCCCTTCAATGAATAATGCCCATAAAGAACAACTTTATCGTGGTTGGAAACAGGCAGTGAAAGCTACCCGCGTCT
The DNA here is from genome assembly GCF_003286645.3 of Aerococcus tenax. Lineage (NCBI taxonomy): Bacteria > Bacillati > Bacillota > Bacilli > Lactobacillales > Aerococcaceae > Aerococcus > Aerococcus tenax. Next base: position 1,145,718 of record NZ_CP127382.2, on the reverse strand, counting down.
TTACAGCAGATGAATAAGAAAGAGAATAAAGCTTATGATGGAGGTATTATCAGATGACATTTTCTGTTAAAAATAGACAACAAGCTCTGACCAAATTACAAGAACGTACCCTAGACTTATTGGTCATTGGCGGCGGAATTACTGGAGCAGGGGTAGCCTTGCAAGCAGCAGCGAGTGGTTTAGAAACCGGTTTAATCGAAATGCAAGATTTTGCGGAAGGCACCAGTAGTCGGTCCACCAAGCTAGTCCACGGTGGTATCCGCTATTTAAAAAACTTTGATGTGGAAGTGGTTGCCGATACGGTTAGTGAACGGGCAGTCGTTCAACAAATTGCCCCTCACATTCCTAAACCTGACCCGATGGTTATTCCCATCTACGATGAAGAGGGCGCTACTTTTACGATGTTTCGCTTGAAAGTAGCTATGGACCTCTATGATTCCTTAGCTGGGGTGAGCGATTCTAGCTATGCCAATACCGTTCTATCCAAAGAAGAAGTTCTCCAACATGTGCCAGGTTTAAAAGAAGAAGGCTTACAAGGTGGAGGCCAATATCTAGACTTTAACAATAGCGATATCCGTTTGGTGATTGAAAATATCAAAAGAGCTCACCAAGATGGTGCCCTGGTTGCTAGTCGAGTAGAAGCGATCGGCTATCTCTATGATCAAGAGGGCAAGATCAATGGCGTAAAGGCACTAGATCACTTAAGTAATGAAAGCTTTGATATTCACGCCCGCTATGTCATCAATACGACCGGACCATGGAGTGATGAAACCCGCAATCTCGATGAAGAAGACAACCGTATCGAAATGATGCGTCCTACTAAAGGGATTCACCTGGTTATTGATGCCAGCCGTTTAAAAGTCAGTCAGCCGGTTTACTTTGATTCGGGCTATGACGATGGTCGGATGATTTTTGTCATTCCTCGGGAAGACAAGACCTATTTTGGCACGACTGATACCGACTACACGGGTGATTACAAACATCCTGAAGTAGAGGCTGATGATGTTAACTATCTCATTGGAGCTGTCAACAATCGCTTCCCTGAGGCTAAGATAAGTATCGATGATATTGAGTCCTCCTGGGCCGGTTTGAGACCGCTCATCGCCGGAAACAGTGCTTCTGACTATAATGGTGGAGACTCAGGTAAAATTAATGACCAAAGCTTTGAGGATTTAATTGCTGTGGTTAAGGGTTACTTAAATGAAGAAAAAACACGAGACCAAGTGGAACGTACTGTCGCTAACTTGGAAGGCTCCTTATCGGAAGAAACTCTAGACCCTTCTCAAGTATCACGGGGATCTAGTCTAGAACGTGATGAAAACGGCTTAATTACTCTCGCCGGCGGAAAAATTACTGACTACCGGAAGATGGCTGCCGGGGCTATGGAAAAAATTATTAAGCTCCTCAAAGAGGAACACGATAAATCCTTCCGCCTAATTAATTCAAAAACCTATCCTGTTTCTGGTGGGGAAATTAATCCGGCTAATATCGAAGGAGAGTTCTCCTCTTATGCTCAAATGGGGGTAAAACGAGGTTTATCTAAAGAAGAAGCTTATTATCTAGCAGCCTTTTACGGATCTAATGTCCCTAAGGTATATGCCTTAATTGACCAAGTGCCAGAGATTGAAGGCTTGTCTTTAGCTGAAACCATCATGCTTTATTATGCCCTAGAAGAGGAAATGGTTCTTACCCCTGTTGATTACTTTTTACGTCGGACCAACTACATGCTCTTCATGCGTGACCGCTTAGACCACTTACTTGAACCCGTCGTTCAAGCCATGAGTGATTATTTTGACTGGGATGATCAAAGTCGTCAAGCTTACCAAAAGGAATTAGAAGAAACACTGGCCAACAATGATCTTGTTGACTTAAAGAAGAAGGCTAATAGCTAATAAGATAACGTTTTGATAGAGGAGGAAGTAGGATGGCGACAGAAGTAATCGGTGAGTTTTTAGGGACACTCATTCTGGTCCTTTTAGGGGATGGGGTTTGTGCTAATGTCAATTTAGCACGGACCAAGGGACATAATGCCGGCTGGTTAACTATAACAATTGGCTGGGGCTTGGCGGTTATGGTGGCTGCCTATGCTTCAGGTTATTTAAGCCCAGCCCATCTGAATCCTGCAGTGACCATTGCCTTTGCGATTGAAGGTTCGACACCATGGTCCTCAGTGCCTGCCTATATTATTGGACAAATGCTAGGTGCTTTCTTAGGGGCAGTGATTTTATGGCTTCATTATCGGGATCATTTTAATGTAACAGAAGATCCTGACATGATATTAGGAAGCTTTGCTACCGCTCCTGAGATTTATGCACCAGCTAACAATTTAATCAGTGAGGCGATTGGCACCTTTATTTTAACTTTTGGAATCATGTCCTTTGCTCAAAATGACCTGGCTCCTGGTTTGTCTACTGCCTTGGTAGGGGGATTGATTGTCAGCATCGGGGCTTCCTTAGGAGGACCGACGGGATATGCGATTAATCCAGCCCGCGACTTAGGGCCTCGGATTGCCCATGCGATTTTACCAATCCCCCACAAGGGAGATTCAGACTGGTCATACGCTTGGGTACCCGTTGTCGGACCCATCATTGGTGGTGTGTTAGCTGCCATTGTCTTTCAGTGGATACCCTAATGATTAGTAATAAGTAAAAGTATCATGAGCAGTTAAAAAAGGCCTCACTTCAAGGAGTGAGGCCTTTTAATTACTCGTGCGCCTGGCATGGGCGACAACTCGGTGGTGAAAGTCCACTACAGGCCTTTGCAGTAGGAACTGTTAGCCAATGACAAGGGTGTCCACCGTGAGGTGGAATCTGAAGGAAGTTGGAGGCAAATACTTGCACTGACGTACAGAAACTTCATAAAGAAAGGCTGTCAAAAGATGGATGAGCTTGCCAGACAAAGTGAAGTCCAATACTGCACGAATCTGAGACAGTAGATGAAGCAGTGACATGAGTAGAAAGTTGTCGTTCTTACCCAGGGAGATCTCACAGACGGCGCAGGAGTCCCCTTATAAGAAGCCGGTCGAAAAAGGTTTACTGTGAGAAGTCAGCCGAAGTCATAGTAGTTTCCAGAGGAAACGAAGGACTGAACAATATCCATGTTTATTTAGATGGGAGGTAGCTCAATTATGGGAAAAGCAGAAAAGTTGCGGAAGCAACGCAGCCTACAGAGGAATAAGGTGGAACCTGAAAAGTATGTAGATGTGCTTAGTGGTAGAGCTATTGAATATATGAAAAGACATGATGGGTCTCTAATGAGTCTCGTTGTCAGAGAAGAAAACCTCATGCGAGCAGCTCAATTAGTTCGTAAGAACAAAGGAGCAGCTGGTATTGATGGTGTTTCCGCAGAAGCTGCGGAAGCTGAAGTAAGAAAGTATCTTAGACCCTTACAACAGAAATTGATGAATGCAACATATAAACCTCAACCGGTCAAGCGGGTAGAAATTCCCAAAGCCAATGGAGGAGTTCGTCGATTAGGTATTCCTGTGGTCAGGGATCGCATTGTTCAACAAGCCATTCGACAAGTGATTGAACCAATCATAGATCCTCAACTATCACCTTATAGTCATGGCTTTCGTAAAGGCAAGAGTGCACATAGTGCACTGAAACAATGTGTCGACTATTACGAAACAGGCTATAAAGTTGTGGTTGATTGCGATCTAAAGAATTGTTTCGATAATTTTAATCAAGATAAAATGATTCATTACTTGGAACAAATGGTAAAAGATCCAGCGATATCACGTATTCTTAGACGTTTTATGAGTGCAGGTGTTATTGATATGTCTGGTCAATTTATTGACAGTCATACGGGTACCCCTCAAGGGGGTGTTATTTCACCGCTTCTATGTAATGTTTATTTAAATGAATTGGATAGAGAATTAGAACGTCGTGGACATCGTTTTGTACGTTACGCAGATGACTTTGCGATTTTCGTCAAATCTAAGCGAGCAGGAGAACGTGTGCTAAAAAGTATTACTACTTACATTGAAAAAGATCTTCGATTAACCGTTAACCATGAGAAAAGTCAAGTGGGTTCGCCAACCCGTTTAAAATTCTTGGGTTGCCTTATCAAGCCTACCCGAAAGGGTTGTCGTTTTCGTCCGACGAATGAAGCGAAGAAGAAATTCAAAGCAAAGTTAAAACGTCTGACAAGTCGAAAGCGACCAGGTACCTTTAAAACCATTGTAAAAGAGATCAACCAAGTCACACAAGGTTGGATCAACTATTTTGGAGTAGGCTATATTAAAACCTATATTGAAGAGATAGAACAATGGTTAAACCATCGCCTAAGGCAACTCATTTTGAAGCGATGGAAAAACTGTCGAACGAAGATTATACGCCTCATGCGGTTGGGATTGGATAGTGAAAGCGCGAAGCGTATTGCTTTCTCACGCAAGAAGTATTGGCGTCTATCCAAGACACCGGAGGTGCACTACGCTCTGACAACAAAAAGACTCCGTCAGTGGGGATTAAAATCATTAACCCTCCTGGCGGAGTCTGCCTATTTAAGATATTGAACCGCCGTATACGGAACCGTACGTACGGTGGTGTGAGAGGTCCTCTGTCCGACTAACGGACAGAGTCCTACTCGATTTAGTTTTTATGCTTTCTTCCCTTTTTCATGTTTCACATTGTCTAAGTCGGTTCTTACCACTAAGACATCACAATTAGCGTTACGGATGACGTATTCTGAAACAGAACCAATGAAGAGGCGTTCCACAGCGTTTAGTCCCGTTGCACCAATCATGATTAAATCAGCATGGTATTCTTTGGAAAGTTCTTTAGCAATTTGAACCTTTGGTGAACCATAATCAATGACGGTTTGGATTTCTTTTAAGCCTTTTTCCGATGCATACTTCTTGTAGTCATTAAGTAATTCTTTAGCTTGTTTGACTAATTCATCGGATAGGGTGCCTTCGTAACCAGTAGTCGTTTGAATCGAGCGTGTATCAACGATATGGGTAATGATTAATTCAGCATCATTACGTAAGGCAACTTCTACCGCTTTTTTGAAGGCTAATTCAGCTTCATCAGAACCATCCACAGGTGTCAATATATGTTCATAATTCTTATACATAAGGATCCCTCACTTTCTTTTTCTCTCTATAGCTATTATAGCATGAAAGCGGATAAAAAAATTAACTTTAAATAATGTTCCTATTGAAAAAACCTAGGCTTTCACACCTAGGCTAAAAAATAATTCGATTATTTTTATGTAAGCCTCCAATGATACCGTGGAAATTCTATCTGTCTGAACCCGCGATATAGCAGGTGGGTTCCGGTATCCAACTTCAGTTGTCCACGTAATAGAGGCGTAACATCCATTGGAGCTCGCAGATCCCTAGATAGTAGTTGTTCGGTCAGCACATTTAAAAGATGCACGCATATCTTAGAGAACTTACATTACTATTAATTTAGCATGTCTAGGGCTTTTTGGCAAGCAGGAAAGCTTAAAGTGACAACATCTTATACTGGATTTATCGCTTATAAAAATTATTTTTGTTTTTCTCGCATTTGCCGCATTTGCTCTAAGGCTTGCTCATATTTGCCTGTTTGGCAGGCCTGGTAGTATTGCCTGTCCGACAAGGTTTCTGGTAAGTAATCTTGAGCGACCCAATGGTTGGGGTAATCGTGGGGAAACTTGTAAGCATTTCCTCTTCCCAATTTCTTAGCACCACTGTAGTGGGCATCACGGAGATGTTTGGGGATGACGCCAGCTTTTCCTGAACGAATATCTGCTAAGGCTTGATCAATGGCTTTGATGGCCGAATTGGATTTAGGGGATAGGGACAGGTCAATAATGGCATGAGCCAAAGGAATCCTGGCTTCCGGCAGTCCAATTTTCTGGGCAGCTTGGCAGGCAGTGACCGCCCGCTGACAGGCCTCTGGGTTAGCCAAACCAATATCCTCATAAGCGCATACCATTAAGCGCCGGCAGAGACTGTTCAAATCACCAGCTTCAATTAAACGGGCGGCATAATGAAGGGCAGCGTTGACATCACTGCCACGAATACTTTTCTGAAAGGCAGACACCACATCATAGTGCATGTCTCCATCTTCATCATGGTCAAAGGCCTTCTTTTGTAAACATTCCTCTGCTACGCTTAAGTCGATCAGAATTTGGCCTTCAGCATTCTCCTCAGTTGATAAAGCCGCTAGTTCTAATGCATTGAGAGCTGACCGTAAATCGCCATTGGAGTAATTGGCTAAGTAGTCCCTGGCCTCATTACTTAATTGAATAGGGTACTTGCCCAGGCCCCGCTCTTTATTTTCGAGGGCATGGTCAATACCTACTTTGATTTGATCAGCTTCTAAAGGGTGAAGCTCAAAAATCTGTGTTCGCGACCGGATAGCAGGATTGATATTGATATAAGGGTTTTCGGTGGTTGCTCCGATTAGAATCAGTAGGCCGCTTTCTAAATGAGGCAGGAGAAAGTCTTGTTTCGTTTTATCCAGGCGGTGAATTTCATCTAACATTAAAATAAGACCGCCAGAAAACTCTGCTTCGGCCACGACTTCTTGTAGGGCCTTTTTATTATCTGTCGCCGCATTCAATTGCCGAAAACTTAACTTCGTGGAACCAGCAATAGCGCTAGCGATTGAGGTTTTACCAATACCAGGAGGACCGTATAAAATCATTGACCTTAACTGCTTCGCTTTAACCATTCGCCAGATGATCTTGCCAGAACCAACTAGGTGTTCTTGACCAACAACTTCTTCTAGGGTCTTCGGTCGCATTCTGTAGGCTAGGGGGGCTTGCTTATTCACACTGAAACTCCTTTCTAAGTGTTTGATAACGTCAATCAGTATAACACATCCGTTTTTAAAAAGAGCGCTTTTGGCTTTTCCTCTGTTGTCTAGGACCAGATAGTGATACAATAGTGAAAAACAAGGGGGTAAGCGAACGAATGATCTATCTTGATTATGCAGCAACCACACCGATGACCCAACCAGTTATTGAGGCCATGAACCAGGCCATGCGTGAAAATTATGGCAATGCATCAAGTACCTACCGGATTGGTCGTCAATCACATGAACAATTGACTCGAGTAAGAGAGAATATAGCGGAGACGATTAATGCTCAGGCCGACGATATTATTTTTACCAGTGGGGCCACAGAATCTACTAATAGTGCCCTGATACAAACCGCAAAACGGTTAGCAAAGCAAGGCCGTCATATTATTACCACCGAAGCTGAACATCCTTCAAGTTACAAGACGGCAAAATATCTGGAAAAACAGGGATTTGAAGTGACTTTCTTGCCTTTCGATGAATATGGTCACATCTCAATTGAAGCCTTAAAGGATGCCATTAAAGATGATACCATTATGGTTTCAATTATTGCAGGGAATAACGAAGTCGGCTCTGTCCAAGATATCCAAGCCATTGGAGAGATTTGCCATGATCACCACTTATTCTTCTATACGGATGTGGTTCAAGCCTATCTCAACATCCCTATTGATGTTGAAGCTATGCATATCGATGGCCTATGCGTATCTGCCCATAAATTCCATGGACCCAAGGGAGTTGGCTTTCTCTATTATCGTAATGCAGTGAGTGATTTTACCCCTTACCTAAGAGGGGGAGGCCAAGAACATGGCCATCGTGCCGGTACTGAAAATGTGCCTGGAATTGTGGCCATGGGTAAGGCCATTGAAATCGCCTATCAGTCTAGGGATGACCATCACCAAAAATTGCTTGATTTAAGGAAATATTTTCTTAAAGAAGCTAGAGAACGTGGTCTAGATTTCGAAATTAATGGTCCTAAGGAAGCTGAACTAGCTCATATTTTAAATGTCTACTGGCCTAATCATCCTAGTGACCAAGTTCTAATTAAATTAGATTTAAAAGACGTTTATGTATCGGCTGGGTCAGCCTGCTCAGCTGGATCGCTAGAACCGAGTCGGATTTTAGTATCGATGTTTGGTGAAGAAAGCCCTCGGATCAGTCAAAGTATTCGTATATCATTCGGTCAGCTGACCACAATTGAAGAAATCGATGAATTCTTAGATATTTTATTAAGCATTGCTTAGTTGTCGTGTAAACAGATTAAGGAGGAATGAAATGGCTTTTAAAGAAAAAGAACATTTAAAAGGAAGTCAAAAATCCTATCAAGTTCATCCTAACTGCAAGGCATATACTTTGCGGGACTATGGATTTACTTCCACTAAGGCAGGTAATTATCAAATTGAAATTCCTATTCGTCCAGAATTTCAAGCCAGTCACTATCTCTTATTAAAAGTTCAAATTGATAAGTCAGTGGATAAATTGCAAATGAACGTCACTAATAAGACGGGGCTGAAGGCGGTTAATGTTTACCAAAATTCCGATATGGCAGATTTAGCCAAACGCTTAGAGGAAATTTTAGCTGACTTAGTTGACAAGCAAGTCTTAGCAATCAGTGAAGACTAAAAATGGACATATAATCATTCTCCAAACTCAAGGACATTTGAAGATTTAATAAAAATTCAATCAAATGACTTGAGTTTTTTAGGTAAATTGTTATGATTACTACCTGGATAAGGCAATTGAGGCCTATCTAAGATTATCAACACAACAAAACGTGCGACCTTCAATCGTAAATTTTGTTAAGAAAGATGGTGATGTTGTGAGTGATAAGAAAAATAAAAAAGTTGTTTTAGGCATGAGTGGGGGAGTGGATTCCAGTGTTTCCGCGCTCTTGCTGAAAGAACAGGGATATGACGTCATTGGTATTTTCATGAAGAATTGGGATGACACTGATGAAAATGGCGTTTGTACAGCAACCGAAGATTACCGGGATGTACAAGCTGTAGCTAGTCAGATAGGTATTCCTTATTATTCAGTCAACTTTGAAAAAGAATACTGGGACCGCGTCTTCGAATACTTTCTCGATGAATATCGTCATGACCGTACCCCTAATCCAGACGTCATGTGTAATAAAGAGATTAAATTCAAGGCCTTTCTCGATTATGCTTTGGACCTAGGAGCAGATTACGTAGCTATGGGCCACTATGCTCGGGTGAGAACAAATGACCAAGGCGAAGTAGACTTGCTTCGTGGGGTGGATAGTAATAAGGACCAAACCTACTTTTTAAATCAATTGTCTCAAGAGCAATTGCAACACGCGCTCTTTCCGATTGGCGAATTAGAAAAGTCGGAAGTGCGAAAAATTGCCGAAGATCATAATCTAAAGACGGCCCATAAAAAGGACTCCACCGGGGTCTGTTTTATTGGTGAGCGCGACTTTAATGCCTTCCTTTCCAATTACTTACCAGCTAAACCTGGTCTAATGAAAACCTTAGACGGCCAAGTGATGGCTGAGCACCATGGACTGATGTATTATACCATCGGTCAACGTAAGGGCTTGGGAATTGGAGGCACCAAGGTTGGTAATAATGAACCTTGGTTTGTTATTGGAAAGAACCAGGCTAAAAATGAACTCTATGTCGGCCAAGGCTACCATCATCCCTTGCTCTATGCTGACTACTTATTAGCCAGTGAAGTTTCTTTTACCAGTGACCATTTTCCACGTGAAGACTTTACCTGCACTGCTAAGTTCCGTTACCGGCAAAAAGATATCCCAGTGAAAGTCAGCTTCTTATCTGATGATCAGTTAAGGGTAGACTTTGAAGAGCCAGTTCGGGCTATTACACCAGGACAGTCGGTAGTCTTCTACCAAGATGAAGTTTGTTTAGGGGGAGCAACCATTGACGCTGCCTATAAGGATGATAAAAAGTTACAATACCAATAATCAAATAGATGAATCATTTCTAAAAGCAGACTATAAATTAGGATGATTTTAAGATACAGCTGTAACTAGTTTTTGGCTTATCCAGGAAGACCTTATCTAACTTGGAAGCTAGAAGCTAAGCTACAGCTTTTTCTTTATTTAGGGCGTGAAAGAGAGAAAATGGTATAGCGGGCATTTATATAGAAGAAAGGTGAGCAGAGGGCGGGCTTGGCGGAGGATAAATCCAGTGATATTCTGTGATATAATAAGCAAAGATTGTGACTAGGAGGGATAAGGGAATGGCAGCTACAGAAGATTATTTCATCGGCGAAGTAGAAGCTACCTTTTTTTCTAATCCAGATAATTATTATCGGGTGATGCGGATTACGGTTGATGATACCAACACCCTTTACTCCGAAAAAAATATTGTCGTGACAGGAAATTTTGGAACTATCCAGGACGGAACTACATACCAATTCTTCGGGAACTTAGTTGATCATCCTAAGTACGGGGTTCAATTCAAAGTCTCCCATTATGAAGGAATAAAAATTACCAGTAAAGATGGCTTAATCAAATATTTATCCAGCGATGAATTTCCAGGAATTGGGAAAATATTGGCTGAACGTGTGGTCAATACCTTAGGTGAGAAGACCATTGACTTAATTGTAAATCAACCCGAACGTTTGAAAGAAGTTAAGGGCCTGACCAAGAATAAACAGCAAATGTTACATGAGAAAGTAAAGGCTAATCGTGGCAATGAGGATACCTTTATTCAATTATCGGAGATGGGCTTTTCTAACCACTTGGCAGGCAAGATTTATGCTAAATACCAAGATGAAGCGGTTGAATTGATTAAAGAAAATCCCTATTTCTTGGTTAAAAATATTCAGGGTTTTGGTTTTCAAAAGGCTGATTTACTGGCCCAACGTTTAGAATTTGCCTATGACTCGCCTTTACGCATCCAAGGGGCGATTACTTTTTCATTAGAAACAATTTGTTATAGCAATGGGGATACTTATGTTAAGAAGGAAGAACTATTCCAGCAGGTTCTCAATCTATTAAATAAAAGCCAAATGAATCTACAAATGGTTGACATGCAGCAAGTGGCTGATCGCTTGAGCGACTTGGTAGATACCAATGAAGTGATTGCGACTGAAGAGGGTTATTTTCTTCCTAGTCTCTATTATGCAGAGAAGGGGATTGTTAAACGTTTAAAACGTATCAAGAATGAACGAACTCAGTCTAAATATGAGAATGATAATTTGGCTAATGAAATAGAGGAAACCGAAGCAAAATTAGGTATTCAATATGGACCCGCTCAAAGGAAAGCAATTATTGAAGCCCTAGAAGAGAAATTATTTATTCTAACTGGGGGACCGGGTACGGGAAAAACCACGGTTTTAGAAGGAATCATCGATATTTATTGCCGGTTAAATAATATCCGCCTAGGGGATTATGACCCGAGTGATTTTCCTATTCGTTTGGCAGCTCCAACTGGACGGGCTGCCAAGCGGATGAGTGAAACTACTGGCCTAGTGGCAACCACTATTCATCGTTTAATCGGTCTCACTGGTGAAGAAGATGAAAATAATATCATAACTTCGGATAAAGAGACTATTGCAGGGGACTTACTGATTATTGATGAGATGTCTATGGTAGACACTTGGTTATTCTTTCAATTATTAGAAGCAGTTCCTGATGATATGCAAATTATCTTGGTAGGGGATAAAGATCAACTGCCCTCAGTTGGTCCAGGACAAGTGCTGTCAGATCTCTTGAGAAGTCAGACAATCGCCTGGCGCGAGCTCGACGAAATATTTCGTCAAGATGCCAATTCAACCATCACTTTATTGGCTCATGATATAAAAAATGGGGAAATGCCTGTCGATCTTACCAAAAATAAGGCTGACCGGTCATTTTTCCGGGTAGATTATTTCCACTTAGCTGATTTTATTGCAGCGGTGGCTAAACGTGCTCTTGAAAAAGATTATGATGTTAAAGATATTCAAGTTTTGGCCCCCATGTATAAGGGGCAGGCCGGCATCGATCAGATTAATCAGAAATTGCAGGAAAGTTTAAATCCAAATACTGATGGCAATAAGCGCCAAGTTAGCCACTTCAACCGTCTTTTTCGCTTAGGGGATAAGGTCTTGCAGTTACAAAACCAAGCTGAAATGAATGTCTTTAACGGGGATATGGGAGAAATCGTGGCGATATTTTATGCCAAGGAAACGACCAGCCAAAGTGATGAAATAGTGGTTGATTTCGACGGCAATGAGGTCACATACAACCGGCAAGATTTTAACCAATTAACCTTGGCGTATTGTGTTTCGATTCATAAATCGCAAGGAAGCGAATTTCCTATCGTTATCCTCCCTTTAATCAGTCAATACCAACGCATGCTCCAACGCAATTTGCTCTATACAGCGATCACCAGAGCTAAGCAATCCTTAATTCTCTGCGGTGAAGTTCAAGCCTTCCAATCTGCCATTCAAACCCAGGCCAGCCAACGCCATACTAACCTTTACCGCTCCCTACTTGAAGAAGACGAATTACTTCCTAAACTGAACTCGCAGTCAAGTGAAGCAAGTCCTAGTCAGGATCAAAGTACCAGGTCTCAAGGAGATGAGTCAGGGGACCAGCAAGAGGATACTGGAAACTCGGGAATGAATGTAAAGGTCGATTGGTTAACTCCTGACTTACTTGAAAGTGGTCAGATCGATCCTTTAATTGGTATGGATGGCATCAGCCCCTATGATTTTTAAGAAATGAAATCAGCCGTTTATTTTTTCTCTTTTACTACCCACGTGCAAAAAGTAGCCGAAAAAGCCTAGTTAAAGCAGATAGAAGCTAAATTTGCTGATCCTGAGTTTATAAAAACTAATAAATTTATTCAAATATTGCAAAAATCTTGTTTATTTCTTAAAATATCGATAAAATGTGAGTATTGGATTTATTTAGTTAGGCTAGAAATTTAGCTCATTTAGAAAGGACTGACGGCAATGGCTTATATTAATGGCAAGCGCCCTGAGAAAGGAATTCTAGGCCCTTTAACTTTTGATAATGTAGAGAAGAAGACAGAACTATTTGATAAAAGTTTTTGGAGATACGCGCTAAGGAGTGTATACGCCACTTTATTCTTAACTTTTGGGACAGCAATCGCTATGATGACCGCCCAACAAACGAATTTAGTAGCCCCAGGCTTAGGTAAATTTACTTTTGCCTTCTTTTTTGCATGGTCATTGGTACTTATTATTTATATGAATGGTGAATTAGCGACTGCTAATATGAACTTTTTGGTAGTTGGAGCACGAAAAAAATATATCAGCTGGCAAAAGGCTTTTACGATTTTAATGGTTTGTGTTTTATTTAATTTTATTGGTGGCCTTGTTTGTGCTTATATTTTTTCAAGAACCACGATTTTCCAAGATTTACCTGCTGATCATTATTTATTTACAGCAGTTTCAGGAAAATTTGTTAAATCAGCGCTTACAATTTTTATTGAGGGGATTTTAGCTAATATTATCGTTAATAGTGCTGTGGTTGCTAGCAATCGGATGGTCAACGCAGATGGACGGGTTTATGCGATTATCTTTATTATTTTTATTTTTGCCTTCTTAGGTTATGAACACGTGATTGCTAACTTTGTTTCCTTCCCATTAGCTTTCTTCTCCAATGGAGGCCCTGTTGACGGGATGACCTTGGCTAATGTGCTTAAGAACTTTGTCTTTACTTTCTTAGGTAATCTTGTTGGTGGTGGCTTTGTCATTGGCTATGTCTATTCCTGGTTAGGAGATAAAGAAACTTCCTATGTAGACTAGTTTTCTTATTCGCTAGGAATCATTAATAGTTGACAAATGAAAATTAAAAAGCGTATAATAAATTCGCTTAAATGATTGAAAAGGCCATGTTTCTATTTAGTTGATAGAGAGAGTGCAGCTCTGGTGAAAGCACTCAGTAATAGAAATGCTCCCTTTTGACAATGCAAATGAAAATTTGCCGCTACTCGCGTTATCCAGTATTTTAATGAAGACATAATATCGCACGTTGATGTTATAAATGAGGTGGTACCGTGCTACGGCGCCCTCATCTAATAACATCAAGGTGCTTTTTTATTTTATAGGAGGTTTTAACATATCATGAAGAAATTAACGGGTGAAGAAATACGTCAAATGTGGATGGATTTTTGGAAGGGCAAGGGACATGATATTTACCCTAGTGCTTCCTTAGTTCCAGACAACGATCCTACTTTACTTTGGATGAACTCCGGGGTTGCTGCCCTAAAACATTACTTAGATGGGTCAGAAGTGCCGGAAAATCCAAGAATTGCTAATGCGCAAAAATGTATTCGGACTAACGATATTGAAAATGTTGGAGTTACCGCTCGCCACCAAACCTTCTTTGAAATGCTCGGTAACTGGTCAGTAGGGGATTACTTTAAAGAAGAGGTTATTCCTTGGGCTTGGGAATTCTTAACTGATGAAAAATGGCTAGGACTGGATCCCGAACTACTCTATATGACCTACTATCCTGATGACGATGTCTCCCATGGATTATGGCAAAAGGTGACTGGTTTATCAGAAGATCACTTTGTTTCTTTAAAAGATAACTTTTGGGATTTAGGTGCCGGTCCTTGTGGTCCTGATACGGAAATTTTCTTTGACCGGGGGAAAGCTTATCAAGATCTCGACGATGATGACCCAGAAATGTTTCCTGGGGGAGAAAATGAACGTTATCTAGAAATCTGGAACATCGTTTTCTCTGAATTTAACCACATGCCCGATGGTAGCTATGAAAAATTAAAACAACATAACGTGGATACTGGGATGGGACTGGAACGGATTGCCTCTGTTTTACAAGAAACCCCAACAAACTTCGAAACCGACCTCTTATTCCCACTGATTAAAGAAGTTGAAAAATTATCTGATGGTAAAAAATATGGGGAAAGCAAGGAAACTGATACCGCAATGAAGGTTATTGCTGACCATATCCGCGCCGTTAGTTTTGCAGTTGGTGATAATGCCTTACCATCAAATGAAGGCCGGGGCTATATTTTACGTCGTTTAATCCGTCGTAGCGTGATGTACGGTCGTCGTTTGGGCATCCAAGGAAGTTTCTTGGCCAAATTGGTCCCAATTGTGGCAGATAAGATGGAAAAACACTATCCAGAATTAAAAGAAAAAGAGGCCATTATTCAAGAAGTCGTTGATCGTGAGGAAAAACGTTTCCAAGAAACCATCGCTGACGGTGAAAATATTATTAAAAACAAAATCGCTGAATTGGAAGAATCTGGTGAAAATTCACTTGACGGCCAATCCGCCTTTAAATTATACGACACTTATGGTTTCCCATTAGAACTGACTGAGGAATACCTGGCTGAAAAAGGTTTTTCTGTTGATATTGATGGCTTTAATCAGGCCATGGAGGAACAAAAGGAACGGGCACGTGCGGCTAGAAAAGACCAAGGTGGCTTAGCGGTTCAATCAACAGTGCTCGGTGAAATTGATGTGCCTTCTCATTTTACCGGTTATGAAGAAGATGTTACTGAAACCAAGATTAATGCCATTGTTTACCAAGATGAAATCAGCCAGGAAGCACCAGCCAATAGCAAGGCCTATTTCATTGCTGAAAAAACACCATTCTACGGTGAACGTGGTGGACAAGTTGGTGACTCAGGTAAGCTTTACAATTTGGATGGCGAATTATTAGGTTATATCCGTGATACTAAACACGCTCCTAATGACCAAAACTTACATTATATTGACACCGTTCAACCGATTAGTGTGGGCCAAGAAGTTCGCTTAGAAGTGGACAGCGCTCGTCGTCGCTTAATCCGTAATAATCACACCGCTACTCACTTATTACACCGGGTCTTAAAAGATGTCTTAGGTGAACAAGTTAACCAAGCGGGGTCTTTACTTGATGACCATTATCTCCGCTTTGACTTCACTTATTTTGGACAAGTGAGTCCAGAACAACTTGAAGAAGTTGAAAGACGAGTTAATGAAAAAATTTGGGAACAAATCCCGGTTGAAACCATCTTTACCACAGTTAAGGCGGCTAAGGAACATGGGGCCATCGCGCTCTTCGGTGAAAAATACCTTAAACTCCATGATGAAATTCGTGTGATTAATATTGATGACTGGTCCATGGAACTTTGTGGTGGGACCCACGTTAAGAATACCGGATTCATTGGCCTATTTAAGATTATTTCCGAATCAGGGATTGGTTCTGGAGTACGCCGGATTGAAGCCTTGACTTCAAAAGCTGCTTATGAATACTATGAAGCTAAATTAGGTCTCTTAAACCAAGTTCGCGATGATTTGAAGGTTAAGAAAGCGGAAGATTTACCACACCGTCTCCAACAATTGGAAGGTGAACGCAAGAGCCTAGAATCTGAAGTAGAATCTCTCCATGCTAAGGCTAACCAAATGGCTGCTAGTCAAATATTTGATGCCGTTAAAGAAAGTAACGGGGTACGCTACATTGCTGAAGAACTTGACCATAAAACTATGGATGACTTGCGAGCAATTAGTGACGAATGGAAACAAAATAACTATTCAGATGTCCTCGTTCTCGCTACAGCTAACGGTGATAAAGCCAACATGTTAGTTGCTGTTTCAGCTGACAAGGTTAAAGAAGGCTTAAAAGCTGGTGACATCATTAAGGAACTTGCTCCATATATTAATGGTGGCGGGGGCGGTCGTCCTGAACTTGCCCAAGCAGGTGGTAAGAACCCAGCTGGTATCCCTGATGCGCTTAAGGCTTTAGAGGAAGTTCTGAATAAATAAAGTGCTTGTTAGTCGCTAGATTTTTCGTTACAATAGATTCAAAATGATGTGGAGGTGTCTAAATGAGTGGAAAAGATGAAACAGTACTCTTTCGCTTCGATGAAAGTAAAGAAAAAGATGTAAAAGAGACACTTGAAATAGTTTACGACGCCCTAGTAAGCAAGGGCTACAATCCAATCAATCAAATTGTAGGATATTTATTATCTGGCGATCCTGCGTATATCCCACGTCACAATCAAGCTAGAAATCTTATTCGTTACCATGAACGCGATGAGTTATTAGAAGAACTTGTTAAAAGCTATATGAAGCAAAGTGGTCGAGAATAAGCATGCGTATTATGGGTTTGGATGTGGGTTCTAAAACGGTTGGCGTAGCCATAAGTGACCCTTTTGGCTGGACTGCCCAAGGAATCGAAACCATTAAAATTGACGAAGAGGCAGGGGAATTCGGTTTTTCACGCCTAAGGCAATTAATTGAAGCTTATCAAGTAGAAAAGCTTGTTATTGGATTGCCTAAAAATATGAATAACACAGAAGGCCCTCGAGCTGAAGCATCGCGTCATTATGGCGATATGGCTATTGAATTATTCGACTTACCAGTTTTTTATCAGGATGAACGGTTAACTACCCAGCAATCGGAACGTTTTCTGATTGAGGCGGCAGATGTGAGCCGAAAGAAACGTAAAAAGGTGATCGATAAGTTAGCTGCTGTTCTCATTTTACAGAACTATTTAGATAGTCATTCACATTAGTATGAAGGAGCATTGTATGGCTGAAGATTTAGATAATTTAATTACTTTATATGATGAAGAAGGTAATGAGCGTTTATATAAAATTTTATTTAGTTTCGATTCGAAAGATCTGAATAAATCTTACGTCTTAGTTTACCCAGCCGAAGAGGAAGGCGAAGAGTTAAATATCGAAGCCTATGCCTATGAAGAGGGCGAAGACGGAGAAGGTAGCTTATTGCCAATTGAAAGTGAAGAAGAATGGGATATGGTAGAGGAAGTATTTAATACTTTCGTTCAAGACCCAAACTTAAATCAATAAGCCAAGGAAAGAGAATATGATATGAGGTCATATTCTCTTTTATTGTTAGTGGCGGTTGACATACGGGGCTGTGACCTTGGTCACCGCCTCTTTTTATGTGATGATAGGATAAATGTTTCATTCTGGTTAAATTTTCGGCTCTAAGTTTACAAATAGCATCTTTATCAGTAAAATGCATAATAGCTTATTTTGTTCAAAGCAGAGTCTTTTTATTATGAAATGAGGAAGCACGATGTTTAATGATGAAGAAAAGAAAAAAAGAGTAAAGCGAGACCAGGCTAGGGTCAATGCTTTAGAAGAACAAGAAAATGTTCAGGCTAATCGGATTATCCGCTGGATTATTATTACTTTGCTCCTTATCTGTATTGTCTTTGCTCTACTAATGGGAACCTTAGTAGCTACTGGTGGTTTTGGAGAGGAAAAAGAAACCCAAGGGACCATTCCTCAGGGAGCAAGTACTAGTCAAATTGCTCATATTCTTAAAGAAAATGATGTCATTTTTAATGAAAGCCTCTTTAAGATCTACCTCCGTCTATCCAATCATGATCCAATTCAAGCAGGAAGCTATCAATTGAAAACCTCGTCTGGCTTTGGTGAAGTCATGAATCAACTCTCACATGCCCAAGGTCCGGCTACCCAAGCGGTCTTAGTCAAAGAGGGCATGAATGTTGAAGAAATTGCTCAAGTGATGGCAGATTATTTTGGAATTACTCAGGAAGAAGCCTTGAAGCGGATTAATTCGGAGGACTTATTGGCAGAAGAAGCGGCTAAGTACCCAGAATTACTCAAAGATGTGGTGAATAATGACCAATTACGCTATCCCTTGGAAGGTTACCTTTTCCCGGCCACCTATGAATTAACTCAATCCGATACCGTAGAAAGTTTTGTCGACAAAATGCTGGCAGCTAGTGAGACTATTCGACAAAAGTATAGTGACACTTTAAAACAACAGAGACTTTCCTGGCATGAAATCTTAACCCTGGCTTCAATTATTGAGAAAGAAGCTTCTACTGACGAAGATCGTAAAATGGTATCAGGAGTCTTCTATAACCGTTTAGCCGAGAATATGCCCCTACAATCGGATATTACCTTGAATTATGCCCATAATGAGCATTCTACCTATGTGACTATCGAAGATACCATGATTGATTCGCCATATAATCTCTACCAAAATACTGGTTTAGGACCTGGTCCCTTTAATAACCCAAGTGAGAGTGCTATTCAAGCGGCCTTAAACCCAACCCCTAATGATTATATGTATTTTGTAGCTGATTTAAGCACTGGGAATGTCTATTTCTCAAAAACTTACGAAGAACATGATCAATTAGTCCAAGAATACGTTAGTCCAGAGGATGCCAAGCTTCAAGAACAATAAAAAGCCATATTTACATTGCTAAAAAGTTAGTAATATGGTATTATTTTGTATATTTTAATCGTATGTGTTAGGAGAATGTTAGATGTCAGAACAAACTTTCCCAATGACCGTAGAAGGTAAGGAACGTTTAGAAGCGGAATTAGAAGATTTAAAATTAAATAAACGCCCTGAAGTGATTAGCCGAATCAAGGTTGCTCGTTCATTTGGGGACTTATCAGAAAATTCAGAATATGAATCCGCTAAAAATGAACAATCCATTTTGGAAAGTCAAATTGCTAAAATCGAAAATATGATCCGTTATGCTGAAATTGTTGACCCTGATGCCTTAGGTAAGGATACGGTAAGCATTGGTAAACGGGTTAAATTTCAAGAGCTTCCTGATGGTGAAGAGGAAGAATACGAAATTGTCGGTAAAGCTGAAGCAGATCCTCTTGGTGGTAAAATTTCAAATGAGTCACCAATAGCAAATGCTTTAATTGGCAAAAAAGTTGGCGATGAAGTGGAAATTGAAACTCCAGGCGGGGCTTTCAGTGTTAGAATACTCGCAGTAGAAACTGCTTAATAAAGTTAATTGAAGGAGACTGGACGAGAGATCTAGCCTCCTTTTATTTATGCGCATTCGAAGTAAAGCCTGTCAAAAGGCTGACTGAAATATCTTTTAAAGAGTTGATCTTTAACGATAGCTGTTCAAATTGTCTATCAGTTAGGTAATCACTTGCCTTGTCATTCAAGTCCTTAGTGGCGCTCCCAAATTCTTTTAGTTGAGTTCGGAAGGGGGAGGGGATGTCCTTTCAGAAAAGTTGAACGATCAGCAAGCTGATCTTTTCATCTTTTTTTCCAAGGAATCGCACTCCCTGATCCTTCCTCACATCCTTGTTTTATTGTATATAAAATAATTAAATAAAAATATTTCGCTACTTAGCAAAAATGGTATAATAATAGAATAAGTTGTTGAAGGCGACTTCTTTAT
The DNA here is from genome assembly GCF_003286645.3 of Aerococcus tenax. Classification (NCBI taxonomy): domain Bacteria; kingdom Bacillati; phylum Bacillota; class Bacilli; order Lactobacillales; family Aerococcaceae; genus Aerococcus; species Aerococcus tenax. The sequence continues at coordinate 1,125,822 of NZ_CP127382.2, read as the reverse complement.
AAGAAGAAGTCGCTTTTCCTATTGGTAAATTGGGGATTTAGCCTAATTAATTTATGTGAAAAACAACTTTAGATGTCAATATTTAATCTGTGAATAACGATTTTATGGGCGCTGAGATGCAGATTTTATGATAGATAATATCTGCTTATAAAAGGCGCAAATCTTTATTATTTCACAATAAATAGCGTATTATAAATTTCACATGAAATAAAAATACTAATAGATATAGGGAACTTTTAAAGCGACCTGGGGCAAATCGATATGTTAAATTTTGCTCTTAAATCAGCCTTTAGTAGGCGAATAATGCTTTTAATCGTTCTTCTTTTGACAACTTTATATGAGTTGACGATCAGCCCTATACTTATACTGAAAGGTTTGGTTTTATGAAAAATAGGCGCTTTATTGTAGATACGATCGTGGTTGGTTTTACCTTGTTTGCTACTTTTTTTGGAGCAGGTAATTTGGTTTTCCCTCCATATATGGGAATTATTGTAGGAGAAAATTGGTCTGCCAGTGTTATTGGTTTGGCTTTAACCGCGATATTAGTGCCGGTCTTATCAATGATAGCTATTGTTAAAGGTGGAGGATCGGTAAAAGCAGTTTCCGAACCAATTGCTCCCTGGTTTTATAAGATTTTTAACTGCATTACCATGTATTTAATTGCCTTATTTATTTTAATCCCACGTACTGGTGCAACGACTTATGAAGTAGGTTTTCGTTCCTTGTTTCCTTGGTTACCTAACTATGTCGTTTTAATTGTTTTCTTTACTGTTGTTTACTTCCTCACTGTCGATCAATTGGGCGTGGTTGATAAGATTGGACGCTATCTTACCCCTGCTTTGATTGCAATGGTCATTGGAATTATTATTTTTGGTATGATTAACCCAGTCAGCCCCAATATGGCGGCTGCCCAAGTCGATAATAGCTTCGGTTGGGCTTTTACCGAAGGTTATCAAATGGGGGATTTAATAACTGGATTACTCTTTTCTAGTGTCATGATTATGACAATTAGACATAAAAAATATAACCATCAAGCAGGGATGCGGATGACTATCTGGGCATCTGTTATAGCTAGTGCCTTATTATTGTTTATTTATGGTAGCTTGTTATGGCTGGGGGCTACAGCGTCAACGATTTATAGCCCTGATATTGAAAGAACCCAGTTATTAATTGCCATTGTTGAACAAACTATTGGTGGCGCTGGAAAAATTATTCTCTCCATCGCTATTACCTTAGCTTGTTTAACAACTGCTACGGGACTATTAGCTTCAGTGGCAAACTTTACCCAGGAGCTTACTCGTCAGAAATATCCCTATACTTTTATCGTTTTTGTCTTTTGTATTTTTTGTGTGGTGCAAGGGACAGTCGGGGTAGAGAGAATTGTTGGATTGAGTGAACCCTTATTCGCAGTTGCTTATCCATTAGGAATCATTGTTACTTTAATCGGTTTATTTAGAAAATATATTCCTAATGACGGAACGACTAAGGGAGCAGTCTTATTAACCAGTATCTATACGGTGGTTGAAGCGCTTATTCAATTAGACTTTTCTCCTAAAATCTTCGAAGACATTATTCGAATAGTTCCCTTTGGCCCACAAGGTTTTGGCTGGGTGACTATGGCACTTTTGGGAGCGGGTATCGGTACTATGGTGTGGAAAATTCAACATGGTAGTTACCGTGGAAAGATCATAAAAGGTTATGCAAAATAAGCGAGAAGGCTAGATTTCTTATCTGGCCTTTTTTCTTTGTAGGCAATTGATAAATTTATTTGCTTACTAGTTTTTAAACTGTTTATAGATGTTTAGAAATGATAATACAATATTTTTAACTAATTGTATGAATATTAGTTATTTCAAGGGCTTTTGCTTGCTTTGTTTAATACAATATTATATATTATTTTAAAAGGAGCGATTTTATGAGAAATCGTTTTAGAACCTATCTAGGTGCTAACGATGCAGAAGCCGGGTATAACTTATCCTGGGGAGCTGTATTTGCTGGCCTAGTAACTTTTATTGCTTTATTAATTACTTTTTCCTTAATTGGAAATGCCATTGGATTTGGTATGATCCAACCGAGTGCACAAAATCCACTTGATGGTGTTGGTACCGGTGTTATGGTCTGGTCAGTTATTTCATTAGCACTATCATTTTTAGGATCAGGCTTTGTTGCTGGGGTAACTGCACGTCGAGTAGGCGCAGTCCATGGCTTTTTATCATGGGCAATTTCCCTAGTGGTAACAGTTGTATTACTAGGACAAATTGTTGCTTCTGTTCTAGGTTTTGCTGGTAATGTTATTGGTCAAACTGCTAGTGTTGCTGGTGACGCTGTCACAAGTGTTGCTTCAAACGCTGGAGATGCTGTAAGCGAAGGCGTAAATGCTTTAGCAAACAATATTGATGTGAATAATCAAGATATTCAAAATCTTAACCAAGACGTTCAAAAAGTCTTAAGAGATACTGACATTCGCGAATTACAACCAGAATATTTATCCGACCAATTAAATGGCGCGACAAATGATATTGCTAATGCAGCTCGTGAAGTTGTCGTCAATCCACAAAATTCTGAACAAGTATTTAACGACTTGGCAGATACATTAACTAGCCGTGTCGACAATATTTCAGAAAACGTAGACCAAGAGGCTGTTTCTAACGCTATTGCTTCTAACACTGATCTAACTCAACAAGAAGCAGAAGAAACTACTCAAAATATTATTGATGGATATAACCAAGCTGCTAATGAAGCACGTAACCAAATTGAAAATGCTAATAATGCCATTCAAAGTACCCAACAACAACTTGACAATAATATTCAACAATTACGTCAAGATGCTGATGATGTTTCAGATGGCATCTCACAAGGCTCAATCTGGGCATTTGTTGGTGTCCTATTAGGCTGTGTCCTATCATGCCTAGGTGGTTTATTAGGTACTAAATCAGTTACTGGAAATGTTGATGAAACTAATATGTAGTTTGATCTAAAGACATCATGTCTTTAGAATAAAATGATATTAACAACAAACAGATCACTACTCCTTATTATTAGAGGAATGGTGATCTGTTTTAAATAGTAAGCATTTAAGCTGGTTTTGTAATAAATATGGCTTATGCTTAATGAATTAACTGCTATAAATTGTGCTGCAATCGATAGTATGTTAATATTATTCATATATTTAATTTCATAGCCAGCCAGCTTGTATTAGATGGGAGAGACGAGCGTATGGGTCGTAAACCAAAAATAACGGCGGAAATGCAGTCACTAGTGGAAACTGAACTTCGGCGAGGAACCAGTAATTCACGGATAGCTAATTTATTAGATATGCCTTATGAACAGGCAAATGAAATCATTGATACTATTAAGGAATCTATTCGGCCTAATATAGGTGATGTTGTCAAGTTTCAATTCAGAACCTATACAATTATTGGAGAAATCGAAAAGCTTCTTACTAACTCTGCCATTTTAAAAATTGATTGGAGTCAGTCAAGTCGTCCAGCTAGAGATATCCTTGAAGAGAGAACTGTAGTCAATTTTAAAGATATTGAAGAATATGTGTCGATAGCTTCTAGTGACGATGACAAATAACAGATAAGAAATAACAATAAAAGCAATTTTTTGAGAAATCAAGTTGATTTCTCTTTTTTTATATTTTTATAGAAAATCCTTTCAAAAATAAGGTTTATTACATACAAAAATAAATGATAAACACTAACAAAATAAATAGTATAGCTGATAAAATAGCGAAAAAGGTTTGACAATTAAATTTGTATAGCTTATTATCAATACATGTTGATCTTTGATTAACTTAAATTTAAAAATTAAGAATGATGTGATTGCTATGAAAATAGTTGAAACGGCATCCGCCTTACCGCGGAAAGTTATGTCGAATGAGGACTTGGAGCAGTTCGTAGATACTAGTGACGAGTGGATAAGCAAAAGAACGGGGATTAAGCAACGTTATGTTGCCCTTGAGGAATCTTGCATTTCTTTGGCCCAAGCAGCTGCCCAAAATTTAGTCAATAAAGCTAATATTTCTCCTAATGAAATTGGCTTAATCATTGTTGCTAGTATGTCACAAGAGCATTCTTCACCAAGTGTAGCTAGTCAAGTTCAAGCTAAATTAGGAGCTACTAAGGCAGTTTGTTTTGACATTTCAGCTGCCTGTAGCGGATTTGTCCAAGCTTTCTCCCTAGCTGATAAATTAGAGGCTTATTACCGAAACGGTTATGCCATAGTTATCGGCGCTGAGAAAATGACCAATCTCATGAATTGGAAAGACCGCTCAACTTGTGTTTTGTTTGGTGATGCTGCTGGAGCTATTCTGGTTCAAGCAAATGGCCATTCAGCTATTATCCAAGAATCACTCGCTTGTGATGGCAATCAAGGAGCGGCGATAGTTGCTGGAGGTACTAGCCTAGCTCGATCAGTCAGTTCTGATTCTTATTACCAAGACCCTAGTTTAAAGATGAAGGGCAGGCAAGTTTATGACTTTGCTACCCGGCAAGTACCAAAGCAAATAGAAGCGGTTTTAAAATCTGCCAATCTGACTATTAATGATATAGACTATTTTGTCTTACATCAGGCAAATGCAAGAATATTAAAAGTTTGCCAGCGTAAGCTTAAAATACCAGAGGAGCGCCTGGTCCAAAACATTCAAAATTATGGGAATACTTCCGCTGCATCGGTAGCCCTTGTTTTGAATGAGCTGCGGAAATCAGGAGCGCTTAAATTGGATGGCAGTCAGAAGATATTATTATCAGCTTTTGGCGGAGGCCTGACTTGGGGGACTTGTATTGTCAATTGTTGAGCGACAATGTTAGTATTGAGAAAGACACTATAAAAAAATCAATGGAGGAATTTATAATGAGTACATTTGAAAAAATTCAAGAATTAATTTGTGACCAGCTTGATTTAGATAAGGAAGAAGTTACTCCTGAAACTAAATTTCAATCGGATTTAGATGCTGATAGCTTGGATTTATTCCAAATTATCAATGATATTGAGGACGAATTTGATGTCACTATCGATGAAGATGAATTGAATATGGAAACTGTCCAAGACTTAGTTGACTTTGTTGACAACAATAAATAATCCTTACTAATGTATTGGGATAATGAAGGAAGTGAATCGCTTTGAACACTCTATGGAAGCAAATGGGAGTTAAATATCCTATTATTCAAGGAGCCATGGCTTGGGTAGCAGATCCAGATCTGGCATCTGCCGTTTCAAATGCTGGTGGTTTAGGAGTTGTAGGGACGGGGAATGATCCTGTTGAAGTGGTGCGAGAAAAAGTTGAAACCATGAAAGCAAAAACAGATAAGCCTTTTGCAATTAATGTGATGTTACTCAATCCACATGTTGAAGAAGTTGTTGACTACCTATGTCAATCGGGTATTTCAACAGTCACTACTGGAGCAGGATCACCTGGTCGCTTTATGAAGCAATTTCGTGAAGCAAATATCAAGGTTATCCCAGTTGTTGCTTCCGTAGCACTTGCTCGACGCATGGAAAAAGAAGGCGTTGATGCAGTGGTTGTCGAAGGGACGGAATCTGGTGGTCATGTAGGAAAAACAACGACCATGGCTTTACTTCCCCAAGTAGTCGACGCGGTTAATATTCCTGTTATCGCTGCAGGAGGAATTGGTGATGGTCGGGGAATGGCAGCAGCATTGATGCTTGGAGCCTGTGGGATTCAAGTAGGTACACGCTTTGTTTGTGCCAAGGAATCCAATGCCCACCCTAATTTTAAGGAAAAGATTATTAAAGCTAAGGATATTGATACCGTCACAACAGGAGAAGCTACAGGCCATCCAGTTAGGGTTTTGCGCAATCGCTTGACCAAAGAGTACTTGCGAGTTGAGCGAATTGAAGCGGGTAAGGAAAATCCTGATTGGGAGCGCTTAGAAGCTTTGGGAAGAGGAGCTTTACGGCGAGCTGTTGTAGAAGGGGATACCCAAAATAGTTCCCTGATGGCTGGTCAGATTGCTGGCTTAATTAATAAAGAAGAGAGCTGCCAGGAAATACTCCAATCCTATATGGATGTATGCCAGGCAACGATCCGAGAAAAAGCTAGCGAATGGCTATAATTAAATAAGATGCAGTGAAGAAAATATTTTTTCACTGCTTTTTTTTACCCAAATTACTTTATTTAATGATAAAAATTAAAACTTTATTAAAAGAAAGGGCAAAGAATGAAAAAAATTGCTTATCTTTTTTCTGGCCAAGGGGCACAATACCCTGGTATGGGCAAAGATTTATTCGAACATCATGCTGAAGTCATGGAGCCATATTTTGAAACGGCTGAGAAAGTTCTTGGCTATGATTTAAAGGCCATGTGCTTTGAAGAAAATGACCTGCTTAATCAAACAGAATATACCCAAGCTGCCATCTATACAGTCTCATTAGCTATTCTAGCCGTCTGGAGAAAATTATTTCCTGAACCCCCTGCCTATTTAGCTGGATTAAGTTTAGGCGAATACACTGCCTTAGCTTATAGCGGTGTCTTTTCCTTTGTTGACGGGTTAAAACTACTGAGAAAACGTGGCTTATATATGAGCCAAGCAGTTGCTCCCGGTCAAGGGAAAATGCTAGCTGTCATGAAAACTGACCGCAAGTTGATTGAGAGGGTCTGTGAAAATATTATGGACCATCATTCTGGCTATGTCTATCCGACGAATTACAACTCTCCCAAGCAAATTGTCATCGGGGGAAATAGTGATTTAGTCGACCTGGCTAGGGATGAATTGAAGGAAGCGGGGGCTAAGCGTTTAATTCCTCTAAAGGTTTCCGGGCCCTTTCACACCCAGCTGATGCATCCTGCCTCTCTACGATTAGCCCAAGTACTTAAAGATGTGGAGTTTTCCCCTCAAGAAATTCCTGTTGTCGCTAACACAAGTGGACAAGTTCATGAAGATGGAGAGATTAAACAAGATTTACTTCAACAAATTCAATCACCGGTCAAATGGGCGGATTCGATTGAGTATCTCATTCAAGCAGGGGTGGATACCTTTATAGAGATTGGACCTGGAAAAACACTCACCAGCTTTACCCGGCAAATCGATAAGTCGGTGACAGCCTTAAATATTGAAGATGAAGCCACTTTAAATAAAGCATTGACTATTTTACAAGGAGATTAAAATGACAGAAAAACCTACAGCACTCATTACTGGCGGAAACCGTGGTATCGGAGCAGCTATCGCTAGAGAATTTGCCAATAAGGGTTACAATTTGGCCTTGGTAAGCCGGTCAGGATCCAGCCAAGATCATCTTGATGACTTAAGTGAAAGAGGAGCTAAAGTACTTGATTTGAAAGCAGAGGTCCAAGACTTCGACCAAGCTCAAGCAATTATAAACCGCTGCAAAGAAGAGTATGCTCACATTGATGTATTAGTTAATAATGCTGGAATCACCCGTGATACTCTTCTTATGCGAATGAAGGAAGCCGATTTCGATGCAGTAATTGACGTTAATTTAAAAGGTTGTTTTAACCTCTTGCGTCATGTTTCAAAAGTGATGTTAAAACAAAAAAGCGGCAATATTATTAACATAGCTTCCTTATCTGGACAAATAGGTAATGCTGGTCAAATTAACTATGCCGCTGCTAAGGCAGGCGTGATAGCTATGACTAAGACGGCTGCACGCGAATTAGCTAGTCGTGGCATTCGGGTCAATGCTGTTGCCCCTGGTTTTATCGCCAGTGATATGACAGATAAATTATCAGATAAGGTAAAAGAGCAGATGATTGCGCAAATTCCTTTAGGGGATTTTGGGCGAGTAGAAGATATTGCTGATGCCGTTTACTTCTTAGTCAAAAACTCATACATCACTGGAACCACTTTAAATGTTAATGGTGGTTTATATATGGAATAAATGAAATACAGAGAAGGATAAAGGAGGAACTTAATGAATACTAGAAGGGTAGTTGTTACGGGCTTAGGAGCGGTAACACCAATTGGAAATAATGTCAGTGATTTTTGGGAAAATTTAAAGGCAGGCAAACATGGCTTTGCTCCAATCACACAATTTGATGCCAGCGATACAGGAGTGACTTTGGCGGCTGAGGTTAAAAACTTCGATCCCAAAGACTACCTTGATCGTAAATCGGTTAAAAGAATGGATCCCTATGCTCATTATGGGGTGGTCGCTTCTATGGAAGCAGTAAAGGATGCTGGTTTAGATACTCATAACATGGACACAAACCGCTTTGGGGTATATTTTGGTACCGGTATTGGTGGGGTTCAAGAAATTGAAAGAGGGGTAAAAAAATCAGTTGAACGTGGTCCTAAACGGGTTAACCCTCTCTTTGTCCCAATGGCTATTTCCAATATGGGTGCCGCAAACATTTCCATGCAACTCGGTCTACACGGGCCAGCCTTGACCATGGTTACTGCTTGTGCATCAGCTAACAATGCTATTGGAGAGGCCTTCCGCTATATAAAACATGGTTATGCTGACTATATGCTTGCTGGTGGGGGTGAATCCGCTATTTGTGAGATCGCCATCGCTGGATTTGCTAATTTAACAGCCCTATCCCTCTCCACAGATCCTGATCGTGCCTCCATTCCTTTTGACAAGGAACGCAATGGTTTTGTTATGGGCGAAGGCGCTGGCATGTTAGTGTTAGAAAGTTTAGAAAGTGCTCAAAAACGGGGGGCAAAAATTTATGGTGAGATTGTCGGCTATGGTCAAAGTTCTGATGCCTATCATCTCACTGCGCCTACCCCAGAAGGACTAGGAGCTAAAGCTGCTATTGAACAAGCCTTAGCTGAAGCAGCTTTAACTGTGAACGATGTGGACTATATTAATGCCCATGGGACTTCAACCCCAGCTAATGATCGAGCTGAGACTATGGCAATTAAGTTAGCCTTTGGGGAAGAATTGGCCCATAAGATTCCGGTATCCTCAACGAAATCAGCGCTAGGGCACTTATTAGGTGCAGCTGGAGCAGTTGAAGCCATTGCCTGCTTGAAGGGCATGGAAGATTCCTATATTCCTGCAACCTTAAATTATCAAGTCAGTGATCCTGATTGTGATCTGGATTATGTAGCTAATGAAGGACGTTCACAAGCAATCAATGTAGCGATTAGCAACACGCTCGGCTTTGGTGGCCACAACACAGTTTTATGTATGAAAAAGGTGAGTGACTAATGACCCCTGAAGAAATTAAAGAACTTATCCATTTAATTGACCAATCAAGCCTAAGAGAATTTGAATTTGTTGATGACGACTTCAAGCTTCACCTGTCTAAAAATGAACAAGCACCACAAGTGTTTACTAATGAAACGCAGCCAGCTATTACAAAAGCAGAAAAACCTGCTCCTGCTGATCAAGCTCAAGAATCCTCCGAAGCTTCCAGCCAAGCTAATCAACAAGTCAGCCAAACTGATGAAGTTCAGGGGGAAATCGTAGAAAGTCCTCTGGTCGGGGTTGCTTATTTAGCACCAGCTCCAGATAAAGACAACTTTGTTAAAATTGGCGACCATGTTGAAAAAGGCCAAAGTCTATGCATCATTGAAGCCATGAAAATAATGAATGAAATTCACGCCACCACTTCAGGTGAAATTACTAATATTTTTGTCAATGATGGTGATGTGGTTGAATACGGCCAAAAGCTTTTTGAAATTAGCTAAAGGCTGTCACTGTCTTAGAATATAGGCGTTATAAAGAATTTAAGGAGAGATTCGTTTCTTCTTAGCTAATAACAACTACTAGTATAAAAGGAGAAATAAAAATGGAAAATCAAGAACCGATTTTAAGCGCCCAAGAGGTTATGGATATTATTCCTAACCGCTACCCCATGTTTTTAGTCGATGCGGTTTACGAACTTGAGGTCGGCAAGCGAATCGTTGCTCGTAAAAATGTGACAATTAATGAACCTTTCTTTGTAGGGCATTTTCCAGGAGAACCGGTAATGCCAGGAGTTCTTCAAGTTGAATTAATGGCCCAGGTCGGTTCGATTGCCTTACTTAAGGGCTTAAATACTGAGGACAAGAAAATGACCGGTTATCTAGCGGCTGTAGACAAGGTAAAGTTCCGTCAAAAAGTCGTCCCAGGTGACGTTTTGACTGTTGAAGTCAATATTTTAAAAATGAAAAAATCGATAGGGACAGCAAAGGCTGAAATCCGTCGCGAAGATGGTAAGGTGGTTTCTTCCTGTTTAATGACCTTTGCTGTTGGAGAAGCGAAATAAAGCTGGTGACTTATGTTTTCAAAAATTTTAATTGCTAACCGGGGTGAGATAGCGGTTAGGGTGATTAGAACCTGTAAGGAAATGGGCATTGATACCGTGGCAGTTTATTCAACTGCTGATAAAGATGCCTTACATGTGCAATTAGCAGATGAATCAGTATGCATAGGCGGGCCCCAATCTAAGGACTCCTACCTAGACATGCAAGCAATTCTATCTGCAGCTTATGTGACTAATGCTGAAGCCATTCATCCAGGCTTTGGTTTTCTCTCAGAAAATAGTAAATTTGCCAGACTCTGTCAAGAAATGAATATCACTTTTATCGGACCTAGTGCTGAAGTCATTGACAAAATGGGTGACAAACAACACGCCAGACAAACGATGATGGCAGCTAATGTCCCGGTTATTCCTGGCTCAAAGGATTTCATTCACAGCGCTAGTGAAGGTTTGGCTGAAGCTGAGCGAGTAGGCTATCCAGTTTTACTGAAAGCCACATCAGGTGGTGGTGGTAAGGGGATGCGCCAGGTTGATTGTCCCGAAGACTTACAAAAACAATTTGATGAAGCGAGTCGTGAGGCCCAACAAGGCTTTAACGACGCCAGATTGTACCTAGAAAAGGTGATTCATCCGGCCCACCATATTGAAGTTCAAATTCTGGCTGATCAAAATGGTCATGTCATCCATTTGGGGGAACGTGAATGTTCCTTGCAAAGAAATCACCAAAAAGTTCTTGAAGAAACCCCAAGTCCCTTTATCAATAATAAAACCCGCCAAGCCATTTGCCAAGCGGCTGTCCGTGCTGGAGAAAATGTTCAATATACTGGGGCGGGAACTATTGAATTTTTAGTCGATGACGATGAAAACTTTTATTTTATGGAAATGAATACCAGGATTCAAGTGGAACACCCTATTACTGAATTAGTTACCGGTATTGATATCGTAGCTGAACAAATTCGAGTGGCTTATGGTTACGACTTGTCTTATCAGCAAAGTGATGTCCATTTTTCGGGACATGCCATTGAATGTCGTATTAATGCCGAGCAACCCGAAAAGAACTTTCTCCCTTCGATGGGCAAATTTGATTTTATCCATTGGCCGCTTGGGGGGTTAGGCTTAAGGGTCGACTCAGCCATCCTATCTGGTAGCGCTTTGCCCGCCTTTTACGATAGTATGATTGCTAAGGTTATCGCCTATGGTGATGACCGTCAGTCAGCCTTATTAAGAATGAAGCGGGCTTTAGAAGAATTATGCATCGAGGGTGTCAATACTAACCAGCAATTTCTCTATGATTTGTTGGCTGCTCCTGCCTTTCAGCTAGGGAATTATAATAATGAATACCTGGAAAGTCAATTTCTTCCTCAATGGTTGGCCGAAGTTCAAGCGGAGTCCAGTGAAGAAGATAGGCAAGGAAAAGTCTAGGAGGTGAGCCTTGTGCGGCTGTTAAGACGAAGAAAATATTTAAGTGTATCTGAAAAAGAAAACAAAAATGAAAAGGATCAGACTCATAAACCCCATATTCCTGATGGGATGTGGCAAAAATGTCCTGATTGTAAGCAGACCGTTTTAAGTGCTGATTTGGCTGAAACTAAGATTTGCCCACAATGCTCTTATCATTTCCGAATTTCTCCTAAGCAACGCATTCAATTAATTTGTGATCACGGTCAGCTAGAAGAAGAACTTTTTTACCAAGATGAAATGAGTAATCCAATTGATTTTCCTGACTATGAAGCTAAAAAGCGCTCCAATCAGGAACGAACGGGTTATGACGAAGCGGTCACTTGTGGACTTGCAAAAATTAAAGGTCAACCACTAGCTTTAGGAATTATGAATCCTTTCTTTATGATGGGGTCAATGGGAAGTATAGTTGGGGAAAAAATTACGCGTTTGTTTGAATATGCCAAAGAACATGCTTTACCCGTCTTGCTTTTTACGGCCAGTGGTGGAGCCCGGATGCAGGAGGGAATTATTTCTCTGATGCAAATGACTAAAATATCAATCGCTGTCGAAAGGCATAGTCAGGCGGGCTTATTTTACCTCACTGTATTAACCGATCCTACTACGGGCGGTGTTACGGCTAGTTTCGCTATGCAAGGTGATATCATTATTGCTGAACCAGGAGCGACTATAGGGTTTGCGGGCAAACGAGTTATTGAGCAAACCATCCATCAAAAGATTGAAGACGGCTTTCAAACGGCAGAACACCAGTTAGAACATGGCTTTGTTGACCGGATTGTTCCCCGTCAGAAATTGCGAGATGAGATAGCTGATTTACTCTTACTTCATCGCCGAGAGGGGGATAAACATGGCTGCTAGTCTTAAAAGAAATTTCTTAGCTAAAGAAATTTTAACTGAAGCACGTTCATCCGACCGTCCCACAGCACGGGAAATTTTTACTGCTTTAGCAGATGATCATAAATTTTATGAACTTCATGGTGACCGCAAATATGGCGATGATGGGGCGATATGTGGTGGCATTGGTCAGATTAATGGTCAAGCCGTTAGCTTTATCGGTACGCAAAAGGGACATGATGTTGAGGAAAATATTACGGCTAATTTTGGTTCCCCTCATGCGGAAGGTTATCGTAAGGCCGTGCGTTTGTTTAAACAGGCTGAAAAGTTTAATCGCCCCATTATTACTCTTATTAATACTGCAGGAGCCTTTTGTGATATTGAAGCCGAAGACCGGGGAATTGGTGAATCAATCGCCAAGTCTATTCAAACTTTGGCAAGCCTTAAAGTCCCAAGTATCGCTATCTTAATGGGAGAGGGTGGTTCTGGTGGGGCTCTTGCTTTAGCTTCAACCAATCAGGTCTGGATGTTAGAAGATGCCATGTATTCAATCCTTAGTCCGGAAGGTTTTGCCTCCATACTCTGGCGCGATGCTAGCCGTCGTGATGAAGCCTGCGAAGTCATGAAAATGACTGCCTATGATTTATTGGAAAATGAAGTAATCGATAAGATGATTCCTGTCTTTGAAGGGGAAGAACATTTATCTTGGCAGGCCATTATTCAAAACATCCGCCTGGAATTAGAAAAGCAATTAAGCGCATGGCAAGCTATTGATAGACAAGTACTGGTCCAAGAACGATATGATCGCTTTAGAAAATTTTAAATGTAAACATTTAACTAAAGTAAAACAGACGAATTTTTGTCTGTTTTTTACTTTTAGAATTTGTTACAATGATGAGTGAGCTTTAGGACTGTATATAGTCTATTTTTTAGTCTCGGAAAGAGGTAATCGTATGGGGGAATCCCTATCATTTCCTAAACAAGAACAACGGTATTTACGCCTAGCTGTAGATGCTTATCTCGACGACCGCAATAACGATGCGGTCGATCTCTTTTACCAAGCGCGACAAATTGCTGAATCATTGACTGACCTGCAAGAATCTGCCTTAGAAGTTTTTTGTGAAAAAGCTTGCTACCAAGAAGCCATTGATCTTTTTGACGAGATAATTATTAAGCAAGATTGTATCAACACAACGAATAATTGGATTCAGTATTTTGAAGATTTGGCGGATAGCTATAGTGGTTTAGAAGAGGCTTATAACAATGAAAAAGCTAGTAAAATTCCCTATGAATTTTTAGATCTTTTAACATCCGCTGATTTTTCTCCTTTAGCTGATGATTTACCTATTTCACCTGAGGAATTTGCTGAGAAAATAATGAGTACTGACTTATTAAACGCTAAAGAACAGACTTTGATTTATCAAAACTTACAGAGCCTACCTTTTGATGAAGCCAAAGAGTTGATTTATATTCTCCTCCAATCTAAACGAATTCATCTTATTTTTCAAACGGATTTAATTCATCTTCTGGTAGAAAACCAAGAGAAGGGTTCTTATTATTTAAGGGACTGGCAAGGAGAAAAACGGCTAGTTGATTTTGCTGATTTGAAATTAGCTACAGATGAGCCGGCTTTTAAGGCAGGGGTTGGTTATATCGATAACTTTTATCAAGATGATCCTTTTTTGATGGAAATTATGCACCAAGAATGGCTACTCTTTTATTGTGCGGTTTATCCCTTTTTTGATACCCTCAACATGAAAGTAAAAGAAGTTATCAAGGGATTAACCGAGATCATGGGCCATGTTAAAGCAGTAAATGATATGAAATATCAAAAAATTCGAACTATTCGAAACTTAATTTATGATGGCATTGGAGGTCAAAATGATCCGCTTAATCATTGATGCATCCGTTGATGTGGAAACGGGATATGCAGGTATAGGTTGTGTATGGCTCGAAAATGGTGAGCAATACCAATTAAAATTTAGCTTGACGGAGAGAATGGATAACCATTTGGCTGAGTTTTACGCCTTACATTATGCCCTAAATGCTCTGCTCGAGAAGGGGAGAGAGGCAGAGTGGATTCTTTGTCAAAGTGACAGCCGTATTGTGGTAGATTCGGTGAATAAGCAATATCACAAGCGTGATCCCTACAAGACTTTACTAAAAGTTTGTTTAAAGCAAATAGATAAATTTGCAAACTTTAATTTAGTCTGGGTGCCTGAAAGCCAAACCAAGGGAGCTGATCGCTTGGCCCGACAAGCCATGCGCCAGTCAAAAACCCATAAATAGCAAATTAAATAATTTGCGATAAAATAATAACGCTTGACATAAATACTGAACACTAAATAAAAAAGCGGCCAGGAATCGATTTCCCGGTCGCTTTTTTATATGGTCCCAGTCGCGTAAAATGAGTTTAATAAAGGGTTGAAGGTGAGGAATTAGCGTCTGTTTGCTTATTGTCGTTTTCTTTATCTTTGCTTTAACTTTCTTCAATTTCAGCCGCATGTCATCACTTTCAGAGGAGTACTTGCCTGCCTTGTATTTAGCTAAGGGTTCACGTTGGCCACTAGCGACTTCTAGGGCAAAGTTAACGGCATTTTTAATCCCATTTGAGGAGAGGGAAGCTCCAGAAACGCCATCAACTTCGGTTGAATTCGCAGCAAGAATCCGTTTGATGACTATTGGCATGGCTCTCCCACCAATTTCAGCCGTGTCATATTGTTGGGTAACTTCAATGTCTTCAATCTTATCTTTTGAAACGGTAACATTGACTTGAATGTGGGCTGAGAACCCCTTAGCTTCACCAGCATAGGTTCCTGGAGTATAGCTAATTTCTTTTTCCTCAATGCCTTGCGCCCGGTTTAGAGCTTTACCTACTGCTTTTTTAAAGGCCTTAGTTGTCCCTGAAGCCCCGGAAACCCCATCAATATCCACAGAATTATTTTCTAGAGCACGCTCGATAAGAATAGGAAGTGCTTTGCCCCCGACATTAGGCGTTTCTTTTTGAATAATGACTTCAATTTTTTCAATAGCTTCTTCACTAACTGTAACATTAACCTTTAGTGGCCCAGCAAAGCCCTGGGCATCGCCAGAATAAACTCCTGCTTTATATTTAGCCATAATCGATTCTCCTTTTCTTAGATTATGATCTTAGTCATGAAAATCACTACTTATCTATTTTTTCACAATATCTATGATTATTTGCCCCCTAATTCTTTACTTTACTTATAATTTATCATAAAGCTATGACTTCTTAGCGATACAAAATATTTCCTTTGTTTTTATGAGAGCTTACTTATAAAATAAAGGCAAGTGAGGGGAGAGTCCGTCAATGAAAATTAAGAATCGAATTACCAATGCTTTTCGTTATTTAATGGTTGAAAAGGGTTTTGATCATATTGTTGTTGAAGATATATTAAAGGAAGCCGGCGTTGCCCGGTCGACTTTTTACCGCCGTTTTCATGATAAGTATGATGTGATGAATTATTACTTTGTCAGAGAATTGGCTGAGAATAGTTCACCCTATGAGAAGAGTTTAGAGTTCTATGCCAGGTCAGTGGCTGAATATTATTATATTGTTGCTAAGGATCCTCTTTATTACCAAGAGGCCTTTAAAACAGTAGGACAAAATTCCTTTTCACATTTCATTTTTGATAACTTTTATCAATGGCTAATTAAAATGAAACAAGCAGCCAGTGGCAGTGACTATGTGTCTACTGAAGACCTCTATGCTTTTTCTTTTGCTTCAGCGGGATGTTTGGAGATGATCAGTCGTTGGGTAAAGGAAGAGATGCGGATTCCAATGATCGAGGTTACTCAGTGGGAACTCAGGAATGCGCCTGGGGCGGTTCTAGAAATGTTTCAAGATTCAGACCTAGCCAGTCGTCAATATATTACTAAAGAAAAAATTCAAAAGATTTTAAACGATGTTCAGTTAGAAGTCTCTGAACGACCGGACTACCTCAAAAGCAAGTAAATATTTTAGTCCAGCCATTTCTTCGCTTGGAGAACAGGTAAAATAGGCCTGCTAGATTGGATGGTACAAATCTATAAATACATGCTAAACTAAGCATAAGTAGCGTGACTAATTTTTGTTCTTTAAAGGGTGAGGGCATGCATCAATTCTTAGATTATTTAAACAGTGACCAATCTGATTCCGATTTATTTGTCAAAAATGTCTTGATTTCTTTAGGACTTATTTTAATCGGTTTTTTATTTATGAAGGCCTTGGGTTGGTTTTTACCCCGCTTATTTAAACGCGACAGTACAGCGCAGGCTTTTATCCGGGTCACCCGTTTAATTTTGATCCTCTTAATTAGCTTTTTTATTTTAAGTATTTGGTTTACCCGAGTGGAATTATTCGGTGTAATGATTATTATCGTGGTTGGTTTTGCGGCTTTAGCGTCTAAAGACATTATCGTTGACTTGGTTGCTTATATTTATATTTATGTGCGCTCGCCTCTGAGAATAGGGAGTGCAATCGATATTAATGGCGTTTCTGGTGAAGTAGTCGATTTTGACTTTTTACAAATTAACTTGGCTGAGATCGGCAAGTTAACTGAGAAACGCTCCTATACCGGGCGCTATGTTTCGGTACCTAACCGTTGGATATTTGACCACGCCGTCTATAATTACAATCATGACAGTCCCTTTGTCGTGGTTGATGTCATGGTACCAGTTGATTTCAAAGAAGATACTGAAGAAGTGATGAAGATTACCGCTCGGGTAGCTTATGAACAATACAGTAAGTTTATGGATAAATGTGACGATGAATCCCTAGAAATCTTTGAACGAAAAATGGAGAGTTTAGGTGCAGATAAAAAGCCTAAGATTCGTATCGAGGTAGGAAATAGCGCCTATAAGGTTTTTGTTGAATTCTTTACCAATTATGATGCTATTGGTCAAAATAAGATGTTGATGCAGAACGCTCTTTACCAAACCTTTATGAATAAAGGCATTGAGGTGCCAATTATTCCAGTGGTTAAGGTTGAAAATTAGGCTTAGGCTAGTTTTTTCATATGCCGTTTTTAGTTTGCTTTAGTAGGAAAGTGCTTTCATGGTACACTAGCTATAAGAAGATTTTCCTATTAAAAAAGAAAGGGTTATGTGATTATGAGTAATAAATTTAAAGCGGTGGTGGAGGGCTTCCATGGCCCGATTCAAGTAGAAGTAGGCATTGATCCAAAGCTAGGAAAAATTGATTCGCTTGATGTGAATTATAGTGACCAGGCCCTGGTAGGTGGCCTAGGAATTGAACAAATGAAGAAAAATATCCTCGCCAAGGGATCGAGTAGTGTTGACGCTATAACTGGAGCCAGTTTTTCAACTCGGGCTTTCCGTTCGGCTGTTGAAAAAGCGGTTGCACTCGCTCAAGGAAAAATAGCAGAAGCCGATGCCTTAGATCCTAGCATTTTTGCTAAGGTTGAGGATGGAATAGATGCAACTTCGTCGGCTAGTCAAAAATCGAAATCCGGGCCTAAGAATACTTCTCCGGTAGAGCCAGCCATCCCATACCGTGATGACCTTGATCCAGCTGAAACTTTTGATGTCATTGTGGTTGGGGCTGGAGGAGCTGGGCTAGCAGCTGCTGTTGAAGCTAGTCAAGCGGGCCTTAAGGTCTTAATTTGTGAAAAAGCAGGCATAGCCGGCGGAACGACTAATTATTCAGGCGGTGTAATACAGGCTGCTGGTACTGACCAACAAAAAGAATTTACCGAATTTACTGATGACAGCACAGAAAAACATTATCAGTTATGGTTAAAGGCAGGAGAAGAGAGTGTTGACCCTGAACTGGTTAAAGATTTAGCCCAAGGCGCTCCAGACAATATCAAGTGGTTAGAGGGTTTAGGTATTCACTGGACTTCTGTTTATGGGCATAGCCATATTCCTTATATTGAAGAAGACCTCCATGCGGATCGTATCCATGTCTATGAAGGAGGCGGTGCCGGAGGTCAAGGGGTGGTCTTAACTCAACACCTCCTCCAAGCGGCCTTAGCAGCGGGAGCTGAGATTAAGTATAATACTACTGCAGTTTCTTTAGTTCATAAAGGGGAAAAAGTTGTCGGACTGCTGGCTAAATCGGCAGGAGAAAGACAGTTTTACCTGGCTAATAAGGGGATTGTCTTAGCAACAGCTTCCATTGACCATAATCCAGCCTTAGCCCGTGACTTAAGCCCCCAACACTATCATGATTTAAAATATAATACTTGTCTTTCAACAGCAACCAATACCGGGGATGGAATTCTCTTAGGCCAGTCCGTAGGGGCAGCTATAGGTGGATTTGGAGGATGTATTGACTTTTGCGGAAAAACTGGTAACGCAACGGATAACCGGGTGCCTACTTTGCCAATGATCTTTGTGAATGGTCAAGGAGATCGTTTCGTCTGTGAAGATGCAACATATGCCTATCACTACCGGTCAATTTTCCAAGAAGAGAAAAAATTATTCAAGCCAACCTATATGATTTTTAACCAGGGAGCTTTAGGCGCTCCAGGAAGTCCTTGGACTGAAGAAAATATTCAGGCAGATATAGAATCCGGTCTGGTGATTAGTGGAGATAATTTGGAAGACTTGGCCCAAAAGCTAGAGATTCCTTATGAGAATTTACTCGCTACGATTGAAGAGTGGAACCGTTCTGCTCAAGAAGGCTTGGACCCCCTATATGGAAGAAAAACTGGCGTTCAAGCCCTTGATCAAGCGCCTTACTATGCTTATCAAAATTCAGCAAGTAATCTGGGCTCGCTTGGAGGTCTTAAGATTAATACCGATGGCCAAGTACTGGATGTTTTTGGCCAAGTGATTCCTGGCTTATACGCAGCGGGGCTCAATGCCGGTGAGTGGATTGGTCCTTACTACCCTGGTTCTGGTACGGCAATTTCAGGGATTATTCACCAGGGGCGTAAAGCAGCCCAGGCCATGGCTAAGGCTTAATTCAGTTAATTATTACATTTTACGGGCAGAAGTGATGGTTACTTTCTGATAGCCATTAAGACTAAGGAAAGGAACGATTACTTCTGCCCTTTATTTCTAGAATGAGAAGGGATTGGTTAACAAAATAGCGAGCAAGAAATCATCAAATAAATGAAAGAAAGCAAGCGAAAAGAAGAAAGGATTAAGCAATGCAAAATCAGAAATTTAAAAATATGGTCCATATTGGACTTGCTTATTTAGGAGTAATTATCGGTGCCGGTTTTGCTTCTGGAAAGGAAATGTTACAGTATTTTGTTTCTTTTGGTAAGTGGGGAATTGTCGGTCTCTGCCTTGCAGCGCTTTTATTTATTGTGGGTGGCGTGATTCTCCTTCAATTTGGATCCTACTACAAGGCTCAAGAACACAGTGAGGTCTTTAACAATATTTCTTCTCCCTTTGTTTCTAAAGTAATTGACTTTATTATTAACTTTAATCTCTTTTGTACCGGGTTTGTGATGATTGCTGGAGCAGGGACTAACCTCAACCAACAGTTCGATTGGCCGATTTGGATCGGAGCCCTAGTCTTGTCCATTTTGGTGATCGCAACAGCTTATTTGGACGTCGATAAGGTGACCACCTTGATTGGTGCCATAACACCCTTTGTTATTATTTTTCTAATCGCACTGCTCATTTATACCCTTGTTCAACTACCACTTAGTTTTGAAGAAGCGATGGCTATTTCTTGGGCCCAGGAAACGACCTTACCGAATTGGTTTATTTCTACTATTAATTATTCCTGTTTAGCACTCATGCTAGCCATGTCGATGGCTATGGTCATCGGAGGTGAGCAATATAGTCCTAAGCAAGCTGGGGTTGGCGGATTCTTCGGGGGAGCCTTAGTCACTTTATTACTTTTTGCCTCCTTCTTTTCCATTAGTTTAAATATTAATAGCGTAGCAAACAGTTCTATGCCTTTATTGGAACTATATAATAAGGTTCATCCGTTTTTGGGAACGCTCATGGCCTTGATTATTTTCGGTATGATTTATAACACAGCTATAGGGACCTATTACGCTCTCGCTAAAAGGGTTGTTCGTACTAAGCCACAATATTTTTCAAAAGCAATGATTATCTTAGTAGTCCTTGGCTTTGCTCTTTCATTTATCGGCTTTGAAACCTTGGTGGCCTATCTCTTCCCCTTAATTGGTTATTTAGGTATTTTTGTGATGGCACTATTAATTATTCAATGGCTATTACGTTACCGTAAAATTCATCGCGAAAATAAAATTAGAGACCGATTGATAAAACATGAAATTGATCGTATTGATGAGGAATATGACTTTGATACTCGCGATAAGAAACATATGGAGCGCTTGTATGATGAATCTAATGTTGAAAATAAACAGTTGAAAGCAGAAGTTCAAGAGCTAGGTAAAACCATCTACGAAGAAGAAAATAACACGGAGGAATAAGCCCTTAACCATTATTAAGCGAGTACAATATTTTAAGGGGTCACTAAAAATTTCAAGCTTCTATCAAACTTTCTTTTTTCACAAGGGGTTTTTATCCTAAGATTTTAAAAAGATTAAGTATAATTGAGGTGAATATATTGTAATTAAGCTTATTAAGGAAATGAGGATAGAACATGAATGGAACCATGATGCAGTATTTTGAATGGGAGCTTCCTGATGATGGGAAACATTGGCAACGCCTAGCCAGTGATGCTAGTCATTTGGCTGAAAAAGGCTTTAGCCATGTGTGGATGCCACCAGCTTGTAAGGGAACTGGAAGGAATGATGTAGGTTATGGCATCTATGACTTATATGATCTGGGAGAGTTTGATCAGAAAGGTAGCTTATGGACGAAATACGGCAGTAAAAAGGATTATTTAGCTGCCATTCAAGCCTTAAAAGATCAACAAATTAGCCCCTTAGCTGATGTGGTTTTAAATCATAAGGCGGGGGCTGATCAAACGGAAACATTTCAAGCCTATGAAGTTGATCCCAAGAATAGGCAAAGAAAAATCAGCCAAGCCCACGACATTGAAGGCTGGACAAAATTTACTTTCCCGGGGCGAAAGGGGAAATACAGTGATTTTACTTGGAATTGGACCCACTTTTCGGGGGTTGATTATGACCAAGCCAAGGATCAAAAGGGCATATTTATGATTAAGGGCCTTAACAAGGGTTGGTCGGATAATGAAGATGTCGATGATGAGAATGGTAATTATGACTATTTAATGTATGCAGATATTGATTATGATAATCCTGAAGTGAGAGCAGAAGTTCTAGACTGGGCCTTGTGGTTTATCAAGGAGACGGGGGTTAGCGGCTTTCGTTTAGATGCCTTAAAACATATTGATGATGATTTTATTGACAGTCTATGTGACAAAATACTTGATGAATTCCCTGATTTCTACTTTATTGGCGAGTATTGGAAGGGAGATTATAAAAATTTAGAAAATTATTTAAAGGAAACGGAACTCAATATCGATCTTTTCGATGTTAAGCTCCATCAGAACTTTTATGCAGCATCAACTTCTTGGGATCACTTTGATATGTCTACTATTTTGGAAGATACTTTATTGAAAAATAACCCGACCTTGGCCATCTCTTTCGTTGATAACCACGATTCCCAACCGGGACAGTCCCTTGAATCTTGGGTGGAAGATTGGTTTAAGCCTATAGCCTACGCCCTCATTCTCCTCCATGAAAATGGCTTACCCTGTGTTTTCTATGGCGATTATTACGGTATTCAAGGAGACCAGCCTATCCCAAATATGCAAGCCATGTTAGATACCTTGTTAGACTTACGTCGGGATAAAGCCTATGGCAAACAAAATAACTATTTTGACCATCCTAATTGTGTCGGTTTTACCAGGCAGGGAGATCAAGACCATCCTAGTGGTTTGGCTGTATTAATGTCTAACGGGGAGGCCGGCTATAAGGAGATGTATGTAGGGGAAGAGCACGCCCAGGAACAGTGGAGACTCGTCTTTTCATCAAAGGATACGGATCAGTCTGCAGTTACCATTTCTGAAAAGGGACTGGCTTGTTTTTCCTGCCCAGCCGGAGGAGTTGCTGTTTGGAGCAAATATGAAGAAGACGAAGCTAGCGAATGATTATCAAAATGAAGGAGTGATCACTATGAATATTGACCAATTAGACCAAGAAGTAAAGTCTTGGTTCCCTGAAATTAAAGCCCTCATTCAAGAAAATACCAGCTACAAAACCAAAGAAAAACGTGATTTTCGTGACTTAGCCACTGAAATCGATATAGCTGTTCAAAAATTAATTGAAAACCATATTAAACAACTCCCCGGCCATCAGACCATTATTGGTGAAGAAACTTATGGCCAAACAGAGGTAGATCCCGAGGCTAGTCATCTATGGATTATTGACCCGATTGATGGCACAGCAAACTTTGTTAAGCAAAAAGAAAATTACGCCACGATGATCACTTATTTTTCCCATGGACAGGCTAAACTAGCCTATGTTTATGATGTCTTTGGTGATGAACTATACTCTGCCAGTTTAGGTGACGGGGTGTATTGTAATGGCAAGCGCTTAGAACCAGTGGCTGATCTTAGTCTAAGAGACTCTCTTATTGGTATTTCTCCTCAACATAATATCAAACGCGACTATTTCTATTATATTGCTGATAATGCCTTCGATATCCGAAATTATGGCTGCTCTTCACTAGATGGAATCAGTGTAATCAAGGGCCAATATGGCGCCTTTGTCAACCCTGGTGGGGGACCCTGGGATTATGCGCCTTTCATTTTGATGGCTCAGGAGATGGGGCTTCATTTTTCAAATTTTTCTAATCAAATGCCTGATTACACTAAGCCCTCTAATTTTATCATCGCTAGTCCAGCTTGTTTTAATGAGCTTGAGCCCCTCATTCAGTCTTATACAGATACGGGCAATTATAGTATTTAAAATCATCCTTAAATGATCCACTCCAATAATTAATGAATAAGTAAATAAAATATACTTTAAATAAAGATTCAATAGATACAATATCATCAGAGTGTTCGTCCCTGGCAAATTATCAATTGAAAGTTATTGGCAAATTGCTATAGTTAAGATAAATACATTAACATGCAAAGGAGAATGTCCAAATGTCAGGGATAACATTAATGTTTTCTGGAATTGTTCTGATTTCTAATGGGTTAAACTACCTCGATAAGGTTGAGGATAATTCCAACGCACTGATTAATATTTTTACTGGTCTCTTGTATATCTTTCTAAATGTCATGATTTGTGTTCATGGAATTTTTGCTGAAAAAGACTCCACCTATTATTATACAGCGATTTCAGGTCTTTTATTTGGTTACACCTACTTATCCTACGGTGTCAACCGGATAAAACAGTGGGATAACAGGAATCTAGGCTACTTTTCCATATTTGTTACCTTTAACTCGATTTTCTTTGCTGTATGGATCCTGATGGGGAATGGCGGTAATTATTGGGATGTTTTTAACTGGATCATGTGGGGCTACCTATGGGCAACCAACTATTTTAGTCACAATCTAGGTCGTAAATACGGCGATTGGTTATATTATTTGACTATTTTTGCCGGGGTAGTGACATGCTGGATTCCAGCCTTGCTCATTCTCACCGGAAACTGGCCAAGTACTTTATAGTTTTAGGGTAAATAGGCATGGCCTGACTTTAAAAGAAAAATTAATGGCATATAAAAAGACTGTGATTAGCAATCTTATTCACCTAGTCAATCTTACTAAGTGAAGAGAAAGCGGTAATGACAGTCTTTTTTAGTCTTTATGCTTTGTTACGAGGACGTTTTTCGCCCCAGTATTGGTAATAGTCCACCTTAAGGGCCCCATTGTAGAGCTTACGTTTTTTAGTGGCTTTTTGGCCATAGTAACTTTCGAAATTTTCATCACTGGTTAAAATATACTTACTCCAAGTTTTGAGTGGTCGGTAAATTTCTCCCATCTTTTCATAAAGGTCATGGACATAGTCCTCATCATTTAGGCGTTCACCATAGGGTGGGTTGGAGATAATAATGCCAAAGCTTTTTTGGGTAGTAAAATCAGCTAATTGCATTTGTTTAAAGTGGATCTGGTGACTAACACCAGCTGCTTCAGCATTTTTCTGAGCGATCTCGATCATGCGATGGTCAATATCGCAAGCGAGAATATCTAATTGAACCTCATGGTCAATAGCAGCCCGCGCTTGGTCTCTGACTTGGTCAAAGACTTCTTTAGGAAAAATATCCCAGTCCTCGCATACAAATGACCGCTTAAGACCAGGTGCAATATTCATCCCTTTCATAGCCGCTTCAATGGCGATGGTTCCAGAGCCAGTGGTCGGATCATAAAGGGGGCGGTCCGGAAACCATGTGGTTAAATCAACCAAGGCTGCAGCTAAAGTTTCTTTTAGAGGGGCTCCGCCTTTTTCTTGACGGTAACCTCGTTTAAAAAGACTAGTTCCCGAACTATCCAAGGTCAGCAGGGCCTTATCCTTATGAATACTGATCTCAATGGGGTAGCGAGCACCGGTCTCTGGTAAATGACCACGACGATGGTAGACCTCACTCAAGCGATCGACGATCGCTTTTTTAACCATACTCTGGCAAGTCGGCACATGGTGGAGTTTAGATTTTACTGATTTCCCTGAAACGGGGAATTCAGCGTCGAGGGGGAGGATATCCTCCCAAGCAATGGCTTTGGTCTGTTCATAAAGTTGGTCAAAAGTGGTCGCTTTAAATTCTCCCATAACTATTTTTATCCGGTCAGCAGTTCTTAGCCAAATATTAGTCTTAGCAACATCACTAAGGTCACCTTGAAAGCGAACTCTGCCATTCTCATTTTGCCTTGAGTAGCCCAGATCTTTTAATTCTTTGGATACTAAGGCCTCAATCCCGCTAGCGCAGGTGGCAATTAAGGAATATTGTTTCATAATAGTCTCCTTTTTTGATTTGTCTGTTACATCTTAACATGAAAATCGCTATGATAAAAAGGCTGGAACATTGTTCCAGCCTCTTATGTTGCCTGATGTAAATTTCTATAAGCCATGTTCTGTTCACAAGTAGATCAGGAAGCTACTTGATCGGTAATCATCTATCTGCATTACTGCCCCGACGAATTCGTTCATTTCCGATTCGTCAAGTGCCCCTACCAATGTTTGGGTTGCTCGCTCGAGGGGTTTACCGCGTTCCACTTGAAGGGTTTCCCATTCAACTTCGTCACTGTGGCACTTTTCAGGATGACTCAAGCCTAGACTAAGTCCTTAGCTTTTTTGTCCGCCGTCTGAGCCTTAGCTTATGGTTTCGCTAAGCACGATCACTACAAGCCTCTCAGCTTGTGCGAGCATGGACTTTCCTCAGATACCTCGGGGTACCCGCGATTACCCGAAATTTACAATGTTCAACTCTAGAATTCTACCGTAAATACGATTAAATTGCTAGTGTTTTCTGTTGACTTTTATTCGCTACGGTAAATACGAGTTTCTTCAACAGGGTCTTCTTGATAGTTCTCATTTTGTTTGCGAATGCTTTGTCCGTAGACCGTTTTTTCCAGTTTAGAAAGGCGCTTGAGTATATCGTAGTTAGTCGTTGCCGCTTGACTAGAACTCCTGCTAGTGTTGTTCGTCTGTTTGCTTTCACTTTCGATATTTTGTTTTAAGCGATTATTTTCTTGGCGTAAAAAGGCTAGTTCCTTTTCATAGGATTCATAGTCACGAATAATTAAATCTAAAAACGCGTCAACTTCTTCGGTATTAAAGCCACGCAAGGCTGGTTTAAATTCTTTTTGTAGTATATCTTTGGTTGTTAAGTTACGAGCAGACATTCCAGACACCTCAAATTAGTAATAATTGTAATAAAACCATTATAGCATAAAAGAAGATCTATTAAGACTGGGTCTCTTGGGTTTAAGAAAATTATTAAGAAATTTTTTTGATTGACCAATAACTGTTATAATAAATTTAATTATAAAAATTCGCTTTCCTAATCAATAGACATTTTATTTTAAATAGGGGAGCAAGGGATAGTTAAAAAGGAGATTGACATGCCAAATACACGTTTTTATTCCTTAGCAAAGTACCTTCAAGAACAACTAGAAAAAGAGCCCAGCGCTTTTCCTTGGCGCCTAATTGAAGATGGCCAGCGAGGCGAACTATTATTACAATTTTTTATTGCTAACCCAGCTGGTGAATACCGTACTGCTCCAGTGACTTTTGAGGATCATTTTGGCCAATACTATAATGATCTCGATTATTATGCCCTGAGCTTTTCATTTTCCAAACATGCTAGGAAGAATGATAGTCAAAGTAACCACATTGTCATTCCCGCTAATCAAGCGCCTAATGCTTTTGAAAAGTCATATATTGACGCTTGCTTACAACTTATTCACCAACTTGTTAATGAAACCGCTCACCAATTACGGGGCTTAGAAGCTAATGTACGCCAGCAAATGACAATTCATTGGTCCACTAAAGCCTTAGCAACCATTATTGATAACTTGAAGGTAGCCAATCGTTACGATGCTTCCTTACTCTGTTTCTAGAGGGAGGAGTGAGATTATGGACTGGTTAGAAATAATTATACATTGTCAAAATATTCCCTCTGACTTGGTATCGGATTGTTTAATGGCGCTCGGTTCTAATGGGGTCGCTATCCAAGATATCGAAGATTATTTAAAGCTTCCCTCAGCCTTTGGTGTCTTTAAAAGCGATGATGTCCTAGAAAAATATGGGGACTCCCCCATTGTAAAAGGCTATTTTTCAGCCGAAACGGACCAAGCTGCCTTAAAAGAAGTGGTTGCCGAAAAATTACAGGCACTTGATCCTGCTTGGTCCTCACAAGGACTAAGCATTAACCGCCTGGAAGACCAATCATGGGCGTCGAACTGGCAAGACTATTATCAACCGATTCAAGTCAATCATTGGTTATCAATTATTCCGGTTTGGGAAAAAGACAGTCAACAGGCTGATTCCAATGCTATTTATTTGGATCCGGGCATGGCTTTCGGCACCGGAGACCATCCCACGACCCAGTTAGCCATTCATTTAATGGGGCTTGTCTTACAAAAGGGTGATCGGGTGATTGATGTGGGGACCGGTTCAGGTATTTTAGCGATTACGGCAAAACGCTTAGAGGCTCAAAGTGTCGCTGCCTATGACTATGATGAGAGCATTATCGAAACTGCTAAGGCTAATATCAACCTCAATGCTGGCATGGATCAGGTGACTGTTCAGTCTAACGATAAGCTCAACGGTATCCATGACCAGGTAGATGTGATCACTGCCAATATTTTAGCGGATATTCTCCTGCCGCTCATCCCCCAAGCCTATGACAACTTAAAAGATAATGGATCTTTTATCTTATCCGGCATCTACTATACTGAAGTTGACAAGCTAAAGGATGCATTAATTGCTAATGATTTCTATCTCCCTTGGATTATGCGGGCAGGGGATTGGTATGGGATTTTAGCCAAAAAAGGTAGAGAACATAAGGATAAGAATAGTTTGTAAGTAAATGATTGCCTACATTCATTCAGGCGCGTTATAATGGATATAATATACTTAGATATCTGTCTAAAAGATCTTGTAGAATGGAGGGCTTCTTATGTCAGAAATTAAAAACAAAAGTAAAGAAGAAGTCATCGCTTCATGTGAACAATATATGCCTGAAGATAAAGTAGCTATGATAAAAAAAGCCTGTGCTTTTGCGGAGAGGGCGCATGAAGGACAAAAACGTAAATCGGGGGAACCGTTTTTTATCCATCCCACCCAAGTGGCCAGTATTCTGGCTGATTTACAAATGGACCCGGATACTGTAGCCACTGGTTTCTTGCATGATGTGGTTGAAGATACTGGTATTACTTTAGATGATATAGAATACTTTTTCTCTAAAACCATTGCCACTTTGGTTGATGGGGTGACGAAGTTAGGAAAGGTGAAGTATCGTTCGAAAGAGGAACAGCTAGCTGAAAACCACCAAAAGCTCCTCTTAGCCATGGCCAATGATTTGCGGGTAATTGTGGTCAAACTGGCTGACCGTTTACATAATATGCGCACCTTAAAATGGCACCGTCCTGAAAAGCAAGTCAGCATTTCCGAAGAAACCCTCGATATCTATGCCCCTTTAGCTGACCGTCTAGGGATGAGTCAGATCAAATGGGAACTAGAGGACACCTGTTTGCGCTATATTAATCCCGAGGCTTATTACCAGATCGTTCACTTGATGAACTCAAAACGAGAAGAACGGGAAGCTTATATTGACGCGACGATTGATGTTTTAAATAAATATGTCAAGCCCATTATTGATGGCGAATACGATATCTATGGCCGTCCTAAGCATATCTATTCCATCTATAAAAAGATGCACCAGCAAAAGAAAACCTTTGACGAAATTTATGACCTCCTAGCTATCCGTGTCTTGGTTCCTAGCGTAAAGGATTGCTATGCTGTCTTAGGCATTGTCCATACCAGCTGGAAGCCTCTACCTGGACGCTTCAAGGACTATATCGCTATGCCTAAGGCCAATGGCTACCAATCTCTCCATACCACGGTCTTAGGTGAACATGGCCAACCTGTTGAAATTCAAATTAGAACCTTTGATATGCATGAGGTGGCTGAGTATGGGGTAGCAGCTCACTGGGCTTACAAAAAAGGGGTTACCGACAAGGTAGAAACTGACGATTTAGATAAACAATTAGAGTGGTTCCATCAAATTGAGGATTTACAAGACGATTCGGATGATGCCACTCAGTTTGTGGAAAGCGTTAAAGAGGATATCTTTAAGGATAAGGTCTATGTCTTTACCCCCAAAGGTGATGTGAGCGAATTACCCTCAGGCGCCAGCCCACTGGATTTTGCTTATCAAATCCATACCGAAGTCGGGCATAGTACGGTAGGAGCTAAGGTTAACGGAAAGATTGTTCCTTTGAACTATGGCTTACATACCGGTGATATTGTTGAAATCTTAACCTCTAAGAATTCTGCTGGTCCTAGTCGGGACTGGGTGAATTTCGTGGTGACTAATCGGGCTAAAAATAAGATTAAACGGCATTTTAAATTATTAGATCGTGATGAAAATATTGAACGTGGCCGGGAAGCCGTGATTAAAACCGTTAAAGAGATGGACTTTTCCTTTAATGAATTATTCAACAAGGATATGCAGGCTAAATGTTTGGAACGCTTTAATTTTTCAAGTATCGACGACTTATTTGCAGCAGTGGGCTTTGGTGAACTATCCGCTTCCGCTGTCGCCAATAAGATCACTGAAAATGAACGGAAACGCCGTGATAAAGAAGAGCACCAGTCGAAACTGGAAGATTTCCTCCAAGAAGAAGAGGAGCGTAAAAATAACGGTCAATCCAGCCGGGGGGGCAAGTCCGAGCGGATGGCCGTTCGCCACAATGATGGAATTGTGGTGGAAGGTGAAGATAATGTTCTCTTCCGCCTAGCTCATTGCTGCAACCCCATACCAGGTGATGAAATTATTGGCTTTATCACCATGGGACGGGGGGTAACCATTCACCGCCAAGACTGTCAAAATATCCAAAATATGAATGAGGTTCAATCTCAACGATTGATTGAAGTCTATTGGGAAGACGCGGCTACCCACAATAATTCCTATGCCGTAGAAATTATGATCGATGGATTTGACCGTAACGGTTTTCTTAACGATATCTTGCAGGTTATTACGCCTTTGGTAACCAATATTTCTAACGTCAACGGAAATGTTGATCATAAGACCAATAACTTGAAGGTACGCATTAGAATTGTTATTCAAAGTTTAGACCAGCTAGAAAAGATTATTGACCGCATTAAAAATGTTCCCGATGTTTATGATGTTGAACGGGTTTAGTGAATGTCTTTAAAATGTCAGTGATCGATGAGAGAATAGTTGAGTGAATAAAAATTTATTGAATAGAAAGGGAGATTTTTTGCGAATTGTTATCCAACGGGCTAAAGAGGCTAGTGTAAGTATTGATGGCGAAACAGTCGGTCACATTGACCATGGCTTTGTGCTCCTCGTGGGTGTCCATGATAGTGATACTGAAGAGACCGTTAAATATATGGCTAAAAAGATTGCCAAAATGCGAATTTTTGCTGATGAAAACGATAAATTGAACTTGGATATTAATCAAGTTGGCGGGAAGATCTTATCGATTTCTCAATTTACCCTCTATGCGAGAACCAAGAAGGGCAACCGACCAAGCTTTATTGATGCGGCTAAAGCAGACCATGGAGATGCCATCTATCAACAACTGAATGAAGAACTTCGCAAGAGCTATGGTTTAGAAGTTGAAACTGGCCAGTTTGGAGCAGATATGCAGGTTCAATTAACTAATGACGGTCCGATAACGATTATCTTAGATTCAGATGAATAACTTGCACGATTTTATTCGATAAAATGAAAACTCACTCAAGAATTTTAAATCCTGAGTGAGTTTTTTTCTGTCATTATTTACTTTATTCTTGGTAATTAATAATTAAGGCATTGAGAATGCTTTGGGCAACTTTTTGGTAATATTCATCTTGGCTAAAGGCCTTGACATCATTTGGATTACTCATGTAGCCCAATTCAATCAGAATAGCAGGGGGTCTTGAATCACGAATGACTTGGAAATTACCGAAACGAGTGCCATTACTTGCCAGGGGCATTTTTTCCATCAATTGCGCTTGGACATTTTCACTTAAAGGAATAGAAGCGTCATCATAGTAGTAAACGGTGGTTCCCGATACTGTCGTTTCTTCAGCAGCATCATAGTGAAGACTAATGAAGGCATCCGCTTGGGCTTGATTATAGATGTCTGCACGCGGCGCTAGGTCAACGAAAGTATCATCTTCCCGAGTCATTAAGACATTAACTCCATAATCTTCGAGCAGCCCTTTAACAACTTGGGCGGTTTTTAGGGTGACATTTTTTTCCTGTTTATCACCGCGTATGGCTCCTGGGTCACTCCCCCCGTGACCAGGGTCTAAGACAATGGTTTTCCCTTTAATGGTTGAGGTATTGGCTAGGGATTTTGCCTTCTCTTCCATGGCGGTTGAATCCGATTCTGCTAACCAATTGGCTAGGTAACCTTCCGTACCGTCTTGGGCTTTGACATGGTAATAGGCACCTTCTTGGCCAAGATAGGCAAATTTTTCATGGATTTGACCCTTATAGATAATTTCTGAGTCATTACTTGCCTGGCTGCGGATATGGACACCGGCAGCGGTAGCGGTCACTGAGGCGTCATAATTAGCTAAGAAAGCGTCTGTTGCTGCTTTTTCTTCCTTAGTCTGTTGGCGTCCTGGGGCTTGGGTAATGACTCCCGGAGTGATTTCAATTTGATTTTGGGGAATCCAGCCAATGTCGTCCTTGTATTGGATATTGATCATATCACCCGACTGGTAGAGGATATTATATTTTTCATTATCATTGGCTTGGCCAATCACTTGAGAATTGGTGGAATCATCTTGATAAACATTAACCTGGTCGGATAAAACCGTGGCAATAAATCCTGTTCCTGCCTTCGCTTCTTCTTCATTATTAGCTAAGCTATCATTAGCTAACCAATTGGGAATCCAGCCGCTTTGACCATTATCAAGGATGATATGCTTCCAGTCGTGCTTTTCTTCAAGCACCTGATATTGACTTCCTTGGTCAATTTGCTGGGAGATATCATAGGTGATTCCGGGACCATTTCGCATATTAATGACACCAGTGGTCACTTCTTTGGTCGACTTGACTTTAACGTGATAAATCAGGGCAAAAGCAATAATGAATAAGGTCAGAATAATAATAGAGAAAACTAAATAGGTATTTTTTTTCTTATCTTTTGTTTGTGAAGGAGAATTTTTGGACAAGAGTTGAACCCCCTTAGAACTTTCTTTTAAGTCTAGCCTTTTTTAAGAGATGATAGATTTTCGAATAAATAATAAGTGTTGGAAAGAATACATATGATTCATTATAATAAAAATTCCTAATAAAAACAGCGGAAACTTATTAAATCAGTTGACATTTTTAAGACAATTAGGTAATCTTACTAAGGAATACCTATGACGGGGATGCAAGTAAAGCATTAGATAAGTGTGGTTTAGAGAGAGTGATATTTGCTGGGAGTCACTTCGTACACTTTTAGACAACCCCTGAGGTGGATAGTGCAAAGCTATTCCGTTATCGCGCGTTAGTCGACAAGGGTAGTAAGACTACTAAACTAAGGTGGTACCACGATTGTCATCGTCCTTATTTCTGAACAGAAATAGGGGCGTTTTTTATTACCACTAAATATTTAAAGGAGGCAGGATATGATTCAAAAACCTAAAGGGACTGTGGATATTTTACCGGGTCAAGTTGAAATTTGGCAAGCAATTGAAAAAACAGCCCGAGATATTATGGCCAAATATCGCTTTAATGAAATTCGCACACCCATGTTTGAATCTTATGATCTTTTTGCTCGTGGTGTAGGAGAAACAACTGACGTCGTCACTAAGGAAATGTATGATTTCTATGATAAAGGTGACCGTCATATTGCTTTGAAACCTGAAGGAACAGCACCCATTGTGCGGGCCTTTATTGAAAATAAACTGTATGGCCCTGAACACATTAAGCCTTATAAGGTCTATTACATTAGTCCCATGTTTCGTTATGAGCGTCCCCAAGGTGGCCGGCAACGTCAATTTCATCAGTTAGGGGTTGAGGTTTTTGATGGGAAAACTGCCCTTAGTGATGTTGAAACGAT
This sequence comes from Aerococcus tenax, assembly GCF_003286645.3. Lineage (NCBI taxonomy): Bacteria > Bacillati > Bacillota > Bacilli > Lactobacillales > Aerococcaceae > Aerococcus > Aerococcus tenax. Next base: position 1,092,736 of record NZ_CP127382.2, on the reverse strand, counting down.
TGCTTTAGCTTGGGAAATTCTTGAAACTCTTGGAGTAAAAGACTTGAAGTTAGTGATTAATTCCCTAGGCGACAATGAAGCGCGTTTGGACTACCGTGAAGCCTTAATTAATTACTTAAAACCTTTTGAAGAGGAACTGAGCGAAGATTCTAAGACCCGTCTTTATCAAAATCCTTTGCGCGTGCTTGATAGTAAGGACCCCAAGGATAAGGAAATTGTTAAAGATGCGCCCAACATTCTTGATTATTTATCAGAAGCTTCTAAAGAGCGTTTTGAACAAGTCCAAAGCTTATTAGCAGCCCTTAATATTCCTTATCAAATTGACTCTAATATGGTTCGCGGTCTCGACTATTACCAAGATACTATTTTTGAAATTATGACTAATAGTGAAGTCTTTGGTGCGGAAACTACCATTTGTGGTGGGGGTTCATATTCCGGATTAGTGAAAGAACTTTCCGAAGGTCGGGAAGATGTGCCGGGATTCGGTTTTGCGATTGGGATGGAACGCTTGATTTTATTACTGGAAGCACAAAAATCAGATTTAGCAGTTGAAAATCCTCTCGATATCTATCTGGTCACCATTGGGCAAAGCGTTGTGAGTGAAGCTTTACAAATTGTTCAAGCCTTAAGACGCCAAGGCTTAAATGTTGAATTTGACCTCAACCAACGTAAGCCTAAGAAACAATTTCGTGATGCAGACCGCCATGGTGCCGCCTATACCTTAACTTTAGGTGAAAGTGAGCTAGCGGATAAAAATATTAATGTGAAGAATATGACTTCTGGTCAAGAGCGTCACTTCGCTATTGATGATGTGATTGAACACTTTGACCAGGTAAAAGAAGCAATGAAAGAAGGAAATGATTAATGAAAAGAACAAGTTATTGTGGCCTCGTTTCTAATGAAATGATCGGCCAAGAAGTGACCTTAAAGGGTTGGGTACAACGTCGCCGTGACTTAGGTGGAGTTATCTTTGTCGATATGCGTGACCGCGAAGGCTTTGTCCAAGTGGTATTTAATGAAGCCAACCTGGGCGATCATTTTAATCGGGCAGAAAAATTACGTTCTGAATATGTAATCGAAGTCCAAGGACAAGTTGTCGCTCGGGCAGAAGGGGAAATTAACCCTAAAATAAAAAATGGGGATATTGAAGTGATGGCCAGTGATTTGACCATTCTCAATCGCGCTAAAACACCACCATTCCCTGTAGAAGATACTATCGATGTTAATGAAGATAAACGGATGCAATACCGTTATATCGACTTACGCCGTCAGAGAATGCAAGATAATATCCGCTTACGGTCTCAAGTGACCCACGCCATTCGTTCATTCTTAGACCAAGATGGCTTTTTAGATATTGAAACCCCTTACTTATCAAAATCAACTCCAGAAGGGGCGCGTGACTATTTAGTACCTTCCCGGGTTCATCCAGGTGAATTCTATGCCTTACCTCAATCACCACAATTATTAAAACAACTTTTAATGGCCAGTGGCTTTGACCGCTATTATCAAATTGTGCGTTGTTTTAGAGATGAGGACCTCCGTGGGGACCGCCAACCTGAATTTACCCAGGTCGACTTAGAAACCAGCTTCCTGAGCCAAGAAGAAATTCGGGATATCGTCGAAAACATGTTAAAAGCAGTCATGAAACAAGTTAAAGGCCTTGACATGACAGAAGATTTCCCAGTGATTTCTTATGATGAAGCCATGAGCCGCTATGGTTCTGATAAACCTGATACTCGCTTTGGATTAGAATTGGTTGATTTATCAGATATCGTTGACCAATATGATTTTAAGGTCTTCAATATGGCCATTGAAAATGGGGGAATTGTTAAGGGAATTAATATTAAGGGAGCTGCTGATCAATATTCAAGAAAAGATCTGGATGGCTTGACCCCTTACACCAAACCATTTGGCTCAAAAGGGATCGCTTGGATTAAAGTGACTGAAGATGGACTAACAGGGCCAATTGGTAAATTCTTTAAAGAAAACCCACAACCATTAATGGAACGGATGAATGCTGAACCAGGGGACATTTTGGCCTTCTCTGCTGACCAAGCTTCGGTAGTTAACGCTTCATTAGGGGAAGTCCGGTTAAAATTTGGTCGTGAATTAGACTTGATGGATAAGAATCAATTTAATTTCTTATGGGTAGTTGACTGGCCTTTATTAGAATACAATGCTGATGAAAAACGTTATACTGCCATGCACCACCCCTTCACTATGCCAAATGAAGAAGATCTTGACCGTTTAGAAAGTGAACCTGAATCTGTCTATTCTCAAGCCTATGATATTGTTTTGAATGGTTATGAAATTGGTGGAGGTTCGATCCGTATTCACCAAAAAGAGGTTCAATTAGCTATGCTAAAGGCTTTAGGATTTTCAGAAGAAAAAGCTAACCAACAATTTGGTTTCTTATTAGATGCTTTGGATTATGGTTTCCCTCCTCATGGTGGTTTAGCGATTGGCTTAGACCGCTTAGTGATGCTCTTAGCCGGAGAAGACAATATTCGTGAAGTGATGGCCTTTCCTAAGAATGGTCGTGCGGTGGATGTGCTCACCGATGCTCCAAGTCCTGTTTCTGACAAGCAATTGGATGAACTTAATTTAGAAGTGACTAAAATTGACCTTGACTAATTCCTGCTTGCAAGAAAATTCCTGATTAAGTAAGAAATAAATGTAACTATTAGTCAGAGAGAAAAGGTGAGGAAAATGAATAAAAAAAGCTGGATCGTTGTCATTGTGGCCGCACTAATCCTATTCTTTGGTGTCCAAAGTGCAGCTGTGCGTGAGAAAGAAGCTGATTTGGATGATGCGATCTCAAATAAATTCTTTGCTAGTGATAAAACCATCGAAGAGGGCGATAGCAATTCTCAAATTGCCGTCCTCCAGGTCAATGGGACTATCGCTGATACGGGAGATCAAAACTCTTTGTTTTCAGCTAATCAAAGCTATGATCACCAAGGAACCCTGTCTGCTATTAAAAAAATAAAAGAAGATAATAAAGTTAAAGCTTTGCTTCTAGAAGTTGATTCCCCAGGTGGAGCCGTTTACGAGAGTGTTGAGCTCTACCGAGCTTTAAAGGACTTGAAGGAAAGTCGCCAAATTCCTATCTACGTCAGCATGAAGTCCATGGCCGCTAGCGGGGGATATATGATTTCAATGGCTGCAGATAAGATCTTTGCTGATACGGAAACGACTACTGGGTCAATCGGTGTCATTCTTTCCACTTTTAATATCAGTAAGTTACTAGAGGAACATGGTATTAAACCTGAAGTCTTTAAATCGGGAGACCATAAGGACCTATTATCGATGTATAGAGACCCTAGTGATGAAGACCGGGAAATTATCAATAATATTTTAAAAGAATCCTATGATCGCTTTGTAAAAATTGTAGCCGAGGGCCGGGGAATGAATGAGGATGAAGTCCGTAAATTAGCTGACGGGCGCATTTATTCAGGCCAACAAGCCTTGGATAAGCACTTGATTGATGCCATTGGTTACCGTCAAGATGCCTTAGAGGCCTTAAAGGCTGACCACGATTTAGAAGGTGGCCGGGTTTACTTAGTAAGTACTGACGAAGACCAACAACAATTTAGCAGGTTAATTCGTCGCTTTAGCCAAGCTATTCCTTTGAGTAAGTTATGGAAAGCAGATACACCAGCTAATGAAATTGAAGCGGTTAAGGAACTAACTGACCAAGCTCCACGTCCATATTATCTCTACGGAGGTGAATAAGATGTTTGGTAAAAAGAAAAAAACAGATAATAAGCAAAATATTGATATTTCTGGCTTAAATGATGAACTTTACCAAGGTAGCTTAGAAAATAAATCGGCTCCAGAAGAGGGCTATAAGACCACTTGTTTTCCTAGTTATTCTGAGTCAGTTGATCAATTGCCTCGCCAGGTTTATGGAGATTTTTGGCAACGTTTATTGGCCTATTGCTTAGATTATCTATTTATTAAAGCCTTAGTAAGTATCCTGTTAGCACTTGCCAGTCTATTTTTAAGTAGAGACTTACTTGAACAAGGCGATTTAGTGAATTTCCTAGCGGTTAATTTTATCTGGGTTTTATATTTTACCTTGTCGACTTATCTCCTTAATGGACAAAGTTTAGGCAAATTTTTCTGTCGCTTAAGAGTTGTTAAGGCTGATGAAAGTCGTTTATCATTGGGAACCTGCCTGATACGTGAAGGTTTAGGGAAAGTTATCCTGCGCCAGTTCCCAATTCTAGCCCTAGTTATTGTTTTCACGCCTAAACGCGAAAACTTTATCGACTTTTTTACCGACACACGGGTGCTGTCTCTCAGCCAAATGGACTTAATTAATTATCCTAGTCCTTCCAAAAGTTAAGTTATAGGAAGTATGCCAATCAGAGTGATTAGCAAGTGTGTCATCAATTAACTCCTTATGGGAATATACAAAAGAGGTTGCGATGTATCGGTCGCAACCTCTTTTCAAAGTATATTTGCCTAGAAAATTTGTCACCTTATTTTTGTTGAGGCTTGAAGTTCATGAACATAAGAATAAGGGTAGCTGTTTCTTCAATGCTACGGTCAGCAACATTGATAATGGGACATTGCAGACGCTCATAAACCTCATTGGCATAGGCTAATTCTTTTTCAATGCGGTCATCGGCGCTATAAAGCCCTGATTCATCCACCCCATAGCTACGCATGCGTTCACGACGAAATTTATTTAGTACATTAATATCATTGGTGAGGCCGATGATTTTATTGGATTCAATTTTAAAAATTTCTTCAGGGAGTTGTGCTTCTGGGACTAAAGGTAAATTAGCTACTTTATAACCTTGGAAGGCCAGATAGATACTGAGGGGAGTCTTACTGGTACGCGAAATACCTAATAGAACGATATCCGCTTCCTCAAAACGGTTAGGGTAACGCCCATCATCATTTTGAACCGCAAATTCAAGGGCTTGAATACGTTTATAGTATTGGTCATTTAATTTATGACGCTGGCCGGGCTTTTGGGTAGAAGGCGTGCCAGATTCTTCACCAATCAGTTCAATAATGGGATGAAGGACGTTATAATAAAAAAGCCCATGATCTTGACAAAAGCGAGCAGCGGTTTGGTGAAGGTCTTCTTTAACAAAGCTCACTACGACATGGGCTTGATTGTCTCTAGCCGCTTCCAGAACAGGGATTAGCGAGTCCTCATGAAGAATGAAAGGAAAGCTCTTTATATTGATTTCAACATCAGGAAACTGTACCATTACACTATCTAAGAGATCAGTTGTTAATTGGCCGACTGCATCAGATAGTAAATAAAAATCTTTAATTTGTTTTTCTTCAGTCATTATTACACATCCTATTTCATCCATTATGTTTTAAAACAAATTATAACATGGCCATAAAGCAAATGCATGCTATAATAAATTAAATTGGGAGGGGTCTCTATGTCTGAATTTGTAAAAAATGCTATGAACCAATTAAATGATTTAGGTTATAAGTATACGCAAAGACGGGCGGATATGTTAGCGGTTTTTGACCAAGATATTAATCATTTTAAATCAGCCAAGGATGTCCAACAAGCCATGAAAAAAGACCATCCTAATATAAGTTTTGATACGATTTACAGGAATTTGCGCTTATTTACTGATTATGATCTATTAGAAGAAAATGAAATTGATGGGGAGATGGTATTCCGTCAACATTGTGATCCCATCTTAGGTCACCACCATCACTTCGTATGTAACCACTGCGGGAAAACCGTTCCCGTTCGTTTAGGTGATTTATCCTACTATAGCCAACAGCTTCCTGGCTATGAAATTAACGGGCATAGTTTTCAACTTTTTGGGCTCTGTCCTGACTGCTTAGCTGAAAGCGAAAAGCAGTCTTAATAAAGCATAAGAAAAACTCAGTCTCCTTATCAAATTCTCTGCCAGTCAAGGCAGAAAGGATTAGATAGGAGACTGAGTTTTTTAGTTAATTCTAGTAGTGATATTTTTCTTAGGAGACTTTAGCCTAAGGCGTTTGATCCATTTCTTTAGGACGATAAAGTTTGCGGGCAATAATTGGAGTAATAATCGAGCTGATAACTACCCCAAAAGCAATTTGAGCAGTAGCCGGAGCGACAAATTCTTGATAGCTAGGAATCACTGCACCAATAATAGCAGGAACTGAAACAGACATCCCAGCAATTGAAGACATGGCTAATGAGGTGACCCCATCTTCTTTTAAGAGGTAACGTTCAACTAAGACCATAATAAGAACCATAGGAATATAGAAGAGAATGGTTAAGAGCACGCCTTGTGGTCCTGCTTTGATGGCGTCGATTAAATTAATGTTAGCCCCAAAAGCAAAGCCCATGAAGGGGAGGGTAATTGCTGCTCCAGGTGCTAGATAATCCCGCATCTTAGGATCTAAATTGCCTAGTACTGCTCCAACGATGACAGGGATAATGGTTGAGATAATTGGGGTCCAATTAATGGCAGTGGTTTGAGAAATACTAAAAACTAACATAGGGTAAGCTGGGGTGCATAACAAGCCAACTAACCCAAAGGCACTGATGTCATCCTTAGTCCCATAATCACTCTCCAAGGCTAAGAATAAAGAAGGATTGGTGGAGGCGATAGCAGCAATATAAGCAATGGCTGATATTCCCCAAATCCCATCCATGTCAAAGAATTGAATAAACAAAAGTCCTAAAACAATATTAATGATGACCTTTACTAAGATAAGGACGCCTTCTTTTCTTAAGACCACACTTAAATGAGAGAGATCAATAGAAGCTCCCGAGCAAAGGCAAGCAAATCCGATAATGTAATTCAAACCATCGGCAGTAAAGATAGCTTGCGTAGCCCCACCAATTTCAAAAATACCGGGGGCAAAGGTACAAAATAATGCTGATATAAGCATAGGGACCAGTAAGAGACCGCCAGGAACTTTCTTCATAAAATCGTACATTAAATAACTCCTTATAGCTAATGATAAATAGGTTTAATTGCGCATTAAAGTCAATTATAAGCCTATTTTTTTTAATTACAAGATAATAAAAATGAAATTTACAATTAAATAATATAAAAGAGCGTATTGATATTTATATTATGTAAAAAGCGAACTATATTAAACGTTTTTATAAATTCGTCCGTAAAAATGTTGTTTTATGCTATAATCTGAGTTATACTTGTTTTGTAGTTAAAACGAACTTTTTATATTAGAGAGGTGCAAAATGTTCGGAAAGAAAGTTAAAACTTTAGTTATTGGTGCTTTAGCAGGTTTAGCGCTTGCTGGTTGTCAAGGTCAAAATGCCGGTACCAGTGGATCTTCGACTAGTGACAAATCAGCTAGTGATGAATATCGTATTGCCATGGTTACTGATGGGAATGGGATAGATGACCGCTCCTTCAACCAGTCAGCTTGGGAAGGAATGGAAAAATGGGCCAAGGATCATGGCTTTTCTGAAAATGCGCGTTCATTCTATCAATCACATTCAGAAGCAGATTTCATTCCTAACTTATCGACTGCAACAGCTGATAATTATAATATCGTATTTGGTATTGGCTCTTTTATGGTTGAGCCAATCCAAAAAATAGCAGAAACCAATCCTGACCAACACTATGGCTTAGTCGATGGACAAGTTGATCTGCCTAATGTGGTTTCATTATCCTTCAAAGATAACGAATCGGCTTATTTAGCTGGTGTCGCCGCTGCAAAATCGACTAAGAAAGATAAAGTTGGATTTATTGGCGGTATGAAAATTCCAGGCATTGAACGTTTTGAAGCTGGTTTTAAACAAGGGGTAAAAGATACTAAGCCTGAAGTTGAGGTTGATGTTCAATATGCGGATTCCTTTGGCGATGCTGCCCGTGGTCAACAAATTTCTTCTTCAATGTATCAAAACGGCATTGATATCATTTTTACAGCCGCAGGACAAACCGGGAACGGTGCCTTTACTGAAACCCGCAATCGCTTGGAAAATGGGGAAAAGGGCCTTTGGATTATTGGTTGTGACCGTGACCAATCGAGTGAAGGAGAATGGTCTCAAGGGAACTTTACCCTTGCTTCTACCTTAAAACTCATCGGTACGACAATCGCTAAGGTTACTGACCAATCCATGTCAGGAGACTTCCCTGGTGGACAAAGTCAATTTAATGGTGTTAAAGAAGGTGCAGTTGACTTAGTGGATACTAACTTAGATGAAGAAGCTAAGGCAGCTGTTAATGAAGCGCGTGAAGGCATCAAGAGCGACAAAATTACCGTACCTGAAAAGCTTGCTGATTTAAAATAGAAGGATGAATATCGTGTCAAAACAGAATTTAGCATTAGAAATTAAAGATATCAGTAAAAAATTTGGCGATTTTACTGCAAATGATCATATTTCCTTTAATGTTAAGCAAGGTGAAATTCATGCTTTATTGGGCGAAAATGGGGCAGGAAAATCAACCTTGATGAATATTTTGACAGGTTTATTGACCCCAACTAGTGGCGAGATTCTTATCAACCAAGAACAGGTGACGGTTAGCTCACCAGCAATTGCCTATGAAAAGGGGATCGGCATGGTTCACCAACACTTCATGCTTATTGATGATTTTACTGTGACTGAAAATATTATGCTGGGTGCTGAAATCACCCAGCATGGCTTTTTAAAGAAAGAGGATAGTGAAAAAGTTGTCAGTGAACTCAGTGAGAAGTATGATTTAAAAGTTGACCCAAGAGCGAAAATTAAAGACATCTCTGTAGGTATGCAACAAAGAGTTGAAATATTAAAATTACTCTACCGGGATGTTGATATTCTGATATTAGATGAACCGACTGGTGTCTTAACCCCGCAAGAGATCACTGAATTGATAAAAACTTTACGTCATTTAGCGGCTAAAGGAAAAGCAATTATTCTTATTTCTCATAAGTTAAGTGAAATCAAGGCTGCTGCAGACCGTTGCACCATTATTCGTCGTGGTAAAAAAATTGCCACCGTTGATGTGGACGAGGTCAGTGAACAAGAACTCGCCGATATGATGGTAGGTCGTAAGGTGCAAATCCATGTAAATAAAGAAGCTTCCCAGCTAGGTAATGAAGTCCTAAAGATAAAAGATCTAGTCCTGGAAAAACGTCATCAACCGATCCTAAGAGGGGTCAATTTAAACTTGTTTGCGGGCGAAATACTGGGAATCGCTGGTATTGATGGTAATGGTCAAAGTGAATTGATCGATGTTTTAACCGGATTAAGTGAAGCGACTCTGGGACATATTTATTTAGATGGAGAAGAAATTACCCATGATAATACTCGCCAGATCGCTGAAAAGGGGATGGGACATATTCCTGAAGATCGCCATAAACGCGGCTTAATCTTAGCAATGCCTATTTCTGATAACTTTATTTTACGTAATTACTATCAAAAACCCTTTAGTAAAAATTTGTTAATGCGCTCTGATGTGATTGAAAATAATGCTAAAGACCTAGTCAATAAGTACCATATTGCTATTCCTAATATTTCGGCAAAGGCTAGTCAGTTATCTGGAGGAAACCAACAGAAAATTGTTATTGCCCGTGAACTTGAAAACCACCCCAAAGTCTTGATTGCTGCTCAGCCTACTCGAGGATTAGATATTGGCGCGGTTGAAGAGGTTCATGAAAGATTATTGGAAGAGAGAGGTAAAGGGAAGGCTATTCTCTTAGTCAGCCAAGAATTGGATGAGTTGATGTCTTTATCTGATCGTATTGCTGTTATTCATCAGGGACAAATTACTGGTATTGTGGATAGCCAGGAGACCAACGAAACCGAATTAGGTTTATTGATGGCTGGAGAATCAATTGACACATTAGAAAAAGTAGGTGAGAACGGTGAATAATAGTAAAAAGATGTCCTATGCCTTAATTATTTCCTTGTTATCGATTGTTCTAGGATTTTTTGTTGGGGCTTTAATTATGCTATTCTTCGGTTACAATCCGATCCTTGCTTACCAAGCGATGATCGGGAAAGTGATCACTGGTCCTTATTTCTTAGGAGAGGCCTTTCGTGAAGCGACCGTTTTAACTTTTACTGGTTTATCATTTGCTCTAGCTGCTAAGGCTAATTTTTTTAACATTGGTATTCCAGGTCAGTACTTATTAGGTTGGATTGCTTCCGTTTGGTTTGCCCTAGCCAACCCCGATTTACCGCGAATAGCCCTAGTCCCACTATGCTTTCTAGTAGGAGCTTTTGCTGGAGGTTTTTGGGGATGTTTAGTAGGCGCTTTCAAAGCTTGGCGTGGCAGTAATGAAGTGATTACCACCATTATGCTGAATTATATTGCCCTGTATCTTACCAACTGGATTATCCGAGGCCCTTTGGGAAGCCAATTGAAAACACCGGAAATGACTGAAAATGCTAGTTTATCTTTAAAATGGCTCAGTGAATTAAGTAATGGCTCACGGTTAAATCTAGGAATATTTATTGCCTTTATTTTTATGGCTTTATACCACTTATATATAAATAAAACTATAAAAGGGTTTGAAACCCGGTCGATTGGCCTAAATCCGGAAGCTAGTCGTTACGCTGGAATGTCAATTAAAGAAAATATTATCTTAACCATGACTTTATCTGGCCTATGTGCAGGTGTTGGTGGTGTGATTACTGGCTTAGGGACTTTTCAAGGGATAACGATTCAAGGAACACTTCCTAGTGAAGGGTTTAATGGTATTGCTGTTGCTTTGTTAGGAATGAATCATCCACTAGGCATTTTCCTATCAGCTTTACTCTTTGGTATTCTAAATGTGGGATCGCGTTTTATGCCCAATAGTGCAGGGGTTCCTGATGAAATGGCCCAAGTGGTCATCGCATGTATAATCTTTTTTGTCGGGACAGCCTACATTGTTGATTGGGCAAAAAATAAGTTGCAAGCCATTAAACAAGTCAAGGGAAAGGAGTAAAAAATGTCACTAATTGATATGCTACAATTATTAGTTTCTAATGCTTTGTTATACGCAGCCCCTTTAATCTTGACAGCCATTGGCGGTACTTTTTCTGAGAGATCCGGTGTAGTGAACATTGGTTTAGAGGGGATTATGGTCATTGGTGCTTTTTCTGGTGCCTTATCGAATTTCTTCCTAGCCCCTCAATTTGGCTCTTGGTCCCCGTGGATTTCCTTAATCATCGCCGGATTATTTGGCCTGATTTATTCTGCTCTCCATGCAGTAGCGACTATTCATTTGCGCGCTGACCACACCATATCAGGAACGGTGTTAAATCTGGCTGCTCCAGCCTTAACTGTCTTTCTATGCCGTGCACTTACAGGTTCAGCACAAACCGGACCTTTGGCTGTTCCTTTTATTAATCGAACCCTTACATTTCTCAGTAAAATTCCCCTAATCGGACCGATTCTTTTTGTAAATACTCCTCCAGTTGCCTGGTTTAGTTTTTTCCTCGCGCTTATCGCTTGGCTAGTTTTATTTAAGACTCGCTTCGGTTTACGTTTACGTTCAGTAGGGGAGTCTCCTCTAACCGCTGAAAGCTTAGGGATAAATGTTTACGCGATGAAGTATGCTGGAGTTTTGATTTCAGGTTTTCTGGGAGGCATCGGTGGCGCCATCCAGTCTCAGGCGATTGCTAATGAGTTTGCTGTGACGACTATTTCTGGTCAAGGTTATATGGCTTTAGCAGCCATGATTTTTGGACATTGGCACCCGATTGGTGCGACTCTCTCAGCGGTATTTTTTGGACTTGCCCAAGCTCTAGGCTATGCAAGTAACTATATTCCTGGGCTATCAGGAATTCCAGATCTTTGGTTGCAAATATTACCTTATTTAATTACCTTAGTGACAGTGGTTTTCTTTATAGGTAAATCGGTTGGCCCTAAAGCCAATGGAGTAACCTATGTAAAGAGTAAATAAATGAAAAGGAGGATATTAATGCGACAAATATATTTTAATCACGACGGTGCAGTTGATGATTTAGTAGCATTATTTTTATTAAGTCAGGCTAAAGATATTGAAATCCAGGGTGTGGGTGTGGTTCCAGGTGATTGCTATTTAGAACCGGCTTTATCTGCATCTGAGAAGATCTTGAACCGTTTTGCGCCAGGTAAAGCAATCAAAATCGCTCCCTCAGTGGCTCGACCTAAGAATCCTTTTCCTAAGGAATGGCGTGAACATGCCTTTACTGTAGATGCCTTACCCGTTTTAAATGAATATGAAATCAGTCAAAAATTAATAGTTGATCAAGCGGCCCACTTGCAACTGGTTGATATTCTTAAATCCGCTGACCAAGCTATTGATCTTGTCTTTACAGGTCCTTTGTCTGACTTAGCGCTAGCACTAGATACTGATTCAAGTATTGCTACTAAAATTAATAAATTATATTGGATGGGCGGCGCCTTTCAAGCAAAGGGTAATGTCCTCGAACCTGAGCATGATGGTTCAGCTGAATGGAATGCTTTTTGGGATCCAGAGGCAGTCGAACGGGTATTTCAAGAAGCATTCCCTATTGATATCGTTGCCTTAGAAAGTACCGAAAAGGTTCCTCTAACAATACCGATACGTCAGGCTTGGGCTAAAGAACGGAAAAATTTAGGGATTGATTTTCTAGGTAACTGCTATGCCTTAGTGCCCCCATTAGTTCACCAAGTCTCAAATTCGACTTATTATCTTTGGGATGTGTTGACAGCCATTTCCTATATTGATCCTTCATTGACAAAGAAGCATGCCTTAAAGGCCAAGGTCGCCACCAAGGGGATTAATCAAGGGCAGACCTATGAGGACGAAAATGGTCGTTTAGTCGATGTGGTTTATGATGTCAAACATGCGGAATTTTTCCAAACAATTTTTAATTTAGCTTGGCAATAATTAAAAAAATTTATACTTTATGCCAATAACTTAGCTTTTGACCCTTACTTTAATTAAAGTTAAGATTGACTGACTTTCGATTATTCGTTATAATCAACTTTGTACATTTCCTAAAGTGGAGGAAATGGTAAGGATGAAACGAGGGGAGGTATATACCATGTCAAAGACTGTAGTTCGTAAAAACGAATCTATTGATGACGCTCTTCGTCGCTTTAAACGCTCGGTTTCAAAATCCGGCACCTTACGTGAAGCACGCAAACGTGAATATTATGAAAAACCATCAGTTCGCCGTAAGAAAAAATCGGAAGCTGCTCGTAAACGTAAATTCTAATCGTGCATAACCTAAAGGACAGATTGGAGGCGCCTCATGGCAAAAATTGATCAATTAAATCAAGATATGAAAGAAGCCATGAAAGCTAAAGATAAATTCCGTTTATCCGTTATTCGCATGTTAAAGGGCGCTTTACAAAAAGCCGAAATTGACAAAGAAGAAGCGTTAACGGATGATGAAGAACTAAGCATCTTATCTAGAGAATTGAAACAAAGAAAAGATTCTGTGAATGAATTTCATGAAGCTGGAAGAGATGACTTAGCTGACCAAACCGCTAAAGAAATAGAAATCGTTGAAAACTACCTACCAAAACAACTTTCTGAAGAAGAAATTACCCAAGCAGTTAAGGAAGTTATTGATCAAGTAGGTGCCAGTTCAATGAAAGACTTCGGAAAAGTTATGGGCACAGCCGTAGCTAAACTGAAAGGTCAAGCGGATGGTAATCAAATTCAAAAAGTAGCAAAATCCTTGCTATCATAGAAGTATAGGGGAGTTGGAGCGTTGATCCAACTCCTTTTTATATGGGCAAGGCCTCTGTAATTCTTCTACTGAATGAAAGGCAGAAGTTCTGTTTCATTATTCGATTTTTTAAACGCCTTTTGCTATACTAATCTTATCAATTAAAAGGGGGCAGATTGCTTTTGACACAGTCACTGACTACTAAGACCATTCAATTAAAGGATCCAGCGATAGCTCTAACTTTATATGGAATCCATGACCGGCATTTGCGTTTGATCGAAGAATCCTATACTTTACAAATCAATGCTCGTGGTGATAAATTAGAACTCATTGGCGCTAGTGATACGATTGAAACAGTAGCAGAAATTATTCAATCTCTTGAAGTATTGATCAATAAGGGCAAAACGATTGGAGAACGTGACATTATTACAGCCATCAAAATGGCTAATAATGGTCAACTCGATACTTTTATCGACTTATATGACCAGGCAATTGGAAAAAGCTATGATGGCAAGATTATCCAACCTAAAACTTTTGGGCAAAAACAATATATTGATGCTATTAAGGCTAACCCACTAACATTTGGTATCGGACCTGCCGGAACGGGGAAAACCTTTTTAGCAGTAGTTATGGCCGTTTCTGCCTTAAAAAAGGGCCAGGTTAAACGTATTATACTCACCCGTCCTGCAGTTGAAGCTGGTGAGAGTTTGGGTTTCCTACCAGGGGATTTAAAAGAAAAAGTTGATCCTTACCTTAGACCTATCTATGATGCCCTATATACTATCTATGGTGCTGACCATACTGAACGATTGTTGGAGCGAGGGGTCATTGAAATTGCTCCCTTAGCTTATATGCGCGGTAGGACCTTAGACGATGCTTTTGTGATTTTAGACGAAGCACAAAACACGACTAAGGCGCAAATGAAAATGTTCTTGACTCGTTTAGGTTTCGGGTCAAAAATGATTGTCAACGGCGATAAAACTCAAATCGATCTCCCTAGAGGAATAAAGTCAGGACTTACTGATGCCGAAAACATTATCAAGGGTGTTGATAACATCCGTTTTGTCTATTTTGATACCGATGATGTCGTCAGACATCCAGTGGTTTCAGCAATTATTAAAGCCTATGATAAAGAAGCTGAACAAAGGAAACATGGAGGTGAATAGGCATGTTATCTGTCTTATTCAAGGATAAAACAGGAGAACTAAGCGAAAATCAAGTTAATATTATATTAGGGGTCTTAGATGCAGCAGCAAAACGACTTGAGCTGAATCGAGAAACGGAAATGTCCGCGACTATTGTCCACGATGATGAAATCCACGCCATTAACCGGGATTACCGGGGGAAAGACCGGCCAACAGACGTGATTAGTTTTGCCATCAACGATGAAAGCGAAGGCGATAGTCCTATTGCTGAGTGGCCAGAAGATTTGCCTTATGAATTAGGAGATTTGATTATTTCTTTAGACACGGCTAAACGTCAGGCAGAGGAATATAATCATTCATTAGAACGGGAGCTAGGTTTTCTAGCTTGTCATGGTTTTTTGCATTTGAACGGTTATGACCATATCGAGCCAGAAGATGAAAAAGTAATGTTTGGCCTACAAAGAGAGATTTTGGATGCCTATGGACTCAAAAGAGAATAAAGAGCTCAAGGAAGACTATAAGAATAAGCGCTTCAAAAACCGGTCTTTTATTCGGTCACTCGGCTTTGCTAGTGAAGGAATCGTATTCACCTTTAAACATGAACGTAATTTTCGATTCCAAACCGCCTCACTGTTTTTAGTGGTTTGTTTAGCACTCTTGCTCAAAATTAAGCGCTTAGAATTTATCATTTTGCTTTTTTGTTGTCTTATGGTTATGGCTTGTGAAATGATTAATACTTGTTTTGAATGGATGGTCGATTTAACCACCAACTACCAATATCATCCGATTGCAAAACATATTAAGGATGTGGCTGCTGGTTTAGTCTTGCTCACATCTATTTTTTCGGTAGTGATTGGTATAATTATTTTCACGCCTTATCTATTAGCACTTCTCTTTTAAATTTAGAAAGGACTACTTGTGTTCAATCAAAATAATTATCATTCAGGCTTTGTAGCCATTGTAGGACGTCCCAATGTGGGGAAATCGACCCTACTTAACCATATTATTGGTCAAAAAGTAGCCATTATGAGTGACAAGGCCCAGACTACCCGCAACAAAATCCATGCCATTTATACCACCGATGAGGTCCAAATTGTCTTTATCGATACCCCAGGAATTCACAAACCTAAGCATGAATTAGGGGAATACATGGTTAAAAGTGCCTATTCTGCATTGGATGAGGTTGAAGTCATTTTAATGCTTGTCAATTCCACTGAAAAAATTGGCCCAGGTGACCGTTTCATTATGGAAAAAATTGCTGCTTACGATACGCCCAAGATCTTAGCAGTGAATAAAACCGACCAATTAGACAAGGAAGACTTGGCGGCTTATTTAGAAAGTATCCCAAATAAGGATATCTTTGATCAAATTATTCCCTTATCTGCTTTAACAGGGGATAATGTGGACCAATTGCTCAAGGAGTTAACCAAGGAAATGCCACTTGGTCCGCAATATTACCCTGAGGATCAAGTCACTGACCACCCTGAATATTTTGTTGTCAGTGAAATGATTCGGGAACAAATTTTGCAATTAACCCGAGAAGAAATTCCCCATTCGGTAGCGGTAACCGTAGACAAAATGCAAAAAGATGAGTATAACAAAGTCCATGTTTATGCCAATATTATTGTTGAGCGAAAGAGCCAAAAGGGCATCATTATCGGAAAAAATGGTTCAATGATTAAGAAAATTGGATCCAATGCCCGTCGTGAGATAGAGACCTTGCTCGGTTCTAAGGCCTTTCTGGAATTGTGGGTAAAAGTCCAACCCCATTGGCGTGATAAACGTAATTTGCTCAATGATTTTGGCTACCGCCCAAAAACTGATTACTAATAAACTTTAGGAGTCGCTAGAAAGAGTGAGAATATGACCATCAATCAAGCTACTTTTCCGGGGATTGTTCTCTATCAAAGGCCCTATAAGGAAAAAGATTTGCTGGTTAAGATTTTTACTCAACCCTATGGCAAGCGCATGTTTTTTGTTCGTAATATTCATAAACCTAACAATGTGTTAAAGCAACCTAGCTTTGCCTTTGTTAGGGCGGAATATATTGGTACGATCAATGACCGGGGTTTTTCCTTTCTTAAAGAAGTCAAATCGATGACTTTTCCCAAGCATACCATGAGTGATTTAGAAGCGATGGCTTATGCCAGCTATCTCTGCCATTTAGTGGACGCCTCTATGCCGGATAGAGAAGTCGACCAGGTACTCTTTACTCAACTTGAACAGGCCTTAGATAAGATTGAAACAGGCTTTAATCCTGCCATCATTTCTAATATTTTAGAAGTTCAGCTCTTGGCTAAATTTGGGGTCATGCCCCAACTACATGCTTGTCAAATCTGCCAAGAGGACCAGGGGATTTTTGATTTTTCCATCGCTTATGATGGCTTATTGTGTCAAGAGCATTTCGATAGGGATCCCAGAAGGCTCCATTGGCCGGCCCGGGCGGCACATTTCATCAAACTGTTCAGTCAAATCAACTTTTCCAAATTACAAAGCATTCAGTTAAATAGCCAAAGTCAAGCCATGATTCGCCGAGCAATCGATGATTTATATGATGAATATGTGGGCTTGCACCTGAAAAGCAAAAGCTTTATCGATAAATTGGCGAATTTTTCCAATCCGCTTGACTAGCTTAGAAGTCGTGAAGTATCATAAGTATGATAATATACTAATGTGATAACTAGTAAGGAGTACAAGTCTTCTATCTGCAAAGTGAGCCTTGATAGTGAGAAAAGGCCGGATAACACTTGGAAGGGCGTACTAGAGCATTAATAAAAAAGAGCTAGCCTGAGCTAGAAGTAGGGTGGAACCGCGAAACCATCGTCCCTATGTATACCTTTTTGTATACATAGGGTTTTTCTTTGCTAGCAAAAAACCAGCAATTAGTCTATTGTCAATTTCAGATTTGAAATAAAAATGAGAGTGAGGAAGTCAGATGACAACTACTGCCAAAACCGTTCAGGAAATGATTCTTGCCTTGCATCAATTCTGGTCTAATCAAGGATGTTTAGTGTTAAATGCCTATGATACCGAAAAAGGTGCAGGGACCATGAGTCCATATACTTTCTTAAGAGCTATTGGACCAGAACCTTGGAATGCATGTTACGTAGAACCTTCACGGCGTCCCGACGATGGCCGTTACGGTCAAAACCCTAACCGTCTTTACCAACATCATCAATACCAAGTGGTCATGAAGCCAAATCCTGATAATATTCAGGAACTCTATATCGAAAGTCTCAAGAGCTTAGGGATCGATCCATTGAAGCATGATATTCGTTTTGTTGAAGATAACTGGGAAAACCCATCCATGGGTTGTGCTGGTTTAGGTTGGGAAGTTTGGTTAGATGGAATGGAAATCACTCAATTTACTTATTTCCAACAAGTGGGTGGTTTAGATTGTTATCCGACCACTTCTGAGCTCACTTATGGGATTGAAAGACTTGCTTCCTACCTTCAAGGAGTAGATTCCGTCTATGATTTGGAATGGTCTCGGGGCGTGAAATACGGAGAAATCTTTAAACAACCTGAATTTGAACATTCGACTTATTCCTTTGAAAAAGCGGATACACAGATGTTATTTAATAATTTTGACGCCTATGAAAGAGAGGCCAATCAACAAATCGATAACGGCCTAGTTCACCCAGCCTACGACTATATCCTCAAATGTTCACATACCTTTAATTTGTTGGATGCTCGGGGCGTTGTGTCAGTGACCGACCGTGCGGCCTACTTGGCTAGGGTTCGCCACATGGCAAGACGGGTAGCACGTCTAATGGTCGAAAAACGTAAAGAATTAGGTTTCCCTTTATTATCGCGCGAAGAAGCCCAAAGCTATTTGAAGGAGGACGGTAAGCATGAATAATCACAGCTATTTAATTGAAATTGGCTTAGAAGAAATGCCAGCCCAATATGTTCGTAGCATCAGTGAGCAATTTCAAGAACGGGTCGAAAACTTTCTTGATGAAAATCGTTTAAGCTATGGTTCGATTGAAACTTTTGCTACCCCGAGACGTTTTGCGGTTTTAGTAAAAGAATTGGCTGACCGCCAAAGTACCTTTGAAGAAGAAGCTAAGGGTCCGGCCAAAAGAATTGCCCAAGATGAAGCTGGGAACTGGACCAAGGCGGCTATGGGTTTTGCGCGTGGCAAGGGGCTCACTGTTGATGATATCTATTTTAAAGAATTAAAAGGTGAAGACTATGCCTACGTTACCGTACGTTCTGAAGGACTCAATGTTGAAGAGGTATTGCCAGAAATAAAAACTTGTGTCAGTGACATGACTTTCCCGGTCTCTATGCATTGGGATTCTCACGAATTCCGCTACATCCGTCCGGTTCACTGGATTGTATCCCTATTAGATAAAGAGGTTATTCCTTTTAATGTCTTAGCGGTTGAAGCTGGCAATCTATCTCGCGGTCATCGTTTTCTCCATAATGAAAGTGTTGAAATCAGTCATGCTAGTCTTTATGAAGAAAGCCTGGAAAAAGCAGCTGTCATTGTTGATCAAGATAAGAGAAAAGAAATGATTAAGGAACAAATTGAAGCCCTTGCCAAAGAAAACAATTATCAGGTTCCACTTGATCAAGATCTACTCGAAGAAGTGACCCAAATTGTTGAATATCCAACGGCTTTTGTAGGAGATTTTGATGAAAAATACTTATCTCTTCCAGCCCCTGTCTTGATTACAAGTATGCGGGAACACCAACGCTATTTTGCGGTGGAAGACCAAGAAGGTAAGTTATTGCCTCATTTCATTGCTTTAAGAAATGGTAACCATGACCATATCGAAACCGTTAAAAATGGGAACGAAAAGGTGCTAGTGGCTCGTTTAGAAGATGCCATGTTCTTTGTAAAAGAAGACCAAAAGCATGCTATTGATGATTTCGCTCAAAAGCTAACTGATGTGACTTTCCATGCGGAGATCGGTTCTATGAAACAAAAAATGGAAAGAACCGGAAAAATTGCTCACTATCTCTATGAAAACTGGGCCATGCATGAAGTCTTTGCCGGTCAATTAGCCACTGACTTTACTCAAGAAATCGACCGTACCGCTTCTATCTATAAATTTGATCTGGTAACTCAAATTGTAGATGAATTTAGTGAATTGCAAGGAATTATCGGGGAAATTTATGCTAAAAAAGCGGGAGAAGACCCCCAAGTAGCCACAGCAATCCGTGAACACTATTTACCAAGTGGTAACGCGAGTGAGCTTCCCCAAAGCCCGCTAGGCCTGCTCTTTGCCATTAGTGATAAATTAGAATCAATTATTTCTTTCTTTGCTATTGGAAAAATTCCTTCTGGTTCCAACGACCCCTTTGCTTTAAGACGGCAAATGATTGGGATTTTAGCGATTTTAGAAGCTGAACACTTACCTTTAGAATGGCATCAAGCCTTGAAAGATATCTTTGACCAGGTTTATGACTTTGACCAAGATAAGCAAGTCGAATTGAGTCAGGCCATTATCCAATTCTTATCTGACCGGCTTAAGAATAACCTGGCTGACAAGGGAATTCGCTTTGATATTTCTCAAGCCGCTAGAGAAGCTAAATATATCGATGTATTAACCATTATCCAATCTGCTGAATTATTAAATGCTCACAAAGAAGACGAGGACTATAAAGATAATGTCGAAGCATGGCAACGGATCAATAATATTATCCTTAAAGTTAGCCAAGAAGAGGTTGAACTTCCCCTCGTTAATGAAGATTTATTTGAAAATGATTCGGAAGGGGATCTCTACCAAGCAGTTTCGAATTTAAGATTGGACGAAGGGGTAGAAGAAGCTTATGAGGAAATCACTGCTTTAACACCGCTAATTACTCAATTCTTCGAAGATAACATGGTCTTTACGGATAACCAAGATATCCGCAACAACCGCTTAGCACTGCTAACTCTAATTGACCAAGCAATCACTAAGCATTATAATGTTCAAGCCTTACAAGCTAAGTAATAATATAAAAAATTTGAAAGGAGGGGGACCATGTCAACATTTTATGATTATGCCAAAATATGGGTTCAAGCCGGCAAGGGAGGCGATGGTTTAGTTGCCTTTCTCCGTGAAAAATACCGCCCTGATGGAGGCCCCGCTGGTGGTGATGGTGGTCGTGGCGGTGATGTCATTTTCAAGGTGGATGAAGGCTTAAGAACCCTGATTGATTTCCGCTACAATCGTCACTTTAAGGCCAAGCCAGGAGAAAATGGAATGACCAAGGGCCGTTATGGACGTGGGGCAAATGACTTAGTCGTCCCGGTGCCTCCTGGAACAACAGTTCGCGACTTTGATACTGGTGACTTGATTGGCGATTTAGTGGATGACGGTCAGGAGCTCATAGTTGCTAAGGGAGGTCGTGGCGGACGTGGTAATATCAAATTCGCCACTCATAATAATCCTGCCCCAGAAATCGCTGAAAATGGGGAACCTGGCCAAGAAAGAACCTTACAGCTAGAATTAAAACTTTTAGCCGATGCGGGTTTAGTCGGTTTTCCATCAGTCGGGAAGTCGACCTTGCTATCTGTGGTCAGTGCAGCGAAGCCTAAGGTAGGGGACTATCATTTCACTACTATTAATCCTAATTTAGGTGTGGTAACGACAAGAAACCATGAGGAATTTGTCTTAGCTGACCTCCCCGGTTTAATTGAAGGAGCCTCAGAGGGCATTGGCCTAGGTATGCAATTTTTACGTCATATTGAACGCACAAAAGTTATCTTACATGTGGTTGATATGGGAGCTTATGAAAACCGGGATCCTTTCGAGGATTATGTCAAAATCAATAAGGAACTCAGTAATTATGATGAGAACTTGATTGCTAGACCGACGATTATCGTTGCAAATAAGATGGACATTCCCGAGGCGGTTTTATATTTAGAAGAATTTAAAGAGGAGTTAAGCACTTACTTTTCAGACAATTATCCTGACTTAAACGTCCCTGAAATTTATCCTATTTCTGCCTTCACCCATGCGGGGATTAACGAATTGATGGACCATACGGCTGTATTGATCGATGAAGAAACCGAACGAAGAGAGGCTCAAGAGGCAGAAAAGGCAGCAGAAGATCAAAAGGAAAACGTCAACTATCAAATTGAAGAAGAGGAACCTTACTTCTATATTAACCGGGATAGTGACGGTACCTTTATCCTTTCCGGTAGACGCATAGAAAAAGATTTCAAGATGGCCAACTTAGAATATGATGAAAGTGCTATGCGCTTTGCTCGTCGCTTGAAAAAACAAGGTGTCGACGAAGCTTTGCGAGAAAAGGGAGCCAAATCAGGCGATATTGTGCGCTTGTTAGACTATGAATTTGAATTTTTAGATTAGGTGAATATTTATGGAGTTAACTTTTTTAGGTACTGGTGCAGGAGTACCCAGCAAGGCCCGTAATGTGTCTTGTACCCTGTTAAAACTATTAGACGAACGCAATGAAATGTGGATGTTTGATTGTGGGGAAGGCAGTCAACAACAATTTCTTAAAACAACTTTGAAACCCAGAAAAGTAACTAAAATATTTATCTCCCATGTCCATGGTGACCACATGTATGGGTTACCAGGCTTCTTAAGTAGCCGTAGCTTCCAAGGCGGTGAAAATGTTCCCTTAACCATTTATGGCCCCAAAGGTGTGAAAAAATACGTTCAAACCTCTTTAGGGATATCTAAAACCCGCCTAACCTATCCAATTTATTACCAGGAATTAGACCAATCTGGGATTGCCTTTAAAGACCAGCAATTTACGGTTAAATATGCGACTTTAGACCATATTGTTCCTAGTTATGGTTTTAGGGTAGAGGAAGCCGATTCAGCAGGTGAATTATTAATTGATAAGGCCCGGGAAGCAGGGGTACCAAATGGTCCGCTCTTAGGCCAATTAAAGGCTGGTTTAACCATTCAATTGGAAGATGGTAGGGAACTCCAAGGAAAAGACTTCCTTGGACCCGATAAGCGCGGAAAAATTGTCAGCATCTATGGGGATACCCGCTATTGCCAGGCTGGGATTGATTTAGCCCAAAATGCTGATGTTTTGGTTCATGAAGCGACTTTTGAAGCTGGTGAAGAAAAAATGGCCCATGATTATTACCATTCCACTGCTAGCCAGGCCGCCATGGTGGCCAAAAAAGCCGGGGCTAAACAGCTCTACCTGACCCATATTTCGGCTCGCTATGTGGGGGCAATGGCTAAAGAATTGCAAAAAGGTGCCGAAAAAATATTCCCTGCTAGCCAAGTAGTGAAGGATTTTGATAGCTATGCCATTAAGTAATAAGGCTAAGCAAGGGCAGTGGGCCTTGCTTACTGGAGCTTCTAGTGGGATTGGTCGCGCTACTGCAATTGCTTTGGCTAAGGCAGGCTACTCACTCTTACTAACCGCTAGGCACCAGGAACGCTTGGAAGAAAGTAAGCAGCTATGCATAGAGGCTGGTGCAAAAGCGGTAGATATTTTTCCAGCTGACTTAAATGATCTAGAGTCAATTGACAAGTTGGTCCGCTATGCCTTTGAGCATTATTCCATAAGGATTGTTGTTCATAGTGCTGGTTTAGGCTATTTTGAACGGGTGATTCAACAAAGTGATGCACACACTTTGGAACAGATCAATACCAATTTGATAAGCGCTATCTATCTTTGTCAACGCGTCGCCATTGCCATGCTAGACCAAGACTTAAGTAAGACCTATTTGGTGATATTGGCATCAATTGCCGCGCGTATTCAAACCGCTGGCAATGCTAGCTATGCAGCAAGTAAGGCTGGTTTATTAGCCTTTGCAAATGGATTAAGACAAGAGTTATGGTCAACGCCTATCCAGGTAATGACTGTATTACCCGGTCCAGTAAAGACCGCCTTTTTTGACCTGGCAGATCCGAGTGGACAATTTATTCAGGCAGTTGATACCTTCACGGTTGAAGCAGAAGAAGTTGCCCACGCGATTTGCCAGGGGATAAAAAGGAACAAGATGGAAGTTGTTGTCCCTAATTACTATGCCTACTTAAACAAGATCTTGTCGCTTTCGATTCCCTTAGGCTACCGTTTGATCCATTGGACCATGGCTCGGATAAAATCACGTTAAGGGCAAGAGACATCAAGATGCTAAAGAAAGGGGTTAGCTATGCTAAAGGCAAATTATGAGTGGCAATTAAGGCCAAGTTTTGATCAATTGGATTTAGAAAAAGAGCAAGTGATTAAGGAAACTCAATTGTCGCCATTCCTTGTCGATTTACTTTTTCAGAGAGGGAAACAAAACTCTCAGGAAATTAATGATTTTTTGAGTGAAAAGCCTCATTTTCATGATCCCTTTCTACTCCATGATATGCAAAAGGCCATTGATCGTTTAGAAGAAGCTGTTAGAAATAATGAGCTTATATTAATCTATGGCGACTATGATGCCGATGGAATTACAGCAACCACGATTCTTTATGAACTTTTAGAATCTATAGGGGCTAACGTAACGTATTACTTACCAGACCGCTTTGTGGATGGCTATGGCCCCAATAAGGAAGTGTATGCCTACTACATTAAGCAAGGGGTCCAATTAATTCTAACCTGTGATAATGGTGTTGCCGGTCATGAGGCAGTGAAATATGCCGAAGATGCTGGCGTTAATGTCATTATCACTGACCACCATGAAATTGGAAACACTTTACCTGATGCCTATGCTATTGTTCATCCCAGACACCCTGAGGGGAATTATCCCTTTGATGATCTATGTGGAGCTGGAGTAGCCTTTAAGTTAGCCCAAGCGATGACTGGTGGCTTACCAGTTGAATATTTGGATGTCTGTGCTATTGGAACAATCGCTGATCTGGTCCGTTTAGAGGATGAAAATCGCAGCATTGTTCAGCAAGGCTTAAAGATTATGGCTCATAGTGAAAGAATCGGTCTAATGACTTTAATGAAAAGTCAAAACATTGATCTAAACCATATCGATGAAGAAACTATTGCCTTTAACATAGCTCCACGATTTAATGCCTTAGGTCGCTTAGCTTCGGCTAAACCAGGAGTTGAACTACTCACGAGTTTCGACCCAGATTATTGTCAGGAATTAGTAAATACCATTGAAACGACCAATCAAAAACGACGAGCAATTGTTGACCAGGTTAGTCAGCAAGCGATTCAGATAGTCGAAGAGTGGGAAGAATTACCAGAAATTATCATTTTATCTCATTCCAATTGGCATGAGGGGGTTCTAGGTATTGTGGCTAGTCGACTGGTAGAGCGCTATCAGCGGCCTAGTATCATTTTAAATTTTAATGCTGAAAAGGCAGAATATAAGGGGTCAGGTCGTTCAGTTGCAGGAATCAACCTCTTCAAGCTTCTCCAAGCTGCAAAGGAATATGCCCCTAAGAGTGGGGGACATGCCATGGCAGCTGGTATGACCATTGCTGAAGACCAATTTGAAGCTTGGAAAGCGGCAATCTATCAGGCAGTTGAGCCTTTCAAAGAGCAATTACAAGGGAAGATTCCTTTAACAATTGACGCCAAGATTACTGCCGATCAATTGACCTTAGAAAATATTCAGGAGCTTAATCGCTTAAAACCATTTGGTACAGCTAATCCCAAACCTATATTTTTAATTGAAAATGAATCGATCTCTGCGCCTCAGCAATTAGGAAAAGATAAGAACACCTTAAAATTTTCTTTGACTAAGGAAAATCAACAGCTAGAAGTTATCGGTTTTCAGAAGGGAAATTTGGCTAATTATTTACAGGCTGGTCAAAGTGTTGATCTGGTTGTCGAAGCATCCATTAATACCTGGCAGGGAAAAAGTCGGCCACAAGCTATTTTACTCGATATGGCTAGCGACCAAGAAATAATCGTTGACTGGCGAAGAGAAAAAAATCCTGACCTTATTTTTTCCCTTCCCCAAAGTTATTATTATTTTGAAAGCAAGTCCTTAATCGCTCAATATAAGGAGCAGATTCCTAGTCAAGCTTGTTTAATAGGGGAAGAAGACTTGAAGCAGAGCAGGGAACATTATAGCCAGTTAGTTATTTTTGAACTACCAAAAAATTTGCAAAAGCTAAGAGACTTCGTTCATAATGAGAATATAGAAACAATTTATCTATTTTCATATAGTCCGATATCAGCAAGAAAAATTGGTATGCCCAATCGCGATCAATTTGCTCTGCTTTATCGTTATTTCATTTTCTATAAAGAACTTGATTTGACCGAAAAAAAGGCAGACTTGGCTAGGTATTTAAAGCTACCGCTTCCTCTTCTTAACTTATTGTTAAAAGTTTTAGTTGAAGCAGAGCTTTTAGAACAAAATGGTCAGATTTATCGTATTCGACCAGGTCAGAATAAGATCGATTTAAAAGAGTCAACCAGCCTAAAAAATTGGGCAAAGCAAATTGAAAAAGAAAACTTTCTTTTAAATGAAACCATTGAAAATTTAACTCGGTATTTTTTCCAGGAGGATAATTTATGAACTTAAAAGACTACATTAAGGATATACCTAATTTCCCTGAGGAAGGCATTATATTTAGAGATATTACGCCTTTACTCCAGAACCCTCAAGCTTTTCAATATGCAGTTGATAAAATTGCAGATTTTGCTCGTGAAAAATCAGCAGATGTGATCATAGGTCCAGAGGCTAGGGGCTTTATCGTTGGCTGTCCAGTAGCTTATGCTTTAAACAAGGGGTTTGTTCCTGCCCGCAAAAAGAATAAATTACCTCGTGAAAAAGTCAGCATTGAATATGATTTAGAATATGGAAGTAATACTATTGAAATTCATAAAGATGCTATTCAACCTGGGCAAAAAGTCCTCATTGTTGATGATCTCTTGGCCACTGGTGGGACCATTCGTGGCACTAAAAAATTAGTTGAAGAACTTGGTGGGGAAGTCGTTGGCGCTGCCTTTATTATTGAATTAGAAAACCTTAAAGGTCGTCAACTAATCAATGATTTAGATATTCTGTCCCTCATTAATTATGAATAATGGTATCAAGATACTATAAAACTTATAATCCAAATAAAACCGCTCTTTAAGTCAGTGTAAATGACTTAAAGAGCGGTTTTTACTTTAAAAAGTATGTTCACGGTAAAGGCTAACGACTTTACCTAATATGGTGACGTCATCAAGAATTATTGGCTCTAAACTGGCATTCTCAGGTTGGAGGCGGAAGTGACCATTTTCTTTGAAGAAACGTTTACAGGTAGCTTCGTCATCATCTGTCATAGCAATAACAATATCACCATTAGATGCCGAACTTTGTTGGCGAACAATGACATAGTCACCATCAAGGATACCGGTTTCGATCATACTTTCTCCGCGAATTTGCAACATGAAATATTCGCCATCTTGACTATTAAGACTTGGTGGGGTGGGGAAATAGCCGTCAACGTCTTCATAGGCATCGATAGGCTGTCCAGCAGTAACCGTACCGATAATAGGAATACCGGGTTGGTCCACGCCTAACATCTTTAAACCTTTATGGGTAATTTCCAAGGCTCTGGGTTTGGTAGAATCTTTGAATAAATAACCACCTGCTTCCAAGCGATTAAGATGGCCGTGAACAGTTGAGGTAGATGCTAACCCTACTTGGTCACATATTTCTCTAACTGTAGGGGGATAGCCCTGATTTTTTACACTATCATAAATGCATTGTAAGACTTGTAGGGGTCTTTCTTTCATATTGTTTCACCGAAACTTTCCATATATATTATCCGAGTCATTTCATTTTTATCTACTATAAAAATGGTTCAAGCGGTTCACATTCGTGCTTTTATTGTAGCATAGCTCGAAATTTTGTGCAAACGTGCGTTCGTTTCTCATGCTTGATTAAGCTTGTAAATGGGCATCGGGACTTACGAAGACTGTTTTTTGCTCAAAGTAATTAACAAAGCCTGGTTTAGCACCATTAGGTTTTTTAACATGTTTGACCTGTGTATAGTCCACGGGGACATTGTTGGCTTGCCGGTATTTAGAAAAATAGGCGGCATATGTTGCTGCTTCGATGATTTCCTCATCACTAGGCTGGTCAGTTTCTAATATCACATGGCTGCCTGGAATATCTTTAACGTGAAACCAGTAGTGGTTTTTATTAGCCCGTCTTGTGGTTAGTTCATCATTTTGAGTATTATTACGACCAACAAGGATAGTGTTTCCTAAACTGGTTTGATACTGTCTCGGTTTTAAAGGTTTCTTGCGCTTATGGTGATTATGTTTTTGTTGTTTAATATAGCCTTCACGGATAAGTTCTTGACGAATATCTTCTAATTCATTGGGTTCAGCAATTTCAATTTGATCTTGAACGCTTTCTAAATAATCTAATTCTGCTTGGGCAATTTGGCTTTGTTCTTCAATATGCTGTTTTGCCGTATTTAGTTTGCGATAGCGTTGAAAATATTTTTGGGCATTTTGGGAAGGTTCTAGTAAGGGATCGAGTGCGATATCGATGAGGTTATTATTAGCGTAATAGTTAGGTAATTGGATACTAGTCATTCCCTTTTCTACTTGAAAGAGGTAAGTGGTCAAAATTTCACCTTTTATTTGATAGTCTTCAGCTTGTTTACTTTTTTCCATATCTTGCTTAAGATTAGCTAATTTACGTTGATTATGCTTAATCCGTTGAGCAACAACCTGGCTAATTTGTTCACTCACCTGGTTGACCCGAGAAAAGAGAGCTTTCCTTTCATAGTAGTCATCGAGGAGCTGGGTAAAAGTTTCGTAACTGGTTTGCATTCCGCCTAGGCTTTGATAGGGGAAAGCCGTCGCAGTGACCTGACCGTCATTTTGACTCAAGGTTGGTTGGGATTGGTCAAAAGCATTGAGAAAGGCAGTAAAAGTCGCACTTTGATCTTGGGATTCAGTCAGTCTCTGGGCTAATTCTATCGCGCTATCTTTGCCAAATCCCATAAAGGTTTTCTGTATCTCTTTAGCGTCAGCCTTGAGGTTATATTCATTGGGGTAGATACTGAAAGGATTGACCTTATCTCCTTGTGGAGGCAGATAGTAAATAGCTCCTGGTAGGAGGGTACGGAATCGGTTTTGGCTAATATCTATTTTTGTGATGAGGTCGGCAATTTTACCATCTTGATTAAGAACTAGGATATTACTGCGTCTACCCATGACTTCGATAATGAGTTTATAGGGTTCACTAATCCCCAATTCATTTTTGCTTTCAATACTGATAATAATTATGCGGTCGTTTTCATATTGACTGAAATTGATAATCTTTCCTCCATCAATATGTTTACGTAAAAACATACAAAAATTAGGTGGGGTATCTGGCACGCTATATTGGTGATTAGTAAGCTGAACGCGGGGAGCTTGTGGCGTCGCTGCGAGTAGTAATTTATAATTTTTGCGATTTGACCGAACGGTAAGAAGAATTTCTTGGTCGTAGGGCTGTTGCACCTTTGAGATTCTTCCCCCGGCCAAGCAAGCGTTTAATTCTTGTATAAGTCCATGAATAAATAGTCCATCATAAGACATGGAATCACCTACTTTCCTAGCTTATTATTATAACAAAGAAGCCCAGGAATTACTAAAAACCTTGATTGTAAGCCTTATCTTTTTGTTTATAATTTAATTATGCTATAATGATGATAAAGTAATGAGAAAGGAATGATTATATGGAATTAAAAGATTATATGAATGTTCTTGAAAATATTGGAGCGTGTGTTTTCTCAACAGTTAATGAAGACGGAGAAGCAGATGCACGTTACGCTAATGTTGGTGTAGCGAATGAACACGGGGTATTCTTCATGACTGCTCCTACCACTAACTTCTATAAACAATTAACCAATAATCCTAAAATTGCGATTACTGGTATGTTAAAAGAAGACGGCATTGAAGTGATTCGTTTACAAGGTACTGTTCGTGAAATTGGTAAAGAACATCTTGAAGCAATCTTGAAAGACAACCCATTTGTACAAGATGTTTACCCAGATGAAGAAGAACGTGCAACCGTTCAAGCCTTCCAATTATATGAAGGCGAAGGTTCATACCAACACCTTCAAAATCACGTTAAAGAAGAATTTTCTTTTGGTGAATAATTAAGAACGTTCGAAAAGACTGTGAGCCTATCACAGTCTTTTTTATTGGCTATTATTTTGACAAAAAGAACGTGAAAAATTTTATACTAAACAAGATCGATCGAATTTAAATTATATTTTGCGCTAGAAGCTTTCACCAGAGTTCTAGCGCTTTCTTTTTTACCATAGGGAATAGATAATATAAAAAACTCGATAAAAAAATCACATTTATAACTTAGGAATAGTATTCCCTGGATTAGAATGTATGCCTTATAAATTGTACAAAATCACATAGAAGCGATAGGCTCCTTACGGTGTATTATTTTTTTAATTTTAACATCAAAGACTTATAAAACCGCTTTTAAAAACACCCTAATTGTGTATAATATAATCATAATTTATAAATATTATAAGGAGAATAACAAAAATATGAATAATTATGAAAAAAGACAGCGATTCTCTATCAGAAAATTATCTGTGGGTGTTGGTTCTGTATTAATTGCTACTCTTTTGTTTGCTCAAGGAGGGCCTGTTTATGCGGACGAAATTTCTAATACTGACAATACACTTAGCCACGCTAGAGAGGAAGAAGCTCCGTCTTTAACTGGTGAAAAAAATGAGAACTTACCTGATAAAGTGAGTTTTTATAATGCTGGTGGAGCGCCAGAAAATATAGACACTAATAAAAATTCTCTAAACAAAGCTGAAAAATCTCAA
Source organism: Aerococcus tenax (assembly GCF_003286645.3). Lineage (NCBI taxonomy): Bacteria > Bacillati > Bacillota > Bacilli > Lactobacillales > Aerococcaceae > Aerococcus > Aerococcus tenax. The sequence continues at coordinate 1,062,344 of NZ_CP127382.2, read as the reverse complement.
GAAGTTAAAACAGCAGCGCCTACAAACGCTAAAGATCCTATGCCAACCGCAAGTGATTCCAATTTAAAAGTCACGCACTTTGTAAGGGATCCTGAAGTGGAAGGCACAGAACTTAAGTATGATGAAGATCCTATAAAATATAACAAGGTAAGCCCCGCAAAATTACCTGAAACAGTCGGTTTTGTAAAAGCAGATGATGCAGATAAACGTGTCACAAATGTTTTCGCTCTCTCGGATCAATCGGGAGAGAAAGATGCTTATTACATTGCTGTGAACACTAATTTAAAGACAAATAAATATGAAGGAAGTGTTTATGACAAGAATAAGAAGCTGATTAATACTTATAAATTAGATAAGAATGGTGAGATACCCCTTCCTCTCTTTGGTCAGGATGCAAACTTCTCTAAGGCCAACTTACCTAAAGTAAAATTCAAAGTGGATGAAAACGGAGAATATTTAGTATTTGACCGTGCCAGAGATTGGAAGCGGACAAATAAATATTCTGCGAAGAGTTTGTATGCAGCAGCAGTTAAAACTGTTATTCCTGATAAATACGAATACCATAATGGGGCCCATGACGAATACAACCAATCATTGCCACATAAGACAAAGGTTTTGGTCAATTATTTAGAAGTTGGAACGAAAAAACAATTAGCTCCTTCCCAAGAATTCCCTGCTTTTGTAGGAGATAGCTATATTACTAACAGTTCGAAAGAACGTTTTTATAAAGAGTTTAATAAAGACGATTATCGTTTGGTCAAAGCATCCAACTATCCTGAAGGTAAGATCAATGGTACTTATTGGGCCGGTAAGGGTTTTTCAATAGTCAATACGATTGATAATAACGCAGCTAGTGTTTCTAGAAAATTTGTTGTTCGTCGTACAGTGGTTAATGATAATGGTGATATTGTCATTGAAATGTGGGATAAGGCTACAGGAGTTAAACTTCCAATCAGAAACTATAAGACGGTTGATAAAAAAGTCGTTGAACTAGTAAACAAAGGAAAAGTGCAAGAAAATGATTACCAAGTATATGTTTCAGAACCAATCGCTTCATCAGTGGCAGGGGTGAAGTCAGATGCTAAGTACATCGGTGTCAATTTCTTATGGAAAGATAACAAAGGAATTTTATCATTCTCTAATGATGGAAAAACGCGTTATAAATTTAACGATATGCCAAAAGGTCAAAGATTATCCTACTGGACTAGCGGCTGGCAACCTGCAGGGAAAGAGATCACTTATTGGTATGAGCGAATCAATAAACCTAAAGGCTCTTTCCAAGAACACCATATTTATAGAACCGTAGATAAGAATGGCAATGTGATCTCTGAAGATTCCAAAGAAGACAGTAAGACTACTGAGGGGAAATCTTCAGAAACTTACACTACCTCCAAGAAAGATAAGCCTGGCTACAAACTGGTTAAGGTAGAAGCTAAAAATGGTGGTAAGTTTGATAAGAATGGTGGCGAAACCAAAGCCAACTATGTTGACAACACTAAACAAGAAGTCACCTATATTTATGAAAAAGTCCAAGAAGAAAAAGGTTCCTTCCAAGAGCACCATATCTACAGAACGGTTGATAAAAACGGCAATGTGATTTCCGAAGATTCTAAAGAAGACAGTAAGACTACTGAGGGGAAATCTTCAGAAAAATACACTACTTCTAAGAAAGACAAGCCTGGTTACAAACTGGTTAGAGTTGAAGGCAGAAATGGTGGCAAGTTTGATAAGAACGGTGCGGAAACCAAAGGTAATTATGTTGACAACACTAAACAAGAAGTAACTTACATCTACGAAAGAGTTCAAGAAGAAAAGGGTTCTTTCCAAGAACATCATATTTACCGAACTGTAGATAAAAACGGGAATGTAATTTCAGAAGATTCCAAAGAAGATGGTGAGACTACTGAAGGTAAATCCGATGAAACTTACACCACCTCTAAGAAGGATAAGCCTGGCTATAAACTGGTTAAAGTTGAAGGTAAAAATGGTGGTCAATTCGATAAAAACGGTGCTGAAACCAAAGCAAACTACGTTGACAACACCAAGCAGGAAGTCACCTACATCTACGAAAAAGTTCAAGAAGAAGCACCAGTTGAGAAGAAAGGTTCCTTCCAAGAACACCACATTTACCGCACTGTAGATGAAGAGGGTAATGTGATTTCGACTGAGGACAGAAAAGATAATGAAGTGACAACTGGTAAATCTGACCAAAGCTATACTACCTCAAAACAAGACAAGGATGGTTACAAACTAGTTTCCGTTACTCCAAGTAACGAAGATTCCAAGAAATCTGGGGTAAAGTTCTCCAAAGATGGTCAAGAAACTAAAGGTAACTATATTTCCGACAAGAAATTAGAAGTCACCTATGTATATGAACGGGTTCAAAAAACTAAGGGTAGCTTCCAAGAACACCACATTTACAGAACAGTTGATAAGAAGGGTAACATCCTTTCAATCGATGGGGTTACCCAAGGTGAGGTCAGCGAAGGAAAATCTTATAATCAATACACCACCTCCAAAAAGGACAAGCCTGGCTATAAACTGGTTAAAGTTGAAGGTAAAAATGGTGGGAAGTTCGACAAGAATGGTGCTGAAACCAAAGCCAACTATGTTGAAAATACCAAACAAGAAGTGACTTATATCTACGAAAGAGTTCAAGAAGAAGCACCAGTTGAGAAGAAAGGCTCCTTCCAAGAACACCATATTTATAGAACTGTTGATAAGAACGGAAATGTGATTTCAGAAGATTCCAAAGAAAATGGTAAGACTACTGAAGGTAAATCAGACGAAACTTACACCACTTCTAAGAAGGATAAAGCTGGCTATAAACTGGTTAGAGTTGAAGCAAAAAATGGTGGCCAATTCGACAAGAATGGTGCTGAAACTAAATCCAATTACGTAGGCAATACCAAGCAAGAAGTCACCTACATCTATGAAAAAGTTCAAGAAGAAAAAGGCTCCTTCCAAGAACATCATATCTATAGAACCGTTGATAAAAATGGAAATATCCTTTCAACCGATGAAGTCACCGATGGTGAAACTTCTGAAGGAAAATCTTCTGAACACTACACTACCTCCAAAAAGGACAAGGCTGGCTATAAACTGGTTAAAATTGAAGGTAAGAATGGCGGCAAGTTTGATAAGAACGGTGCCGAAACTAAAGGCAACTACGTTGACAACATTAAACAAGAAGTGACTTATATCTACGAAAGAGTTCAAGAAGAAGCACCAGTTGAGAAGAAAGGCTCCTTCCAAGAACACCATATTTATAGAACTGTTGATAAGAACGGAAATGTGTTTTCTGAAGATTCAAAAGAGGACGGTAAGACTACTGAAGGAAAATCCGATGAAACTTACACCACTTCTAAGAAGGATAAAGCTGGCTATAAACTGGCTAGAGTTGAAGCAAAAAATGGTGGCCAATTCGACAAGAATGGTGCTGAAACCAAAGCCAACTATGTTGAAAATACCAAACAAGAAGTGACTTATATCTACGAAAGAGTTCAAGAAGAAGCACCAGTAGAAGAAAAAGGAATCTTCCAAGAACACCATATCTATCAAACAGTTGATGAAGAAGGAAAAGTTGTTTCAATTGATGAGCTAGTAGATATTCCAGAAACTAGTGGAAAATCAACTGAACAATACATCACTTCTAAAAAAGATAAGTCCGGTTACCGCTTAGTGAAAGTGGAAGCTAAGAATGGAGCACACTTTGATAAGGCAGGTAAGAGTACGCAAGGCCAATACATCGAGAATATCAAGCAAGAAGTCACCTATATCTATGTGAAGTTACAGGATATTAAAAAACCTGTTCAAGAACATAATAGCCGCCAAACGAATGAGAAGGCTAAGAAAGTAGATTCAGTTGACAAGGTAGTAGAAGTGTTACCAGAAACCAGCAAGAAAATTTCTACTCAGAACACACAAGCTAAGGAAAGTGAAAAAGAAGGAGACGCTTCTTTTGATAATCCAAGTGATTATACTCAGTTAGCTACTACACCAACGAATGTTTCATCTAGTTTACCTAAGACTGGGTCTATCGGCTCATCTTCACTGACATCAGTTTTTGGGCTAGCTCTTACTCTAGTAGGTGTTAGAGTCTTTAAGAAAAGAAAGATTTAATTTTTTACTTTTACAGATACTTTATTTAGTGACTACTTATACTTAGTAATTCGTTTTAAGCGAAGTTTCAAATAGAAATATGTCTAGTTAAAGCAAGCCCTCCCAACTATACTTCGAGTAGTTAGGAGGGTTTTTCTTTACTTTTTATAGCAATTTTACAAGAAGCATAATTTGATATTTAACGTTTTCATTTCTTTTCAAGACTCTAAGCTTTGGTATAATGAGGGTATCAAGAAATAGGGGGATAGTCATGAAGCGTATACCTTGGGATCAGTATTTTTTATCACAAGCCTTGGTTTTATCGATGCGGAGCACTTGTGACCGTTTGATGGTGGGCGCTGTGATCGTTAGAGATAATCGTGTTATTGCTGGAGGCTATAATGGTTCTGTCAGCGGAGAGACCCATTGTAGTGAAGGGGGATGTTACTTGGAAGATGGACATTGTGTGCGCACGATCCACGCTGAAATGAATGCGATTATTCAGTGCGCTAAATTTGGTGTTTCTACTGAGGGCGCTGAAATCTATGTGACGCATTTTCCTTGCTTGCCTTGTACTAAGCAAATTATTCAAGCTGGAATAAAAAAAGTTTCCTATCTCTATGACTACCATAATCATCCTTACGCCCTGGAACTCTACCAAAAAACCGGGGTAACGGTCTGGAAAAGGCAGTTAGAAGATGACTTCTTCCATCAACTTCATCAACAAAATTTACTCAATTGTGAGAAGGAAAAACAGAGCAAAGAAAAGAATTCGCTTTCATAATCAGAATTGTCTGACATCTAGTCCGTTATCTGCTATAATTTTCATATGATTTAATCGTTCTCCATAGGAATAGGTTTTATCAGTTTATATCTATACTCAATAGAAAGTGTGAATGTAATATGAACGCAAAAGAATATCTTCAAGAAACACGTCAATTGTGGGATAAGAAGTATGAACAGGAACCAGAATTTTTACAAGTCCTTCATGAATTTGTAGATAGTGTTGAACCTGTTTTTGAAGAACATCCCGAATATATTGAGGCTAACCTATTACAAATTTTAGCTATTCCAGAACGTATCATTGAGTTTAGAGTGCCTTGGATGGATGATCAAGGTAAGGCTCGAGTTAACACCGCTTTTCGGGTTCAATTTAATTCAGCAATTGGGCCATACAAAGGTGGTCTACGTTTCCATCCAACTGTCAACAAGAGTATTTTAAAATTCTTAGGTTTTGAACAAATCTTTAAGAACAGCTTAACCGGCTTACCTATTGGAGGAGGTAAGGGTGGTTCTGACTTTGATCCTAAGGGGAAATCTGACCAAGAGATTATGCGCTTTTGTCAAAGCTTTATGACCGAATTACAAAAATATATCGGTCCTGATATGGACGTTCCAGCAGGGGATATTGGTGTAGGTGCCCGTGAAGTCGGCTACTTATACGGCCAATATAAACGTCTAAATGGTTTCCAAAATGGTGTGATTACCGGAAAACCTTTAACTTATGGAGGTTCACTCGCACGTACCCAAGCCACGGGTTATGGTGCGGTTTATTTCTTGAATAATATGTTAGCTGCCAAGGGAGAAGCCATTGAAGGCAAACGGATTATGATCTCTGGAGCTGGTAATGTGGCTATTTATGCTGCTGAAAAGGCTCAAGAACTTGGCGCTACTGTCCTTACAGTCTCCGACTCCAATGGTTACGTCGTAGATGAAGAAGGCATCGATATTGATTTACTAAAAGACGTCAAAGAAAATAGACGTGAACGTATCAAGGTGTATGCCGAGGAACGCCCAAGTGCCAGCTACTACGAAGGGGTAGTTTGGGATCACGCCATTGATGTTGATGTGGCTATGCCATGTGCTACTCAAAATGAACTGAAAAAACCGGGTGCCGATCAAGCTGTTAAGAATGGGGTTAAATTTATCTCTGAAGGTGCTAATATGCCTTTAGATAAAGCTGCAACAGATACCCTTCTCGAAGCCGGTGTATTCGTTGGTCCGGCTAAAGCAGCTAATGCCGGTGGGGTAGCTGTATCAGCCTTAGAAATGTCTCAAAATAGTCAAAGATTATCTTGGACCTTTGAAGAAGTCGACCAAAAATTAAAAGATATCATGGATAATATCTATCAACAAGCGACCTCAGCCGCTGAAAAATACACCAATGACCCTTATAACTTAATTGCAGGAGCAAACATTGCTGGTTTTAGTAAAGTTGCTCAAGCGATGTTATCTCAAGGACTTGTTTAATCCTTTTAAAAAGAGTATATTGTTGAAAAAGAGCGATGATTAAAATCGCTCTTTTTCGTAATCAAATTATACTGGGCAAAGAGAAAGGGATGAGCAAATGGAGAAAGTTGAAATTGATAAATCTGAAATTATTCAACATTTTCCCAAGCGCCAAGCCAATTCATATAAGGGTGACTACGGCAATATTGTTTTGATCGGAGGCAACCAGTCCATGGGTGGGGCAATTCAGATGGCCGCGATGGCTTGTGTCAATAGTGGGGCAGGACTAACGACTGTCTTTACCGATCCAGTAAACCGGCCTGCCATCCATAGCGTTTTACCTGAAGTGATGGTTAGTGATTGGCGTAGGCAAGATAGCTTGAAGAAGGCCATTGAAAAGGCTGATGTGATTGGCATCGGGCCAGGATTTGGTCGCGACCATTCGCGCTTTAACCAGATTATGTTACTCATTAAACAAGTTATTTCTGACAAAATATTGGTTATTGATGCCGATGCAATTTCTATTCTCAGTCAAAAAGACCAAGGCTTAGACCAATTATCCCAGGCGAAATATCTCGTTTTGACTCCACATTATGGGGAGTGGGATCGCTTATCGCATGGTGAAATTTCCTATCACAATAATGAAGGAATTCAATCATTCGTTAACCAATATCAACTGAATTTGGTCCTTAAAGGAGCACCTAGCCGTTTATATTTTGCTGACCATTCAAAATTTTATCAATTAGCTATCGGCAATCCTGGTATGGCAACCGGTGGAATGGGTGATACCTTGACTGGGATGGTTTGTGGCTTTATGGGCCAATATACAGATCATGAGGCCGCTTTAAAGGCAGCGACCTTTCTCCATAGTTATATTGCAGACCGCATTTACCAAGAGCAATATATTGTTCGTCCTAGTCAAATCGCTAATCTCTTACCCAGAGTCATGAAAGAGATGGAGGCAGAACGTGAGTAAGAAACATAAAAAGACCAATGCTATGCGCCTCTTAGACCAGGCCAAGATCCCTTATGAAGAAGCCACCATTCCATATAGAGATGGTAGTTTTCAACCACAAGCAGGGAAATCGTCCTACAAGACCTTGGTGGCCAGGAGCCATGATCATGAAATCGTTGTATTTGTGATACCGCTTGACCAAGAGCTTGACCTTAAGCAATGTGCCCGCGTCATTAATAGTAAGCGAGTTGAATTAGTCCATGTTAAGGAACTATTGGACCTCACCGGCTATGTACGGGGGGGTTGTTCGCCTTTAGGTATGAAGAAAAAATATCGTACTTGGTACAATGACTCTTGTCTTAAGGAAGAGAAAATATTTGTCAGTGCCGGTGAACGGGGCAAACAAATCGGGCTGGATCCTAAGGCTCTAATAGAAGTTACTCAGGGCAAAGTTGATCATTTGATTCGTTAGTCGAAAAGATACCACTTTCACTTATAATGTAATCTGCTTTTATGTCATAGTCTTTGTAAGGAATATCTGAGGTCATTAGTTTATCGAAGTAAGGAACAATAGTTATTCCTTTAAAATCAGCCAAGAGGCGGTCATAATAGCCTCCACCGTAACCTAAACGTTGACCCTGGCGGTTACAACTTAAGCAGGGTAAAATGATGAGATCAACCATACTAATGTCAGCTTGGGGACCATTAGCTTGAGGCTCCAAAATACCATACCTACTTTTTTGATAAGTGGTTGATTCATCAATATAGTACAAATCAAGTGACTTTCCATGAACTCGGGGGAGGATTACTTGAATCCCTTGCTTAAAACAAAAACGAATCAGCTCTTGGGTATTAAATTCAAAGGGCAGACTGGAAAAAAGTAAGATACGCTTAGCTTGGTAAAAAATCGGGAAATTGACTAATTTATGGCTAATGATTTCATTTGCCCAATGATAATAAGACTGGGGGAGGGCTTGGCGTTTTGTTTTGATTTTTTGACGTAGCCTGCTTTTTTTACTATCGATTTCATCAGTCATTTCGCTTTGTCTCCTTTTCTTGGTGGGGAAATAATTGCGGGTAACGGTAGCATTGAGGGTTACGGGCAGTACAAATCGTCCTGCCAAAGGCAATTAAAGCATGGTGGGCATCCTTCCATTCACTAGCAGGGAGGACCTTAGTAATTCGTTTTTCCACTTCTCTTACCGTAGCATTTGGATCGACAAAGTGATGATGTTTTGCTATGCGACTGATATGGGTATCGACAGCAAAGGCTGGCTGGTCAAAGCCTAGACTGAGGACGACACTGGCTGTTTTTCTCCCCACACCACTTAGACTTTCTAAATCCTTGCGTTGACCGGGAACTTGACCACCGTACTTGTCGATTAATTGTTGACCCATTGCATGCAAATAACGCGCCTTGCTGTGATAGAGGCCTAGCTGATTGATAGAGGGTTCAATGTCCTGAGGGCTGGCCTCCGCTAGGTGTTTAGGCGTGGGAAAAGCGTTAAAAAGATCAGGGGTCACTTCATTGACCTTTTTATCAGTGGATTGGGCGCTGAGCATCACAGCGATGAGTAATTGGTAAACAGAATTGAAGTTTAAACTTGGGCCAGCGTCGGGAAAGAGGGCCATAATTTCTTTCAGAACGGATAAGGTTTCTGAATCAGTTAAAAGCAATAAAAACACCTTTTCTATTAAATATAAGTAAATTTTACGAAAAAAAGAAGTTGGCAGGGGGGCCAGCTTCTTTTTATTAAGCAGGAATTATTTAGCAATGAAAACATCACAGGCCGCATGGATCATAATATACTCAGAAACAGACCCAATGAGTAAACGATCGAGTACGCCTTTACCAGTCGACCCCATCATAATTAAATCAATGTCATGTTCTTCGGCAAAGTCAAGAATTTCTTTTCTAGGATCTCCAGGGCGGGCTTCAATGGTGATATCTGTAATTCCGGCCTCTTGAGCTTCTTTTTGGTAATTCTTTAATAATTCTTGGTAGGCGCATAATTCATGATCATGGGCTTTTAAATTAAAGTCATCAAAATCATAGCGTAAGAAATCAGCAGCTACACTAAAAATATAGAGTTTAGCTTGATAGATATGAGCATATTCAAGGGCTTGTTCAAAGGCAGCCTTGGCTGGTTCAGAACCATCAATAGGTACCATTATTTTTTGAATACTTTTCTTTGGCATAATTAACCTTCCTTACTAGCGGACAATAAGCACTGAAACAGGGGAATGGCGAACAACGAATTGAGAAACGGAGCCCATAAAGAGACGTTCTCGAGCATTTTTCCCAGTTGCCCCAACAACAATCAATTCAAAGGCAGGATCTTCTTTTAAAAGGTGAATGATTTGTCGTTTAGGCTCGCCTACAAAGACCTCAGCATTGACTTGGTCAAAGTCAAATTGATCCTTGGCAAGTTGACGGTAATTATTGAGTAACTCTTGCCGTTGGCCGACGAGGCTGTGAGAATAATCACTTTCTTCACGGTTAGATAAGATATCTTCGTCAATAACAGATACCAGGTACAAATTGGCCTCCTTAGCCTTGGCGACAGTGACCGCTTCAACAAAAGCATCGCGAGCTTGGTCAGAGTCGTCGACAGCAACTAAAATTTTTCTTTTTATTGACATGAATATTCCTCCCTTATATAAACGTTTTCTTTATTATTATTTTAGCAATCTAAACACTTATAATCAATAATAGCCTGAGGCTCTAACTTTGACTAGTAGGAGTAAATTTTCCATGGTAAGATATTTAACAGGTTTATCTATTATTCGATAAAAATACATATATAGGAGGATCAATTGAGTGAAAAAAGAATATCGTCAAAGTCTTAATTTAATCACTGATATTTTATTAGTTGCTATCACAGCCTGGGGGTCTTTTCAAAATGGTTGGTTTAATTTACCCAACTTGGTTTCATGGATGGGGCTGATTGGGGTTATTGGTTTAGCAAAGAAGTGGCAAGGAAATTTTATTTTTAATGCGATTCAAAATATCTCTGCTGCTATAGTAGCTGGCCGTAATCGGATCTTTGGTGACATGTTTACCAGCATTTATTATTTATTTACCCAAATTTTTGGTTTTCAACAATGGCAACATCATAAAGATGAATCCGGGGAGCTTATTGTAGACGAAAAGACGAATTGGCGTTTAGTAGGTTTCGCTGTTTTAGTGGGGTTCTTTGGTTTGGGAACCGTTTCTTATTTTCTCGGTGGCGTATTTATCTTCTGGGATGCATTTAATAATGCGACAGCTATCATTGCTCAATACATGCAATTGGTGCAAAGAAAGCGGGCCAGCTGGATTTTATGGTTAATCACTAATCTTATTTCCCTTTATATTTTCCTCATGCAGGGGGTACCACAAATGGCCATTATGTATTTCGTCTTTTCACTCAATGCCTGCCGCGGTTTTATTAACTGGAAAAATTAGCCCAGCATAGACAGGGGATTAGACTGTTAAATAGGCAAAATAATCTGTACAATTAAATTACCATAGTTAAAAAGAGGGGGATAATGATGAGTAAGGTTATGATAATTGTCAATCCAGGGTCTGGAGATAACCAAGGCGAGGAATACGGTAAACGACTAGCTGATTTTCTCAACGGTAAGTTTGACCAAGTCGATATAAAAAAGACTGAAGGAGATAATGACGCCTTGAAGTTTGCCCAGGAAGCCTGTCAAGGCCATTATGATTCTTTATTTACTGTTGGCGGTGATGGAACCATTAATGAAGCGGTCAATGGGCTCGCCGGCCAGGACTACCGACCCACTTTAGGTTTCTTCCCAGCAGGAACCAACAATACTTTTGCCCAATTATTTAATATTTCTGAAGATATTGATCAGTATATCGAGGACTTAGATTTAGAAGAAAGCCATCGTTTAGATATTGGTCGCTGTAATGATCAATATTTCAACTACTATGTTTGTTTTGGCAAGTTAATTGAAGCAACCACAGGAACCAGCTCCGAAGAGAAATCACAATTTGGCTCCTTTGCTTACCTGAAGAATATTTTATCAGCTCTACCTAAAGATGACACCCATCCTATTAAAATTGAATCTGATAGTGAAAGTTTTGAAGGCAAAGCCAGTCATGTATTTGTCCTATTAACTAACCAAGTGGGAAATCTGGTCTTCTCTAATGAACAAAGTAATTTACAAGACGGTCAATTTCAAGTGTATATTTTAACCGATGAATCAACCGGGTCAAAATTATCTGCCCTTAAGGATATCCTTTTTGGTCAATTAGAAGATAATGACTCGATCAAAAGCTTTGCCTGTTCCAAGTTAACCATCACGAATTCTGATGATAATGAAACCCAGGTCGATATTGATGGTAACGATGGGCCTTATCTCCCATGCGAAATTGAATTATTGCCAAAGCACATTAATTTCTACGTTCCTAAGACCCAAGCAGTTCAATAAAGGCTAATTTAAATAAATTTAAGACAATTTAATAAGGCTTTAGTGTATACTAAGGAAAAGTAATAGGAGTCTAGTATGACTCCTATTTTAATTATAAAAAAATAAAGGAACATCCTATAATTATGAAAGATATTTATAATCGCTATCATAAAATAATTAAAATAGTATTTTATATTTTACTGATCTTATTTTTCGGCTATCTTATTCAAAATGAGTTAAGATCAATTAATTGGTCCTTGTTTTTTGATTCCTTAGCTGATCTACCTGCCTTTACACGCCTGGCCTTAGTAATCTTTGGATTATTAGGCTTTAGCTTTAACGGGTGGTATGACTATGTCGCTACCCGTAACTACACGGTGACTGCCCATAGCTATAAAATTTTACAAATGGGCTGGATAAGCCAAGCATTTAATGAATTTATCGGCTTAAGCGGCTTTACCGGTGCTGCTCTCAGAAATAATTTTTATCAAAAGCATGGTCTGAAGCCTAAGCAAGCCATACAAATTTCCTTAGAAACCTGGTTTGCCAGTTTTCTGGGCTTAGGTGTCTTATTATTAATCGTCTTATTATCAGGAAAAATTGATGGTTATTCACTATTACTTCCAGTAATTTATTTACTCTATCTGCCTTTGTATTTTTTCTATGATAAGTTGCCTTTAGCCAGAAAATTGGGTGAAAAATTTGGCCTAGAAGCTATCACTTGGAAGAAGAAATTTGCTTACCTATCCGCTTCGCTGTGTGACTGGGTAGCTTCTTTTACCTATTTTTATATTGTAATGTTAATTTTTATGCCGCATTTATCACCGATATTTGCCATGATGGTCTATAGCTTCGCTAACGTCGTAGGGATTTTAAGTTTTATTCCTGGAGGTTTGGGGACCTTTGACCTGACGGTATTATTAATGATGCAAAATGCCGGTTATAATCCCGATCAAGTTTTGGCAGCGATTGTTATCCTCCGGGTATGTTACTACGTCATTCCCTGGTTATTAGCTTGTTTCTATGTTTTCCATAACTGGTTTACCAGTAAACTATTCGAAGAAGATATGAAGATAAAGGCATGGGGAAAGTGGATCGTTCGCTTTGTTTCCTTTTTACTCTCAGTTAACGGCTTGGTTTTAATTTCTTCAGTGATTTCACCAGCCGTTCCTGAGCGGATTCATTTACTTAAATACCTGATTCCCAGATCTTTACAAAGTGTCTCCATTCTTTTGGTCCTTTTAATCGGGTGTACTGCCTTTATTTTATCTTTTGGCCTATTTAAGCGGATCAGAAGGGCATTATGGTTGACACTTATTCTCTTACCTCTAGGAGCCATTGCTTGTATGATTAAGGGCTTAGACTATGAGGAAGCGATCTTCTTACTCCTATCGACTTATTTACTTTATCAGTCCCGTTTTCTCTTTACTCGCAATCATTTGGCATTGAATCGTAAGAATATTTTACTTAGCTTTTTCGCCTGTGCAGGTCTTTTGTTAATCATTTTTTTAATCACCGGGCACTTTAGACATATGCCTTTCACTCGTCATGTCTATTTATTAAATCCTTTACATATTTTCTTCTACCTGGTGATTGCTAGTTTGTTGACTATTTTAGTGCTATTTAGTCGTAGTGAACGACTGGACTTCCTACCACCTTCCCTTGATGAAATTAATCTTTACGAACAGCTTATCGCTGAATATGGGGGGAGCGAATATAGCCACTTAGTCTATTTGAAAGACAAGATGATCTTTTTTAACACTGAACAAACTGTGGCTATTTTATACCGTCCCTCATCGGATAATTTAATTGCCTTGGGTGACCCTATTGGTAACAGTCAGGATTTTCCTAGCGCCTTAGAAGAATTTTTGGAATATGCTGAACATATGGATATGGCGGTCGGCTTTTATGAGGTCACTCCTCATTACCTGGATGCCTTTTGTAGTTTAGGCTACGCTACCTTGAAAATAGGGGAGTCAGCGATTATTGATTTAGATGACTTTACTTTTGAAGGGAAGAAGAATAAAAACCGGCGTTCTGTTCGCAATGATATGACCCGGGCCGGGCTCTATTTTGAAGTTTACCAACCGCCTTATAATGATAAATTTATCCATGAATTGAGGCAAATTTCTGACCAGTGGCTTAATAAGCGAGAAGAAATGAGCTTTTCCATGGGGGCTTTCTATGAGGACTATCTAGCCAGAGAGCGGATTGCCGTTTTAAGAGATGAAGAAGCGATCTATGCTTTTGCAAGTATTATGCCGATATCGGAGGACATGATTTCAATAGATTTAATGCGTTATATCAGTCATGATGCCGGGGATGTCATGCAAATGCTAATTTTGCAGTTATTGCAATGGGCCAAAGACCTTGGCTACCACCGCTTTGTTTTGGGAATGGCAGCTTTGGCTAATGTAGGGACAAAATCCTATGCTAGCCCACGGGATAAGACCTTGCACCTGGTATATGATTTTGGTAATCGTTTTTATGGCTTTAAAGGATTACGTGCCTATAAATCTAAATTCCGTCCTGAGTGGGAAAACCGCTATATTATTTATCCTAATCAAACCACTTTAATCAAGATTTTAATTAGTTTATTAGATATTACCCACAAGACAAGGGATTAATGTTTATTTTTTAAGGAATTTCGATTACACTTAATAGAAACGACGATAGGAAAGGAAGCGATATCATGTCACAAACCGTTTATACCGTATACTGGGAAAATAAACGTGATGGTGTCCGCAAAGAACACGGGACCTTTGCGAGTGAAGAAGAGGCTTTAGCAGGGATTAAAGCTTGGTGGGAGTTACAAAAGGACAAATATGACAATGTCCAAACTATTCGCACTAATACCGGAGCCTTAGAAATCCAATACGAAGATGATAATTATGTCTATCGGATTGAGGAGGAACAATTAGATGGCCAGCTGCCAAAAAAATCCTATACTCTAAGGAAAGCTGGTCAAATTGAGGCGGAAAGAAACAAATATGATGTCGATGACGATTATTATCTTTTTGATGAGTTAGCCGAACCTTATCGTGACCGCCTGATTGTAGCTATGAATGACAGCCAAAAGGCTCGCCAATATATCTATAACGAACGCGGACAACTCATCAAAAAATTAGGTCAATAAAATTTTAGTTAAAGGCAAAAGAGAGTCAGATCTTCATAAAAGGAACTTGACTCTCTTTTTTTGACCAAACAAGGGTATTGGAAGCGCTTTATAGCAAAAGGGTTATTGACAAGGCTTAATTTTATGATTAAAGTAGTTAGGGTGTTCTTAATTGTCAATTGATAGAAGGAGGAAAAAAACAATGAAAGAGAAACTTTTTGAAAGTTTGCAACGTTTAGGGAAAACCTTTATGTTACCAATTTCAATTTTACCCTTAGCTGGTTTATTTCTAGGTATATCAGCTTCTTTTACAGGTGAAACATTTGTGAAAATGTATCACTTAGAAAATATTCTTTCGCCGGGAATGCCGCTCCATAGTATTTTAAGCGTTTTAGGAGACTGCGGAGCCGTTGTCTTTGATAACCTAGGTTTATTGTTTGCTATATCTATTGCCTTAGGTTTGGCTAAAAGCGAGAAAGGGGTGGCAGCCTTATCAGCCGTGGTAGGCTACTTTATGATGTACGCTTCACTATCTAGTTCCATCATCCACCTCCGTGGTTTAGAAGAATTGGAAAAAATACCAGGATTGATCACATCATTACTTGGCTTTGAACATACCATGAACCTCGGTGTTTTTGGTGGGATTATTATTGGCTGTCTAGTGGCTTGGCTACATAATCGTTATTACAAGATCGAACTCCCTGATGCCTTGTCATTTTTCGCTGGTACTCATTTTGTCCCAATTGTTTCAGCAGTTGCTGGAGTCGTTAGTGGACTTATTTTATCTTTTATCTGGCCGTATTTTGCCGCTGGGATTGCTAATCTCGGTCAGATTATCGCTAATACTGGCCACTTAGGGACCTTCCTTTACGGTTATATTTATCGTGCCTTAATTCCATTTGGATTGCATCATATTTTTTATTTACCATTTTGGCAAACCGCTGTAGGAGGGACTGCTGTCGTTGATGGGACCACTGTTGTGGGCGCCCAAAATATTATTTTTGCCCAATTAAAGGCTGGAGAAGCTATTTCTCCCGATGCAGCTAGATTCTTTGCCTTCCAATTTCCAGAGATGATTTTTGCCTTACCAGCTGCTGCCTACGCCATGTATCGTGCCGCTAGATCAGATAAGAAGACCATGGTCAAGGGGTTATTATTTTCTGCATCCCTAACCTCAATTGTTACGGGGATTACGGAGCCGATTGAATTTACTATTTTATTTGCCTCTCCCTTACTTTATTTTGGGGTACATTGTGTTCTCTTTGCTTTATCTACTGTCTTAGTTCATATTGCCGGAGTAGGGGTTGGACTAACTTTCTCAGGCGGGTTAATTGACTTTATTCTTTACGGCGTCTTGCCAGGCAATGCAAGAACACATTGGATTCCTGTGGTTATTATCGGTATTATCTACGCCATTGTCTATTTCTTCCTCTTCCATTGGATTATTAAGAAATTTGACTTGGATACTCCAGGAAGAAAGGCAGATACTTCATTACATACTAAAGAAGAATTCCGAAACAAAAATGCGCTTAATGGCTTGAGTGAAACTGACCAAAGAGCTTATCAAATTGTTAGCGGATTGGGTGGTACCGATAACCTGGTTGATGTTGATAATTGTGCCACCCGCCTACGGGTAACGGTCAAAAACGGTGATGAGGTTAATAAGGAAGCCCTACAAGCCACTGGCGCAGCCGGCGTTGTAGTCCGTGGTAATAGTGTCCAAGTCATCTATGGAACTACGGTGTCAACCATTAAGACCCAAGTCACTGAATTCATCGAAAGTGGTCAAGCCCCCAAAACAGCCGCAACAGTCGTGAACGAGAAGCAAGCAGAAGATCTCAAGGGATCAGCTCAAGTCATTAATGATCAAGCGATTTTAGATGGTATCCCAGTAGAACTTTATGCGGTTGCAGATGGTGAGGTCATTAGCATTGATAAGGTTGAAGATGAGGTCTTTTCTCAAAAAATGATGGGGGACGGCTATGCTATCCAACCTAGTCAAGGCCAGGTGGTCGCGCCAGTAAATGGGAAAATCTTAAATATCTTTCCAACTAAGCATGCCCTTGGTATCCAAAGTGATGAAGGCCTTGAAATCCTCGTTCACATGGGCTTAGACACGGTTGAACTCAAAGGCGAAGGCTTTACTATTCAGGTTGAAGAAGGACAAAGTGTCAAAGCTGGGGAGCCGTTAGCTCAAATGGACCTAGCAAGTATCGAAGCCAAAGGTAAAGCTTGTGACATTATGGTTGTCTTAACCAATAGTGATAGGGTTCATAGCCTCGATGTTCTTGATCAAAAACAAGTCACAGCTGGCGAAAAGGTCGGCGAAGCCTTATTGAATAAAGAATAGAGTGTTAATTAGTAATACTTAACTAAAGGTTCTAGTGGTGGAACAAGTCGTCTACTGCTAGGCCTTTTTATATACTAATCGCTCGGCAGAGCTTCGCATAAAAGTTTTAAACCATTACTTCCTTCATGAATTTACTTAATTATTTTAATAGACGGAACAGACTTTAGGGTATATTATAAAGAGAAAGTTAGTGCAGTTATTAGGAAAGGGGTTAGACAATGGAAGCAGGTTATCAAAATACAAAAGTTAATCAAAGCTTTTACTTACAAGTGGACGATCAGCATAAGTTGTATGTCGAAGACTGTGGAAACACAAAAGGCCAGCCAGTTATTTTTCTACATGGAGGTCCTGGGAGTGAGATTACTCCAAGTTGCCGCTTATTTTTCGATCCTGAAAAATATCATATTATTTTATTTGACCAACGAGGGACTGGGAAGAGCAAGCCTTTTTTATCTACCGAGAATAATACACCTTTTGACAGCGTTCGCGATATGGAACTGATCCGTGAATACTACGGCTATGACAATTGGTTTGTTTTTGGGGGCTCTTACGGATCGACCTTGGCTTTGGTCTACGCCATTTTACATCCTGAACGGGTGGAACAATTGATACTAAGAGGGATCTTTCTCGGCCGTCAAGAAGAGATCGATTGGTTGTATGAAGGTGGGGCAGCAAAATTTTATCCCGAAGCTTACGAAAAATATCTGTCGTTCTTGAGTGATGAGGAGCAAAAAAATTGCGTCCATGCTTATTATCAAAAAATCCATCAGGGAGATAAAGAAGCTCATCAAGCGGCATGTAGGTATTGGACCAAGTGGGAATCTTCCTTGTTGACCTTATTGCCTCATTTTCCCGAAGAAAACCAACTTAGTCCAAGTGAAGAAGCAACAGCCGTTTTAGAATCGCATTACTTTGAAAATCATATGTTTTTTGAAGAAGATAATTATATTTTAAATAATGTTCATCGCTTTAATGATATCCCGATGGAAATTGTCCAAGGCCGGTATGATGTCATTTGCCCACCAAGTTCAGCCCATCAACTCCACCAAGCATGTCCAAAATCTAATTTACATCTGGTAGAAGCCAGTGGCCATAGCCCTTACGATCCTGAAATGTTAAAAACGATCGTTGCTATTATGGACCAATTAGCGGAATAAAAGAAAAAGCACTCCTCAAGATGACTTAGAAGGATAAGTGATCGTTGAAGGGTACTTTTCTATTTAATTAAAAAAGGGATTTGTTAATTTTTCTTCAGCAATGGTAGAAGCCCCGTAATGTCCTGGATAAACCAGGGTCTGGTCTGGTAGAGTAAACAATTTTTGTGGAATACTTTGCATAATCGCTTGACTATCTCCACCCGGAAAGTCGGTTCGACCGATCGTTCCTTTAAAGAGGGTATCACCAGTCATCATGAAAGGCTGGTCGTCATTATTAAAGAATAAGCAAGTA